>NZ_JBHSFP010000005.1:0-382955 GCF_042654065.1 Sphaerisporangium dianthi | reverse complement strand
TCGGTGGCATTGCGTGTCTCGCCCGGCGCCCGCGCCTACTACGACAGGCAACGCGCCCGCGGAGTCGGCTACAACACCGCCCTGCGCCAACTCGCCAACCGACTCGTCGGTATCCTGCACGGCTGCCTGAAGACCGGCACGCCCTACAGCGAAACGACCGCCTGGTCGCATCACGCTCAGAGTGCTACGGCTTGACATTCAAACTCCTGGGATGTCTTTCGGCGGCGCGTCGCCGCGGGTGGTCGGCTCCGCGTCGACGGCTCCGCGTGAAGAGGCTCCGCGTGGAGGGGCTCCGCGTCGACGGGCTCCACGCGGAGGGCTCCACGTGCAGGGCTTCGCTTGAGGGCTTCGCTTGAGGGCTTCGCGTGGGGCTCGGGTCTCAGAGGGCGGCCCGTGCGGGCTCCGGGGCGCGCCGTGGGACGAGCACGCGGTCGGCCAGCAGGCCGAACGCCAGCCCGAGCCCGCTCCACAGGACGACCTGGGTGCCGATGGACGCGAGCCGGAACCTCCACAGCAACACGGCGGGGAAGTCCGCGGGCACCTCCTCGACCCCGGGCATCAGCAGTCCCGCCGCGGTCGCGGCGGCCAGGAAGGCGAGCGTGGCGAGCACCGCCGCGTTCCCCTTCCCGTACCGGGGCGCCAGACGACGGCCCAGCGCCACCGCCGCGACCGCGAGGAGGACCACGATCAGTACGAAGGCGAAGTACAGGACGGTCCGCCGGCTGATGCTGGACGGGTCGCCCACGGCGGGCGGGTTCGCCGGGTACTTCAGGAACGGGACGAGCCCGACCGTGACGAATCCGCCCACGGCGAGCAGGCCGGCGGTGGCCCTGGGCGCGAACGCCCCGAGCCGCCCGTAGGCGAACGCGAACGCCAGCGCGAAGACACCGCCGACGGCGACGCCGTAGACGCCGACCGCCGTGGCGAGGCCCGCCGTCGACTGGACGGTGCGGCTGAACGGTTCGGCCTCGGCGTCCGCGTCCGCGGCCGTCAGGACAGGCGCCGTTCCGGGAGGGGCTTCGGCGGAGCCGGGCGCGTGGAGCGCGTGGCCCGTGTGCCCTTCGAGGGCGATCGCGGCACCGACCTGGGGCTCACCGAAGATCCAGGCGAACACCAGGGCGAGCGCGGCCGCGACGAGGCCCGCGAGCATGCCGCGGACCAGCAGGTTCCTCACCATGCCGTCGACGCCGCGTCAGTGGCAGGGGAAGCCGAGAAGGTGGCGTCCGTCGTGGACGAACTCGTGAACGGCGTTGCCCGGGAACAGGGAGAGCGCCCCCTGCTCCGCCCCGACGAAGTACACCAGGGCGAGAGCGAGCACTCCGGCGAAGAGCGCCCACGGCAGCAACTCGCGCACTGGAATGCGAAGGGGAACAGGCTGGGAATGGGGAACAGCGGCCTGAGCCATGAACTGCCTCCTCGGGATCACGCGTCCCATGCGGGGTGGCTGTGACGACGGAGGGTCTGACTCCCGGCCCCGAAGGACCGGTTCACAGTGGCGCGGCCGTGCCAGAGTCTCGCTGGCTTCCCCACACCGTCAACAATGTCGCTTGGACGTTACGCGGGAACCGGTGACCCGTCAATGGGGCAAAGAGCGACAATCACCCCACTTGCGCCACAGAGAGGCATGCAGTGACCACCCGACTTACCCTGGTTTGTCATGGTTTCACCTCGGCCATGCGTCGTGCCGAGTTCCCTGACGACGACGAGGAGCTGGACGAGCGAGGCCGCCGGGAGGTGGGTCTCGCCGCCGCGCGGATCGCGGCCGCCGACGGCCACACCGGCCCGCCGGGCACCGACACGGGCGGCATCGCCGGCGCGCGGATCGCGGCCGCCACGGATGCCGACGCGCCGTACCGGCCGGCGCCGCCCGCCGCCCTGTGCGGGCCCGCGCTGTCCTGTCGCCAGACAGCGGCCGGGCTCGGCCTTGTCCCAGTGGTCGACCACGGGCTGCGCGACCGCGACGCCGGTCACTGGACGGGGCGGTCGCTCGCGGAGATACAGGAGCGGGATCCCGAAGGCCTGATGGCCTGGCTGACCGACCCCGCCGCCACCCCTCACGGCGGCGAATCGGTCCTCACCTTGATCGACCGCGTCGCCGCCTGGCTCCGGGGGCTGCCCGGCAGAGCCTCCGGAAAGGTCGTCGCCGTCACCCACCCGGATGTGATCAGAGCCGCCCTCGTGCACGTGCTCGCCGCGCCTCCCGACACGTTCTGGCGCCTCGACACCGAGCCGCTCGCACAGCTTTCGCTCACCGCCCGCGACGGCCGCTGGCGCCTCCGCCTCTCCCGCCCCGTATGACCGCTCCCCTGCGGCCCGCCGCCGCGCGTCAGGTGTCGAAGTCGACGGTGACGTCGGGCGACAGGGGAATGGACTGGCAGGTCAGGACGTACCCGGCCGCCACCTCGGCGGGCTCGAGGGCGAAGTTGCGGCGCATCTCCACCACTCCGGACGTGACCTTGGCGCGGCAGGTTCCGCACACCCCTCCCTTGCAGGCGAAGGGCAGGTCCGGCCGCACGCGTTGCGCGCCCTCCAGCACGGTGACGCCCGGAGGAAGCGGCACGGTCGTGGCCCGGCCGTCGAGGATCACCGTGACCTTGGCCACCGCCTCCTCGCGCGTCCCCTCGACGCGGCGGGCCGGCGGGGGCGGCGGCTCGTCCACGTAGAACAGCTCGTGGTGGACGCGCTCCTCCGCCACCCCCAGCTCGGAGAGCACCTGCCGGGTGTCCTTGACCAGACCGTACGGCCCGCACAGCCACCAGTGGGCGACGCCGGGCACGTCGGTCAGGGCCGGGAGGAGAAGGCGCAGCTTGGGCCGGTCCAGACGGCCGGTGAACAGCTCGGGCTCCCTGGGCTCTCTCGAGAGCACGTGCACGAGCTCGACCCGGGCGGGCGCCGAGTCCTTGAGGTCGGCCAGCTCCTCGCCGAACATCACCGTGCGCGTGGTGCGGTTGCCGTAGAACAGCGTCACCGTGGAACCGGGCACCGCCAGCACCGACGAGGCGATCGACAGCACAGGAGTGATCCCCGAGCCCGCCGCGACGAACACGTGGTGCGCCGGGCGAGAGAGGTCGGCGGTGAAGCCACCGGCCGGCGGCAGCGCCTCCACTTGATCCCCCGGCTTGAGGCGGCGCGCCAGCCAGGTCGAGAACAGCCCGTCGGGGATCTCCCTGACACCGATGCGCAGCGGTCCGCCCGCCGGAGCGCAGATGGAGTACGACCGCCGCTCCTCGCGGCCGTCCACGAACACGCGCAGCGTGAGCGACTGGCCGGGCCGGAACGCGAACCGCTCCTCCAGCTCAGCGGGGACGTCGAAGGTGATCGCGGCGGCGTCCTCGCAGAGCCGGTCCACCCGCGACACCCGCAACGCCGCGAACCCGACCCTACGCCGCCCCCCGCCCGCACCTCCCATAGCGCCCCCGTCCCCGCCCGTGCCTGCGGCCGCCCCCCTGGCCGTGCCTACGGCCGCCCCTCTGCCGGCGTCTCCGCTCGCACCCGCTCCTCCGGTCACGCCACCGCCCGTACCTGCACCCGCACTCGCGCCTCCGCATGTGCCCATGTCCTCGGCCGCGGGCCGGCCGTGATCGCGGGCCGTTCGGGCGGAGGCCATCACAGCTCCTTGACGTGCTCGAAGGGCTCCTGGCACACGCGGCAACGCCACAGGTCCTTGCACGCGGTGGCCCCGAACCTGGACACCTCCTCGGTGTCGCCGGATCCGCAGAGCGGGCAGGCCACCAGCCGCCGGACCGGGCCCAGGGTCAGCGGCACCGGACCCGCCGGGCGGGCCGGAGCCGGGCCGGGCGGGGCGATGCCCGCCTCGGCGAGCTTGCGCCTGCCCTCCTCGGTGATCCAGTCGGTGGTCCAGGCGGGGGCGAGGAGCGTGCGCACCTCCACCTCGGCGTACCCGGCCGCGCGCAGGGCGGCGGAGAGGTCCGCCCTGATGGCGCCGATGGCCGGGCAGCCGCTGTAGGTGGGGGTGATGGTGACGACGACGCCCCCGCCGCCGGTCTCCTCGACGGCGCGCAGGATGCCCAGGTCGGCCAGCGACAGCATGGGCAGCTCAGGGTCCGGCACGGCCCGCGCGACCTCCCGCGCGCTCACCATCTCGCCCCCCGATCGGCCCGCACGACCTCCCATGCGCTCACCATCTCGCCCCCCGATCGGCCCTGGCGACGCTCTGCATCTCGGCCAGCAGCCGGGTCAGGGCGGCGGTGTGCACGCCGTCACGTCCGCGTCCGGTCCGGTTCTCAACGGGCGGGGCGGCGGCGGGGACCGTGAGGGTGGCGGTGGTGAGGACGTGGTGGATGACGGCGTCGAACTCTTCGCGAAGCGTGGCGGGGTCGACGCCCACCCCGGCCTCCGCGAGTCGCGACTCCACCTCGTGCGGGACGAAAAGCTCCGCCACATCCGGCCACACGGCCGCGAGGCCCTCGATCACGCGCAGGCGCGAGTACGGCGTGCCGTCGCCCAGCCGGACGACCCAGCCCGCCGCGTAGTCGCGGTGGTAGGCGACCTCCTTGACCCCCTTGGCTGCGACCGCCGCCAGCACCGGGTCACGGGAGCCCGCCAGCCGGTCGAGCAGGGCGAGCCGCCAGGTCGAGAAGATCAGCAGGCGTGCCGTCTCCTGCCCGAAGTCGCCGTTCTCCGCCTCGGCGAGGCGGACGTTGCGGAATTCCCCCGGCTCGCGCAGGAACGCGAACGCGTCCTCGTCGCGGCCGGCCCCCTCGGCCGCGCCCGCCCGTGAGAGCAGCAGCCGAGCCTGCCCGAGCAGGTCGAGGGCGACGTTGGCCAGCGCCACCTCCTCCTCCAGTTCGGGGGCGCGCGCGCACCACTCCTGGAGCCGGTGCGACATGATCAGCGCGTCGTCGCCGAGCATCAGGCAGTACGCCGCGAGGTCGGCGCCGTCCACGCCGGCGGGCAGCCGGGTGTCGACGCCCGCCAGCGGGTCGGCGAAACCCGTGCCGTACGCCCAGCGGGGGTCGTCCGCCTCGTTGATCGCTTCATAGGCGTCAGCCAGGGAGAGCTCGTGCGCCCGCTCGGCCGGTGTGGATGATGCGGAGGCGTCGGAGGACATCGCGACCTCACATGTGCGGGACGTCGTCGGGAATGGCGTAGAAGGTCGGATGCCGGTAGACCTTGTCGCCGCTGGGCGCGAAGAAGGGGTCCTTCTCGTCGGGGCTGGTGGCGGCGATGTGGTCGGAACGGACCACCCAGATGCTCACGCCCTCGTTGCGCCGGGTGTACAGATCGCGGGCGTGGCGCAGCGCGGTCTCGTCGTCGGCGGCGTGCAGGGAGCCGACGTGGACGTGGTTGAGTCCCCGCTTGCTGCGCACGAACACCTCGTACAGCGGCCAGTCGCTCACGCCCTCACCTCCGCCCCGCCTCGACGCCGGCCTCGATGCCCACCTCGACGTCTGCCTCGAGGCCCGCCTCGACGTCCGCGCCGCCCGCGGCCTTGCGGGCGTGCGCGGCGGCGGCCTCGCGGACCCAGGCGCCGTCCTCGTGCGCGGCGCGCCGCACGGCCACGCGACGCGCGTTGCAGGGCCCGTCGCCGCTGATCACCCGCTTGAGCTCCGACCAGTCGACCGGCCCGAAGTCGTGGTGGCCCCGTTCGGCGTTCCAGCGCAGCTCGGGGTCGGGCAGGGTGACGCCGAGCGCGTCGGCCTGCGGCACGGTCATGTCGACGAAGCGCTGACGCAGTTCGTCGTTGGTGTGCCGTTTGATCTTCCAGGCCATGGAGCGCGCGCTGTTGGGCGAGGCGTCGTCGGGCGGGCCGAACATCATGAGCGATGGCCACCACCAGCGGTTCACCGCGTCCTGCACCAGGTCACGCTGGGCCGCGGTGCCCTTCATCATGGTGAGGAGCAGTTCGTAGCCCTGCCGCTGGTGGAACGACTCCTCCTTGCAGATGCGGATCATGGCCCGCGCGTAGGGCCCGTACGAGCTGCGGCACAGCGGCACCTGGTTGCAGATGGCCGCGCCGTCGACCAGCCAGCCGATCACCCCGACGTCGGCGTAGCTCAGCGTCGGGTAGTTGAAGATCGAGGAGTACTTCTGCCGCCCTTCGATGAGCATCGCCGTCAGCTCTGAGCGGTCGGCGCCGAGGGTCTCGGCGGCGGAGTACAGGTAGAGCCCGTGGCCCGCCTCGTCCTGCACCTTGGCGAGCAGGATGGCCTTGCGCCGCAGGGACGGCGCGCGGGTGATCCACTCGCCTTCGGGCTGCATGCCGATGATCTCGGAGTGGGCGTGCTGGGCGATCTGGCGGATCATGGTCGCGCGGTAGCCGTCGGGCATCCAGTCGCGCGGCTCGACGCGCCGGTCCTGCTCGATCGTCCGGTCGAAATGCCGTTGGAGGTCAGGCATGTACCGCCACCCCTTTACCGAACATCCGGTCAGTTATCAGTCTCGCCCAGCGACCGGTCGCGCGCAAGGCCGCGGGCCCCGCGCCGGCCGGTCCCTGAGCCCTCCCGGCCCCCGGTTCAGCCGTCACGCCTGGCCACGAGGGTCAGCACGTCGTACTTGGCCACCGACGAGCCGTCCTGCTTGGTCACGTCGGCGTCCCAGCGCACCTCGCCGTACGGGGCGCCCTCGCGCGGGTCGATCCGCTTGGCGGTGAGCGTGACCGTCAGCTCGTCGCCGGGGTAGACCGGCGTGAGGAAGCGCAGGTTCTCAAGGCCGTAGTTGGCCAGCACCGGCCCGGGGCCGGGGTCGACGAACAGCCCCGCCGCCAGCGAGACGATCAGGTACCCGTGGGCGACCCTGCCGTCGAAGAACGGGTTGGCCTTGGCGGCCTCCTCGTCCATGTGGGCGTAGAAGGTGTCGCCGGTGAACTCGGCGAAATGCTCGATGTCGGCCAGGTCCACACGGCGCGGGCCCGCGACCACCGTGTCGCCCGGCCTGAGCTCCTCAAGGTGCTTGCGGAACGGGTGCACGTCGGTCACGGTGCGCTCGCCGCCGGGCACCCAGCTGCCGGTGATCGCGCCCAGCATGGACGGGCTCGCCTGGACGGCGGTGCGGTTCATATGGCGCAGCACGCCGCGGACGCCGCCCAGCTCCTCGCCGCCGCCGGCCCGCCCGGGGCCGCCGTGGACGAGCGCGGGCAGCGGCGAGCCGTGGCCGGTGGACTCCTTGGCCGACTCGGCGGACAGCACGAGGAGGCGGCCGTGCCAGGGGGCCGTGCCGAGCACCACCTCACGGGCGAAGTCGCGGTCGCCGGTGACCACCGACCCGACCAGGCTCCCCTGGCCGCGCGCGGCCAGCTCGACCGCCCGCTCCGCCGAGGTGTACGGCATGAGCGTGCTGACCGGGCCGAACGCCTCCACCTCGTGCGGCTCGGGGCGGTCGGCCTCGTCCACGCGCAGCAGCAGCGGCGAGACGAACGCCCCGCGGTCGGCGTCGGCGCCGATCACCTCCACCCGGTCAGGGTCCCCGAACACCACCGTCCCGGCGGGGATGAGGGCCTTCAGCGCGCGGCGGACCTCCTCGCGCTGGCCGACGCTCGCGAGCGGGCCCATGCGCACCGCCGGGTCGGCCGGGTCGCCGACCGTGACCTCCGCCAGCCGGGCCGCGGCGGCCTCGGCCACGTCGCCGAGCAGCTCTGCCGGGACGAACGCCCGCCTGATCGCCGTGCACTTCTGCCCCGCCTTGACGGTCATCTCGGTCACGAGCTGCTCGACGAACAGGTCGAACTCGGCGCTGCCGCGCGAGGCGTCCGGGCCGAGGATCGAGCAGTTCAGCGAGTCGGCCTCGGCGTTGAAGCGCACCGAGCGGGCGGCGACGACCGGGTGGGTGCGCAGCTTCTGGGCGGTGGACGCCGAGCCGGTGAACGCCACCACGTCCTGCTCGGTGAGGTGCTCGAACAGGTCGCCCGCGCTGCCGCACACCAGCTGCAGCGCGCCCTCGGGCAGGATGCCCGAGGCGATGATCAGCTCCACCAGCCGGGCGGTGACATAGGCGGTCTGGCCCGCCGGCTTGACCAGCGACGGCATGCCGGCCACGAACGCCGGCGCGAGCTTCTCCAGCGGCCCCCAGACGGGGAAGTTGAACGCGTTGATCTGCACGGCGACGCCGCGCAGGGACGTGTGGAGGTGCCTGCCCGCGAACGTGCCGCCCTTGCTCAGCGGCTCGACGCCTCCGTCGAGATGGACGGTGTCGTTGGGCAGCTCGCGACGGCCCTTGCTGGAGTAGGAGAACAGCACCCCGATGCCGCCGTCCACGTCGAACCGCGAGTCGTTCAAGGTGGCGCCGGTGCGCAGCGACAACGCGTACAGCTCATCGCGGTGCTCGCGAAGGTGGGAGGCCAGCGACTTCAGCAGCGCGGCGCGCTGGTGGAAGGTCAGCTCGCGCAGCGCGGGCCCGCCCGTGCGGCGCCCGTACTCGAGCGCGGCGCGGAAATCGACGCCGGCCGAGGACACCCTCGCGACCTCCTCACCGGTGACCGCGTCGTGCACCGGGGCCCCCTCATCGGGCGGGACGTGCCAGGAACCGGTGACGTAGCTGCTGAGCGCGGCCATAGCCGACCTCCCCATCGAGGAACACCAATCGGGCCGTCCGCCGCGATGGCGACCCCGCGCCGGATGGGCGCGGGGAGGCGTGACGGCACGACGGCCCTTTGGCTTCTACCCACTCACTCCGCGAGCCTCACGACACAACCGGAAGGACCGAGCGGTCACCCCCTCCGGCGGCAAGGACCGAAAGGCGGCCCGCCGAGATGACCGCGACCGCCGGCGCGACGCGGCGAGGAACCGGTCGAGCTGGGACCGGCCGATGCGCGGCCCGCCCGGGCACCTGCGACGGTGCCGACGCCCGGCCCACCTGGGTACCTGCGACCGTGCCGACGCCCGGCCCCGGATACCTGCGAGCGTGCCGGTGCCGATGCGCGGCCTTCTGAGATACTTCCGTCGATGACCACCGCCCGCGTCACGCCGCCCCGCCGGGGCCGCCCCGGCTACGATCTCGAGTCGCTGCTGGCCGTCGTGGTCAAGGTGTTCAACGAGCAGGGGTACGAGGCCACCAGCATGGAGGACCTCTCCCGCAGGCTCGGCATCACCAAGTCGGCGATCTACCACCACGTCTCCGGCAAGGACGAGTTGCTCCGCCTGGCCGTCGACCGCGCGCTCGACGGCCTGTCCGAGGCCGCGCGAGAGACCGCCGCCCTGGAGGGCCGCGCCATCGACAGGCTCGAGCACCTCGTGCGCCGCAGCGTGCACGTACTGGTCGAGCGCCTCCCGTTCGTCACGCTGCTGCTGCGGGTGCGGGGCAACACCGAGGCAGAGCGCAGGGCCCTGGCCCGCCGGCGCGAGTTCGATCATCTGGTGGGCGAGCTGGTCCGGCAGGCCGAGGCCGAGGGCGACGTCCGTCCCGACGTGGACCCTGCCGTCGCGAGCCGCCTGCTGTTCGGGCTGGTCAACTCGCTCACCGAGTGGTACAAACCCCGCGGTGGCCTAGACGCCGACGCCCTCGCGGAAACCGTCTGCAAAATAGCCTTCGACGGCCTCCGCCGGCCCTCCGTCCCTCCGGGAGACCCGACCACCTGACCTGTCCTCGACACCGCCCCACGCCGCCCGAAGCGGCACGGCCACCCCGGACCGCCCCTGCCGTCGTCCAGGAAGTCGCCCTCGCCGGCCGAAGCGGCGCCAACCGCCCCCACCTTCACGAAAACCACCCCAACGGCCGAAGCACACGGCCACCCCGAACCGCCCCCTCCTGCCCTCCGGGAAGTCCCCCACGTCGGCCGAAGCGGCGCCAACCGCCCCCACCTTCACGAAAACCACCCCAACGACCGAAGCACACGGCCACCCCGAACCGCCCCCTCCTGCCCTCCGGGAAGTTTCCTCTCGGCGCCGCGACGGCGAGAAGGGGTACGGCGAACCCGGCGCCGCCGTACGGCGAGCCGCCGGGTCCACGGGAGAGGGTCAGGTCGTGGACGAGGTGACCGAGCCCTGGTAGGTGTCCTCGATGAACTTCTTGACCTCCGGGCCGGCCAGCAGGCCCGCCAGCTTCTTGATCCGCGGGTCGCTCTCGTGTCCCTTGAGCACGACCAGGCCGTTGGCGTAGGGGTTGTTCTCGGCCTTCTCGAGCACCAGCGCGTCGGCGGCCGGCTTGAGTCCCGCCTCCAGCGCGTAGTTGCCGTTGATCACGGCCGCGTCCACGTCCTCGAGCGAGCGCGGCAGCTGGGCCGCCTCAAGCGGCTTGAACCGCAGGTTCTTGGGGTTGTCCGCCACGTCCCGCTCGGTGGCCGCGGTGCCGGCGCCCGGCTTGAGCTTGATCAGGCCGTTGTCCTCCAGCAGCTTCAGCCCGCGCCCGAGGTTGGTGGCGTCGTTCGGCACGGCCACGGTCGCCCCGGAGGGTAGCTCGCCGGCGCTCTTGACCTTCCGCGAGTACAGGCCGAGCGGCTCCAGGTGGACCGCCTGGACGAAGGTCAGCTCCTCACCGCCCTTGGACTTCAGGAAGTCGGCCAGGTAGGGCCGGTGCTGGAAGTAGTTGCCGTCCAGCCGGCCCTCCTGGAGCTGGACGTTCGGCTGCACGTAGTCGGCGAACTCGACGATGTCCAGCTTGAGCCCGGCGGCGGGCGCCAGCTTGTCCTTGACGAATTTCAGGATCTCCGCGTGCGGCACCGGGCTGACGCCGATCTTCAGCACGTCGTCCTTGGCCGCGGCCGACTCGGCCCCGCCGGAGGCGCCGCACGCCGCCAGCGTCAACGCGAGCACGGCGGCGGCCACGGAGCCGATCAACTTACGCATCCGACATCTCCTTGAGTGCAACTGCGGATCTCATCTGTGGATCTCGACCTGCGGGGTCTCGATCTGAGGGTCTCGACCGTGGGTCTCGACCTCTGGGTCTCGGCCTGGGGTCTCGACCTCTGGGTCTCGGCCTGGGGTCTCATCGGTGGGACAGTCGGCGGGCCAGGAGGTCGCCGAGACTCTGGATCAGCTGCACGACCACCACCAGCAACACGACCGTGATGACCATCACGGTGGTGTCGAAGCGCTGGTAGCCGTACCTGATGGCGAGGTCGCCGAGCCCCCCGCCGCCGATCGCCCCGGCCATCGCCGAGTAGCCGATGAGCGCCACAATCGTCACGGTGAGCCCGGCCACCAGCCCGGGCAGCGCCTCGGGCAGCATGACGCGACCGACCACGCGCACGCGGCCCGCGCCCATCGCCTGGGCCGCCTCGACCACCTCGCGCTCGACCCCGCGCAGCGCGGTCTCGACCAGCCGGGCGTAGAAGGGCACGGCTCCGAGCGTCAGCGGGACGATGGCGGCGACCGTCCCGATCGTGGTGCCGGTGACCAGGCGGGTGAAGGGCAGGATCGCGACCATGAGCACGATGAACGGCAGCGACCGCCCGACGTTGACGACCCCGCCGAGCACGGCCTTGGCCGCCGGGGCCGGCGTGATGCCCCCGCGGTCGGTGGTGACCAGGAACACGCCCAGCGGCAGGCCGAGGATCAGGGTCAGCAGCGCCGACCAGAACACCATCTGGACCGTCTCACCGGTCGCCTGCGTCAGCGCGGGCAGCAACTCGTCGGCGTTCACCGGGCCTCCTCCGCCTTCGGCGCGTGTCCGTTGAGCACGCCGCTCATCGGGTCTCCTCCGCGATCGCCTCGGCCTCGTGCGGCAGGGGCTCCTCGGTGATCGGCCCCGTCTCGGCGGGCAGGGCCGCCTCTTCGACGATCACGCCGCGTTCGCGCAGGTGGCCGAGGGCGCCGGCGTGGTCGCCACCTTCGAGCCGGACGCGAAGACGTCCGACGGGCCGCCCGCCGAGGTCCTCCAGCGAGCCGCCCAGGACGTTGACGTCCACGTCGAAACCGCGTACCAGGGTGGACATCACCGGCTCGTCCGCCCGCCCCGCGAAGGTGAGGGTCACGGTGCCGGGCGGGGCGGGCTCGGGGAGCGGGAAGATCTCGCGGGTGAGCAGCGACCCGGGACGGGCGACGAGCTCGGCCAGGGTGCCGGCCTCCGCCACGCGACCGTCCCGCATGATCGCCACCGAGTCGCAGACGCCCTTGATGACGTGCATCTCATGGGTGATCAGCAAGATCGTCAGGCCCAGCTCGGCGTTGAGCCGCTTGAGCAGGGCGAGAATGGACTGCGTGGTGCCCGGGTCCAGCGCGCTGGTGGCCTCGTCGGAGAGCAGCACCTTCGGCCCGGCGGCGAGAGCGCGGGCGATGCCGACCCGCTGTTTCTGGCCCCCGGAGAGCTGCGCGGGATAGGCCGAGGCCTTACCTTCGAGCCCGACGAGTTCCAGCAGCTCGCGCACGCGCGCCGCGCGCCGCGCCCGGGGCAGCCCGGCCACCTCCAGCGGGAAGGCGACGTTCGCCGCCACCGTGCGGGACGACAGCAGGGCGAAGTGCTGGTGGATCATGCCGATGCCCTGCCTGGCCCGGCGCAACTCCGCCCGGCCGAGTGCGGTCAGCTCCTGGCCGGCGACGGTGACGGTGCCGCTGGTGGGACGTTCGAGCAGGTTGACACATCGCAGCAGCGTGCTCTTCCCGGCGCCGCTCTGGCCGAGCACGCCGAAGATCTCGCCCTCACGGACGTCGAGATCGACGCCGTCGAGCGCGACGACGCCGTTGCCGTAGACCTTGCGAAGGCCAGAAACATGTATCACAGGTAGGTTATATCCGAAATAAGGGACGATCGCGTCCTGTCGAAAGGGCGTGGAGGCGGGGCTTCGCGTCAGCCCTGACAGCGACACATGCGCGGCGAACCTTCGGCCGCGGGAATGGGCCAGGTCAAGAGCGGGGCATGCGTCACGCTGGGCCAAACCGTCCTACCTGGTCGCACAATTCCCGTAGAGCGGTGTGACACCGGCCACTCCACCCGTTGGATCAGCGCCTTCGCCGACGCGCCCGCACCGGAACGCCGCCGCTCAGCACCGCCCCGCAACCGCGGCCACGCGCCGGAGGCGGTACCACATTCGACCGGAGACCGTGGCGCATCGTCGTCCAGGCGAGCCCGCGGACCCCCTTTTGAAGAGGTTTCGCGAATGGAAGCGAAGCGTAGGTGCTAATTTACTGACGGTAGCCGCAGATCGGCATAGGGAGGAGTGTCCACGCACCTCCTCGAGGTGCCGGGCACGAATTTCCCATCCGATTCGAGGGGGTCTGGTGGCGCGTACGGCGAGGGCGGACTCACCGGCGGAGGGCACCCGCTGTCCACGCCCCGGCGTGCGGCACCTGGCCGGCTGCGCCGCCATGGTGCTCGACGCCGACGGGCGCGTCACCCAGTGGAGCGGCGGCGCGATGCGGCTGTTCGGTCCCCCGGCGGACAAGGCCATGGGCCACGACATCTGCGACCTGCTGCTGCGCGGCACCCGCCACGACACCGTGCGTCGGGTCCTCCAAGACGTGACGGCGGGCGCGCGGTGGAGCGACGTGCTCTCCGCCGAATGCGCCGACGGACGCGTCCACGAGATCGCCTTCACCTGGGAGCCCCTCGCCTGTCCAGGCGTCTGGGGAGCGGTCCTGGTCACCGCCGTGGACACCACCCCGTCCCAGCACGACGGCGCCGACGCCACCGCCCGCGAGCGCCTCGCCCTGTTGAACGTGCTGAGCGCGCACGTCGGCGCGACCCTCGACCCCCGGCAGGCCGCCGAGAACTTCATGGACATCGCCGTGCCGCGCTTCGCCGACACCGCCACCCTCTACGTCCTCGAAGGCCTGCTCAGAGACGAGGACCGCCCCTACCTCGCCGCCGACGGGTCCGCGCGCGTCCGCCGGCTCGCTCTCAAACTGGGCACCCGCGAGACCGACGAGCAGCAGTGGCACGCCGCCTTCCCCGTCGACGAGGTCGTGAGCTACGGCCCCCGTCACCCGGCAGGCCGCTGCATGACGACGAACGCGCCCGTCTTCTCCACCGCGACCGACTTCGAGATCGACGATCTCGACCGCGTCATCGGAGTACTCGGCGAGCCCGCACTCCGCTACCTCGAGAAGTCCTCGTTCCTCACCGTGCCGCTGGCCGCCAGGGGCACGGTGCTCGGGTTCATCGCCTTCTCCCGCTCCCCCGACCGGCGCCGCTTCGACGAGCACGACCAGGCGCTCGGCGAGGACCTCGCCGTCCGGGCCGCCGTCTCCATCGACAACGCCCGGCTCTACACCCGCGAGCGCCGCACCGCGCAGGCCCTGCAGGACAACCTCGCGCCCCGCACGCTCACCGCCCCGCCGGGCCTGGAGGTCGCCCACCGCTACCTGCCCGCGAGCTCCATGCGGGCAGGCGGCGACTGGTACGACGTCATCCCGCTGTCCGACACCCGCATCGCCCTGGTCATCGGGGACGCCATGGGCCACGGCGCCGTGGCGGCCGGCGCGATGGGCCAGCTCCGCGCGGCCGTCCGGGCCCTGGCCGACATCGACCAGCCACCCGACCAGGTGCTGCGCCGCCTTGACCGCATGGCCGAGGACATGGACGCCATCCAGTGCGCCACCTGCCTGTACGCCATCGTCGACCTCGCCACCCACACGTGCGCGCTCGCCTGCGCCGGGCATCCTCCCCCCATCCTGCTGCGCCCCGACGGCGGCGCGTCCGTGATCGACCTCCCGCCAGGCCTGGCGCTCGGCCTCGGCGACCCCACCTTCGCGCGGGCCTTCACCACCACCGAGGTCGCCATGCCCGCCGGCAGCACGCTCGCGTTCTACACCGACGGGCTCGTGGAAAGCCGCGAACAGGACATCGACCGCGGCATAGCCACCCTCCAGCGGGCTCTCGCCTCCCCCCGCCCCACCCTGGAGTCCACCTGCGAGGCCATCATCACCGCCCTCCCCCGCCAATACGACGACGTCGCCCTCCTCCTCACCCGCACCGCCTACTGACCCCGCCCACGGCATCGCCCGCGGCGGACGTCTGCGGAAATGACCGGAGGATGCCACCGACCAGGGCGTACACCGCGCGTGGTCGCCAGGTGGTCGCCCGAGACATGCCAACGATCTTGCGGATCTTGAAAGATCATCATTTCTGGGACAATGGCCGACTCTGTCGATGATCCCGAAATGAAGGCCCCCCGATGACACGCTGGACCACGCTCGTAGCGGCCACGGCGCTCGCCGCCACTCTGATCACTCCTCCGGTCGCCGCTCAGGCCGCGGCCGACCCGGTGACGTCGCTCAAAGGTCAGATCTCCGCCCACGAGGCGGTGAGGGTGGTCGAGGACAGCGGCCTGCGCCACGCCAAGTGGGGCGGGTGGACCGCGATCCGGCGGGGCGTGCTGCGACTCGGCGGCTCCGGCGTCGCCGCCGCCGACCTCACCCGCACCTACAAGGTCAGTCGGCTGATGGGCGATCACCTGGACGACGGCCCCTGGGACGCGGACAAGGTGAACGCGGAGATCGGCGCGAACCGCTCGATCAGCGCGAACGGCATGCTCTACCGCTCCGGCCCGCTGTACCAGCCCGTGCTCCCGGACGGGAGGACATGGGCCCTCGCGGGCCGCAGCGGCGCCTCGGCGGCGTACGGCGACCAGATCGTCAACGTCTTCGAGCCCGGCACCCTGAAAGCGCTGCTCAGCACGGCGGCCGGCAAGAAGGCCTCGAAGTACGGCATCAGGAAGAAGGCCACCGAGTACACGGGCGTGATCACCTTCCGTCAGTTGTCCGCGGTGTCCCCCACCTTTCGCTCCCTGATCGGCAAGCGGTCCCTCACGCCGGTCGCCGGCACGAAGATCACCTGGCATCTGCGGATCAACGACCTGGGTCAGGCCCTCACCCTCGGCACCAGCTGGCCGATCGCCGGAGGCTACGAGGCGGGCGTCTTCAGTCAGTACCCGGGCCGCGGTCTTCCTCGGCGCCTCAAGCAGAACATCCCCGCGCCACGCGCCGCCCTGGTGGCCACGCCGTCGACGCTGACCGGCCCCCTCCCCCGCCCGAGTTCCCTCCTCGACGCCACGTTCTCCGTCGGCTGACGCCGCGGGCGCCTCCTCCGAGCCGTTCCAGTCCAATCCCCACGAGGAACCGATTCGACGGGCTCGGCGGCTCGACACCGTCTATGTGCGCCATCGTCACCGGAATGGGCCGGTGCCGCGTCGCCGGCGCACAAGGCTGCTCTCGTTGGATCTTTCATCATGCGTGTCAGTGACCGTGACGATGGCTTGCCTGGTCAGAAGCGGTGGATACGGGTAGGCGCTTCGCGAGGAGAGGGGCCGTGCTTGACAGGTCCTGTCACCGTCGGATGTGCTCCGCTGTGCATCACCTCACATGTACCGAAAGGACGAATGCGACACGGTTCGACGGACTTCGTGGGTTGAAGATCGGCACCCGTCCGGCCGGTGGTGAACAGCTGGGCGGACCTCTCTTCGCCGGGACATGGTGACCCGCCGCATCCCCCTGGAAACTCCCAGACCAGAGGCCGAACGTGCCTGCTGGTCGAGGTCTCACCCCCCTGACTTAGGAGAAATCGATGGTTTTCTCTGCCCAGGTCTCCGCAGAGGACGTTGCGCCATGTTGAGACAAAGATCCGTCTTCGGAGCGGTCGCCGTCGCGGCGCTTCTCGTCCTGGCCACGGGTCAGGCGGCACTGAGCAGCATCCGCGAGAGCACGTCGGCCACCGCCGCGGCCGCGGCGAGCGGCGGATGCGGCAAGGCCCCCACGCTGGCGAGCGGTAATCACACGATCAGCAGCGGCGGCCAGAACCGCAGCTACATCCTGCGAGTCCCGGCCTCCTACGACAACAACCGCCAGTACCGGTTGATCTTCGGGTTCCACTGGGTGGGCGGCACGGCCAACGACGTCGACTCGGGCGGGACCGACGGGTACAACTGGTCGTACTACGGCCTGAGGAAACTGGCGGACGCCGCGAACAACGGCACGATCTTCGTCGCGCCTCAGGGCATCAGCAACGGCTGGGCCAACTCCGGCGGCAGGGACGTCACCTTCGTCGACGACATGGTGAGGGAGATCGAGGCCGGTCTGTGCGTCGACACGGCGCAGATCTTCTCCGGGGGGTTCAGCTACGGCGGCTCGATGACGTACGCGCTCGCCTGTGCCCGTCCGACGGTCTTCCGCGCGGTCGCGGTCTACAGCGGGGGGAACCTCAGCGGATGCAGCGGCGGCACGCAGCCCATCGCGTACATGGGTATTCACGGCCTCCGGGACGGCACGCTGGGCATCTCGGCGGGACGATCGCTGCGTGACACGTTCGTCAGGGCCAACGGCTGCGCCGCGCAGAACCCGCCCGAGCCGGCGAACGGCAGCCTGTCGCACATCGTCACCTACTACTCCGGATGCCGGGCCGGGTATCCGGTCGCCTGGGCCGCGTTCGACGGAGGTCACGACCCGGGTCCGATCGACGGGTGCAACTGCGGCGGCTGGCGGACCTGGACCTCGGCAGAGGTATGGAAGTTCTTCACCCAGTTCACGGGCGGCGACCCGTCGCCCTCTCCCTCGCCCACGGTCTCCCCGACCCCGACCCCGACGCCCACCGCCGGTGGCGCGGGTGCGATCCGCGGCGTCGGCTCGGGCCGATGCGTGGACGTGACCGGCGGCTCGCAGGCCAACGGCGCCCAGGCGCAGATCTACGACTGCAACGGCCAGGCCGGCCAGCAGTGGACCGCGACCGGTTCGAGTGAGCTGCGGGTGTACGGCGGCAAGTGCCTGGACGTGAACGGCGGAAGCACCGCCAACGGCGCCACGGTGATCATCTGGGACTGCAACGGGCAGAACAACCAGAAGTGGCGGTTCAACGGCGACGGCACCATCACCGCCGTCGGGGCGAACAAGTGCCTGGACGTGCCCAACAGCGCCACCGCCAACGGCACCAAACTCGCCATCTGGTCCTGCAACGGCGGCGCCAACCAGCGCTGGACCCGCACCTGATCCCACCGTGGCGATTCTCGGAACACCCCCTCGCCGGGCCGGCTGAACCGGCCCGGCGAGGGCTCGGGAAATGTCGGTGGAGATGGTTAACCTGCGGTCCGTGACCACAGAAGATGAGCGAGCGATCACCGTTGACGACGTGCGGCGGGTGGCGATGTCACTCGCCCGCACCGAGGAGGCGCTGGTGCGCGACCACGTGAAGTTCCGCGTGCGGGGCATCGTCTACGCCTCCATCTCCCCCGACGAGACGCTGATGGGCTTCGGGTTCCCCAAGGAGGAGCGCGCGGCGTTGGTCGCCGCCGAGCCGCAGAAGTTCCTCATGCCCTTACCGTCCGACGAGCGCTATCAGTGGGTCCGCGCGCGGCTGGCGGCTCTGAGCCAGGACGAGATGCGCGAGCTGGTCACCGACGCCTGGCGCATGGTCGTCCCCAAATTCCTCGTCCGCGCCCACGACGAGAGCCTGGTAACCCCTGACCCGTCGAAGAGGGCGTAGTGGGCTGGTTGGATGGCGGCATGAATTCTTCTCGCCTTCTTGAGCATCTCGCGGAGAACTTTTCGCTCCTTCGTGCGGCCGTCGTCGCCACCGACCCGGCCGCGCCTGTGCCGTCCTGTTCCGATTGGACCGTGGCCGACCTCACCGAACATGTCGCCAAGGTCTACCTGCACAAGGTCGAGTGCATCCGGCTCGGCGCCTTCCCCGACGACTGGCCGGAGGCCATCCCCGCCGACCCGGTCACCGCGCTCGACAGGTACTACGCCAGGCTGACCGAGATCTTCGCGGCGCACTCCCCCGCCGATCCCGCGGCCACCTGGCACGACCCCGATCAGACGGTCGGCTTCTGGATCCGCCGCATGACCCACGAGACCGTCATCCACCGCGTCGACGCCGAACTGGCCGCCGGGAGCGGCGTCTCCCCCATCGCCGGCGATCTGGCCTTCGACGGTGTGGACGAGATGCTGAGGCTCTTCGTGGGCTACGGGAGCGCCCATTGGAAGGACGACTTCGGCTCCCTGCTGGAGGCGCCGGACCCGCGCCCGCTGTCGGTCTTCACCGGCCACCACGCATGGACCCTCCAGGCCACCCCGGCCGGGGTTGAGGTTCAGGACGCCGCGACCGGCTTCGACGGCGACGCGCTGGTGAGCGGCGAGGCCGAGCCGCTGCTGCTGTGGCTGTGGAACCGCGGCGGCGACGACGGCGTCCACCTCACCGGCGACAAGGCTCTGCTGGAGCAGTTCCACGCGCTTCGCGCCGCCGCCACCCAGTAGCCGTCGGTCTCGCACCGGAAGGGCGGTGCCGAGCGACTCACGCGTTTTCTCTCGGCACCTCCACTCGAGGGCCCGGAATTGTCGGTGGCGGAGTTCACACTCATCGGTGTGACCACCTGACTTCCGAGGAGGTTCCCGATGGCGCGACGACGGTCCGGCCGGTGCGCAAGGCGCGGCTCCGGCGGTGACGGCCTCATGTGGGCGATCGCGGGGCTGGTGGCGGTGGTGCCGCTGGTCAACGCGACGGTGAAGTTCGTGCAGGCGTCGTGGCCATGGCTGCTGGCCGCCACTGTGGCGGTGGGAGTCGTCCTGCTCGGCGTCGCCTTCCTGGCGGTCCGGCGGGCGCGCCGCCATCGCGACCACTACCTCCAGGCGAACGCCCACCTGGAAGCCATCGACCGCATGAGCGGCGAGCGGTTCGAGCACCTGGTGGCCGAGCTGCTGCGGCGAGACGGCTTCCGCAAGGTCCGCGTGGTGGGCAAGGCAGGGGACGGCGGCGTGGACATCCTGGCCACCGCGCCGGACGGCCGCCCGTTCGCCGTGCAGTGCAAACGCTGGACCGGCAACCTCGGGGCGCCGCATGTGCGCGAGTTCCTCGGCGCCCTCGCCCACACCTTCTCCGGTCACACCGGCGTCCTGGTCACCTCCAGCGGTCTCACCCCGCCCGCCCTGCGAGAGGGGCAGGCCGCGGCCCTGTCGATGGTGGACCGCGGCGACCTCGCCGAGTGGGCCCTCGGCACACCCCTCACCGCCCTCCTGGCCACCACCGCCTCGGCGTCCGGTGCGGCGACGTTCACGAGCGTTCGCCGGGTACCCGCCATACGGCGCAGGCGGCACCATGCCACCCCTCGCCGTCGCGGCGCCGGACACACCAGCACCACATCCGGCTGAGGAGGGACGCGGGTCAGAGGGAGTAGGTGGGGAAGAGGTCGGTGGTGGGCCAGGTTGTGACGGCGTTGGCGGCCTTGTGGAGGAGGGGGTCGATCTCGCCGTAGCTCAGGCCTGAGGGGTCGTCGCGCTGGTCGAAGAGGACGACCCAGCTCAGTCCGTCGTTCCGGCGGACCATGAGGGTCGAGGTGCCGATCAGCGAGCCGTCATGCCAGGTGTTCCTGCCGGTGCCTCCGGTGACCGGGCGCACCATCCAGCCGAGGCCGTAGTACCAGCCGTCGGCGTTGACGCCGATCGCGGGCTTGGCGAACGTCCTGGAGATGGACGCCGACGTGAGCACCCCGGCGGCGTCGAAGATGCGGGTGAACTTGGCCAGGTCGACGGCCGAAGAGAGCCAGCCGCCGTGGGCGGCCATGTTCTCCAGGTTGGAGCTCCCGTACGGGCCGGGGACCGAGGCGCCGGTGGTGTCGAGCACCGTCGTGCCGGACTTGGTGGAGAAGTAGGGGACCTCGGTCGGGCGCCGCAGGGACTTCGCGGTCCTGCCGAGCACCATCCGGGTGATCTTGACCGGGGCGAGGATCTTCTGCTGGACATAGGAGGCGTAGGACTGTCCGGCGACCTTCTCGATGACCTTCTGCAGCAGCAGGTAGCCGTAGTTGGAGTAGGCGTACCTCGTACCGGGGGCGAAGTCGAGCGGGCGCCCGGTCACGTACGTGATGATCTGGGCTTGGGTGACGGGCAGCGACCCGCCGACCGCCTTGGCGACCGCGCGGTCGGCGAACATGGGGTCGGGGTTGACCGCGCGGTCCCAGCCGCCGAGGTGCTGCAGCAGGTGCAGGACGGTGACGGCGCCGAGCCGGGCGTCGGCGGCGGTGCTCAGGCCGAGCATCGGCGCGACCTTCGCCGTCAGGCTGAGTTTGCCGTCCTGGACGAGCTTCATCACGGCGGCCGCCGTCACCGGCTTGCTGACGCTGGCGATGCGGAACAGCGAGGTGGGCCCGGCGGCGAAGGACGTGTCCGCCGTCCAGTTGTAGCCGCGCGCGAGCACGAGCCTGCCCTTGCGCACGACGGCGAGTGAGGCGTGCGGGATGGTTCGGGCCTGCATGAAGGTCTTCAGCGTGCTGTCGAAGGACGCCAGCCCGGACGCGCTCTTTCCGGTGACCTTCCAGACGCGGGCCGCGGCCGTCTCTCTCTCGGCGGCGGCGGGGAGCGCCCCTGAGGCCACTCCGGCCGTGGCCGCGCCCGCGAACAGCCGCAACGTGTCCCTGCGCGTCAGCATGCCAATCCCCGATCATCGTCGAATCGCAACAAGCAAATGATCTTAACCGCGATTCCGGACATCGGGGCGGCTATTTCGGATCTGCCGGAAATACGCCTAGTCCGATGTCGACGAGCGCACGCCGGTCACCCACCGCACGACGGCGCCGGGCCCGCCGTACTACTACTCGCCATCGCGTCGCCGGACACACCAGCACTACACAGGCCGAAGGGGAGGCGACCCGGCAAAGGTGAGCGACCGCCGCACAAGCGGCCCGCGGTCGCGGTCACGTCCGGGGAGAGGGCGTACACGTTCCCGCACGCCGGCGCTGCCGGGAGGGGCGGGCTGCTGATCCCACCACCCCGACCCCACTTCTCGCCGGCGATGACGACGAGGTGGAGGGGGGCGCGGGTAGGGCTCCCCGGAGGGGCGGATCTTCGTTACACTGGGTTCTCATACATGGAAGCCGTTCACATACGTGTACAGGAGTGGCCATGTCGTCTTACCTCCGGCCCATCGGGCGGCGTCGGATGCTGGCAGGCGGCGTGGCCGCCGTCGCGGGCATCGCGCTCGCACCGGCCGCCGCCATCGCCGCCTCCGGCACGACTACCCGGAACGCCTCCACCTCGGGCGCGGACAGCTCAGGTACGACCGGTTCAGGCTCGGACGGACCGGGCTCGGGCGGCTCAGGCGCGCATACCCGGCCGTTCGGGCGTTACGGAACGCCGGGCCGCCGGCTGAACGAGCGGACCCTGTACGTGGACGCGCAGGGACGGGGCGACCACTCCACCGTGCAGGCCGCGGTCGACGCGACCCCGGACGCCCCCGAGCGGGGCTGGACTCTGGTGATCGCCGCCGGGACCTTCCGGGAGGTGGTGGCGGTCGGCCGGGCCAAGACCGGCCTCGCGTTCGTCGGCGCCACCGGCGACCCGCGGGATGTCGAGATCGTGTACGGCAACGCGTCCGGCACGCCCAAGCCGGGCGGAGGCACCTACGGGACGAGCGGCAGCGCCACGACCACGGTCCAGGCCGACGGGTTCACGGCGCTGCACGTCACCTTCGCCAACGACTGGCTGCGCGCCGACCATCCGGAGATCACGGCGACGCAGGCGGTCGCGGCGAAGATCATGGGCGACCGGTCGCTGCTGGAAGGGTGCCGCTTCCTCGGCCACCAGGACACCCTCTACGCCGACACGGTCAGCCTGGCCGAGTTCGCCCGCCAGTACTACCGCCGCTGCCACGTCGAAGGCGACGTCGACTTCGTCTTCGGCCGGGCCACCGCCGTCTTCGACCGGTGCGAGCTGAGCATGCTGCCGCGCGACGCGTCGTTCCGGCCCTACGGTTTCGTGTTCGCGCCCAGTACGGCCGGGACCAACCCGCACGGGTTCCTGGCCGTCCGGTGCGTGGTCCACGGCGCGGCGCCCGACGGCTCCTACGGGCTGGCCCGGCCGTGGCGCCCGAGCAGCGACCCGACCGCCGTCCCGATGCTCACCGTGCGCGAGACCTGGATCGGGCCCGGCGTCGACCCGGCCGCTCCGTACGTGGACATGAGCTCCGGATATCACTGGCAGGACGCGCGATTCGGGGAATATCGCAATTTCGGGCCTGGCGCCGCGATTCCCGTACCGGAGAACCGGCCGCAGCTCACGCCTGAGCAGGCCGCCGGGCGAACCGCCCGCACCCACCTCGGCGACTGGAGGCCGTCGATCGCGATATTCCGCCCTCCGGCCTGAGCCGGAGGCGAAGCCGAAGGTGCAGGCCGGAGGTGGAGGCCAAAGGTGGAGGCGAGAGGCGGAGGCCGTCCCTGATGCGCGCTTTCGCAGGACATGCTTAACGGCGGCCCATAACTCGCCGTTCAGCCGATTGTCGACGTCCTGACCCAGTAAACATTCATGCGCGATGTCACGATTCCTGGAAAAACTCCGCGCCGCGCTGCATACTGGCCTGGCATCAGCCGTCCAGTGGGGAACGCGTCGCATACGAAGGAGCCGAGCGATGGATCCCGCCCTGGCCGGCCTCGCCGCCGCCGCGGGAGCGGCTTTGGTCCAGGCCATGACCAAAGACACCTGGGAAGCCACCAAGTCGCGCCTGAGAACCATTTTCCGCCGCCACGGCGCCGCCCGCGCGCCCGATCTGGTGCGCGAGCTCGACAGCAGCGAACGGCGGCTGAGGGAGCCTTCCGGCGCCCTGGAGCCGATCGCGGACGAGGAGGGCCGCCGCTGGGCGGGCCTGATAGCCGACTTCCTGGCCGAGCACGGGGACGCCGCCCCGGAGTTCCAGGACCTCCTGAACGACGTGCGCCACCTGGCCGCGCGAGACTCCTTCACGGTGGTGCAGCGCGTCACCGCCGGGCGCGACGCCTACACCGCCGGCCGCGACCAGCGCGTGCTCCCGGGCGCGGACGACGATGGACGGTGACCGTGCCCGGCGGGCGGCCCGGGTCCAGCGGGTGGCGGCGCGGCGGGACGCCTTCACGGCGGCCCGCGACCTGCACGTCACCATCGTGCGTGAAGGCCGCGAAGGCCGGGAAGGACCCCGCGAAGACCGCGAAAGGTACGTGAGGCGCGAACCCCCGGGAGACGTCTCGCCCGCGAGGCCGGCGACCTTCGGCGCAGCAGGGCGCGCAAGCCCGGGGACGGACGACCGTGGCGCGGGCGGCTACCGGCGCGAGCGGTCACTGTTCATGCACTACGTCAACCCGGAGATCCTGGCCTGCTACGGCCGGGACGCGACCAGGGACGCCACCGCGGGCGGCGCCGCGGGCGTCCTGGCGCAGGCGCTGCGCGCGACCAGGCTGGCCGTGCTGACGACCGACGCCTATCTGATCTTCCCGTCCTCGTACATGTTCGAGCTGCCCTGGTTCGGCGTGTTCCTCGACCACATAGCGCCGCTCGTCCACGAAGGCCTGGTCCGCCACACCTCGCCCACGCCCGAGCTGACCGCCTACCGCGACCTGAAGGTCCGGGAGTACCGCCGCGACGAGCGCAACCCGTACTCGGCGCCGCCGCCCGGGCTGCGGTTCGAGCCGGAGCTGACCTGGTATCCCCGCTTCGGCGGGCCGACGGCCGCGGGCATCGCCGAGCTGTGGCTGCGGGCGCTGGTCCCCGGAGGCGAGCTGTCCGGCGTCGTCCACGCGGTGGCGCGGGCGTGGCACCGTCCGTACGGCCGGGTCGAGAGCATCCTGGCGAAGTCGCCGGACCGGCTGGAGGGCCAGGCGTTCGTCACCCGCTTCGTCGCGCGGACGCTGCCCGGGCCGGTGCCCCGGGACGCCGAAAGCCTGCTTGCGCTCTTCCTTTCGGCGGCGTATGTGCGCTGTTATGTCCACGATCTCGACACCGCCATTCTGATGGACCTGCCCATCGGGCCGCTTTCCTGCCTGAACGGCGATTCCGAGGAGGAGATGAAAGGGCGGGTGCTGTCGTCCCGCCGCCTCGATCTCGCGCTCCAGTGGTTGCGCGTCGATCATTTCGTTCACCGCACGGCGACCTGGAAGGAGCTCGTTCTTCTGAGATCCAGTCCTGAGTTCGGCATTATTACGTCGATGCTGTTTGGGAGCGGCTCGGCGAACGCCTTCAGGCTCGCGATCATCGGCGCCAGTAGGTCACGACATTTCGGTCCCGCCGTCACCTGTGGGGACGCGCTGTCCAACGTGGCGGCCGTGGCGGACCGGATGACGCGGACGCTCGGCTGACCGCTCCCCGTATCCCGCGCCGGACCGGCCGCGGGCCGGGAGTCCCGGGCGGATGACGCGCCGCGGGCGAGCGATCAGGGCGAGGGAAAGCACCAGTGAAGGTTTCGGTGTACTGCTCCGGTTCGATCACCAAGGGCGTTTCCGACCGCGGGAAGCTCACCTGGTCCGACACGGAGAGGACGGAGGTCGCCAAAGGAGCCGCGCCGCACGAGGTCGTCTTCCTCAACCCCGACGACCCGATCACCGACCCGGGTAACACCCTCGGGCAGTTCGGCCGTGACATGTACCAGGTGATGATCGCGACCGCGGTCGTGGTGGACGCGCGCGAGAGGCGGGGCCTGGGCGTCGGCGTCGAGATGGCCGCCGCGGCGGCCTTCGGCACGCCGATCGTCGTCGTCGCGCCGCCGAACTCCAAATACCGGGCCGACGTGCTCGAATACCGCGGGGTGACCGTCCGCGACTACGTCCACCCGCACGTCGCCGCCCTCTCCGCGGCCGTCGTCGACGATTTCTTGCGCGCCGGCGAGGCGCTGGCGGAGTTGGTGGCACCGCTTGCGGCCGGTGGCGCGCCCGCGGCGGACGACGTGCCCGGCTGGCTCGCCGGAGCGATCAGCGAATACCGCCACAACGTCCTCCACGCCGACGTCCCGATGCTGGAGGCGCTGCGGCAGCTCGACCGAATCCCTGGATGACCGGGAACCGGCGGCCCGACCGGCGCGGAACCGGAGCCGTCCGGTCCCCGGACGACCGAAGGAGGCCGCGTGGTCCTCGACACGGAAGGCAGCACCGCGGAACTCATCGAGACCGGGCAGAACGCCTCCCGGCTGTACGTGGTGCGCAACGACTCTCTCGAACGGATGCTCTTCGACCGCAACCTCATCGGGGCCGGCTTCCGGCGCGCCTGCCTTGAGGCCAGCGGCCACTTCGCCGGCCACCTGGCCGACGAGTACGATCCCACCCGGACGGCCGAACTGGTCATCTTGAGCAAGGGGCTGGTGTACCAGCTCGGGGAGGCCGTCCTCCGGCGACGCGGCCACAACCTGCCGCTGAACCTGGTCGCCACCTCCCGCGTGGCCGTGTCCGGCGCGTCCGCGCACGTCGAGGTGCCCTATGCCCAGATCGAGGCGCCGGCGGAGACGCTGCTGGTCGCCGACACCGTCGCCTCCGGAGCCACGATCGTCGCCGCCGTCGCCCGCTATCTGGAGACGCACCCGCTGAAGCGGCTGTACGTCCTGTCGTACGCCGGGACCCTGCGCGGGGCGCGGCGGATCGCCGCGTACTGCGCGGACAGGGGCGTGCGGCCCACGTTCCTGTTCGGGCTGGCCGCCTTCGGCCTCGGCCTCAACGGCTTCGACCTGTCCTTCCTTCATCCGGAGACGGTCACCCGGCGCGCGTACGTCGAGCGGGCGGCGCGGCAGTTCGGCGGCAAACCGGTGTCGGCGGTGGGATGGGACTTCGGCGCGCAGGCGACGGCGCCGGGCAAGTACCGGCGGCTGTGCTGGCTGGAGGCCGAGGTGTGGGGGCTGCACGGCAGCGACTGCCTGGCGGTGGCCGAGCGGCCCGAGAGCTGGTCGGGGCTCGCCCACGAACGCGCCGCCTACGCCGGCGCCCTCGGCCCCGGCTGGAAGCGCGTCATCGAAGCCCGGGACGGGTGACCGCGAGCACCCGCCCGGGACGGTGACCGCGAGCGCTTCGAGGGCCGGGACTCTGGCATCGGGCGCGGCGGCGGGCGACGATGGTGCCATGGAGACCGTCCCCGAGTGGTTCGTGACCCTGGCCGAGGAGTTGCTCGCGGTGCCCTCGGTGGCCGGCCGGCCCGCCGATCTGCGACGTGCCCTGGACCTCGTGCTCGACTTCGCCGGGCCCGGCTTCACGGTGGAGCGGTTCGAGTCGGGCGGCAAGCCGAGCGCGCTGGTCTACCCCGCCTCAGCGGCGCGCCCGCGATTTCCGGTCATCTTCAACGCACACCTGGACGTCGTCCCTGCGCCAGCGGACCAGTTCGTTCCCCGCCGCGAGGGCGACCGCCTGTACGCGAGAGGCGCCCAGGACATGAAGGTGTCGGCGCTGGTGATGGCGTGGGTGTTCCGCGAGTCGGCCGCCGGCCTGCCCTACCCGGTCGCGCTCCAGCTCGTCACCGACGAGGAGGTCGGCGGGCGCGACGGCACGCTCCACCAGCTCCGGCAAGGCGTCATCGGCGACTTCGTCGTGATCGGCGAGCAGAGCCGGCTGCGCGTGGTGACCGACTCCAAGGGCATGGTGGTGGCGAACCTCCGGGCCACCGGGCGCGGCGCGCACGGCGCCTACCCCTGGCTCGGCGACAACGCCCTGGTCAAGCTGATGCGCAGCGTCGACAATGTGCTGGCCCGCTATCCGGTCGCCACCGAGGAGGTCTGGCGCACGACGGTGAACCTCGCGCGGGTCGAGACACCGGGCGCCGCCCGCAACCAGGTCCCCTCCGTGGCGGAGGCGTGGCTGGACATCCGCTTCCCGCCGGAGGACGGCGACCTGGACGGCAGGACCACGCAGGAGGTCGCCGAGCATCTGCGGGGCTTCTGCGAGCCGGGCGTCGTCCCTGTCGTCGACCACGTCGACCCGCCGCACCACGCCGATCGCGACCGTCCCGAGGTGCTCGCGCTGCGCGCGGCGGCGCGGGAGGAGGGCTACGACGGGCCCTTCCTGCGCAAGCACGGCGCCGCCGACGGGCGGTTCTACTATGAGCGGGGCGTGGACGCGGTGATCTTCGGCATCGGCGGCGACGGCCAGCACGGCCCGGACGAGTACGCCGACCTGGCGACGGTGATGCCGTACCACCGAGCGCTCACGGCATTCCTCCGCGACCACTGACCCGGCCGGTCCCCGGAGAGGCGGTCGGGTCACCGACCGACGACGTCAGACCACCGGCGTCAGACCACCGGCGTCAGACCGCCGACGTCAGGCCACCGGCGTCAGGCCACCGGCGAAGAGGAGGCTCAGAGGCCGCCGGCCTCGCCCCACCGGCGGGCGTCGAAGGCCCGCTCGGGCACGTCCTGCGGCAGGTCGGTCTTGATCTCTTCCACCATCTCGCTCGGCAGGACCCGTTCAGGCAGCTGCCCGAACCTGACGAAGCGCAGGAAGGCGTACTCCTCGTCGGTGAATCGCTCCGCGGGCGCGTCGTCCTGGCCCATCGGCGACCTCCTCACTGCCGGATCCATTGTCACCGGCCGCCACCTGCGCCGCAACGCGGACGTTCCCGGCGTTTCCTGGAGGGACCGCAGGGCAGGACGGTGTGACACAGGTCACGGGGAGGCCGGTTTACATCCATGTAATCGATTACATACCCTCATGAAATCGATTACATGGAGGACCGATGGCTCGTATCAAGGATGTCGCCGCGCATGCGGGCGTCTCCGTCGCCACGGTCTCCCGCGTGCTCAACGACAACCCCTCCGTCACCGAGGAGACCAGGGGCCGGGTGTACGCCGCGATGGCGGCCCTGAACTACGTTCCGAACGCCGTGGCGCGCTCACTGCGCACCGAGGCGACCAGGACGCTGGGGCTGATCATCGGCGACATCCTCAACCCCTTCTTCACCGAGCTGGCGAGGGCCGTCGAGGACGAGGCGCGCGAGGCGGGATACACCGTCGTCATCGGAAACGCCGACGAGCGGGCCGACCAGCAGGACCACTACGTGCGCACCCTGCTGGAGCAGCGGGTCGACGGGCTGCTCATCTGCCCGACCGCCGAGGTCACGCCGCTCATCGAGGAGGTGGCGCAAGGCGGCAGGCCGCTGGTCTTCCTGGACCGGACCCTTCCCGGCCTGGACGTCCCCTCGGTGCGGGCGGACGGGACGGAGGCGATCAGGCAGCTGGCCGGCCACCTGCGCGACCTCGGCCACCGGCGGGTCGCGTTCATCTCCGGGCCAGGGACGCTGTCCACCGGACGCGAGCGCACCAGGGCGTTCCTCGCGGCGGCTGCCGAAACCGGCCTGGAAGTGCCGCCCGAGTATGTCCGCGCCGGCGACTTCCGGGCAGGCAGCGGCCAGGCGCTCACCGCCGCGCTGCTGGACCTTCCCGAGCCGCCCGAGGTCGTCTTCCTGGGCGACAACCTCATGGCGCTGGGCGCGCTGGACGAGATCCGGAAGCGGGGGCTTCGGATCCCGGACGACATCGCGCTCGCCTCGTTCGACGACGTGCCGTGGTTCAGCCACATCCATCCGCCGGTCACCGCGATCGGCCAGCCGACGGCCGAGCTGGGCCGGCGCGCGGTGCGGGTGCTGCTGGACATCCTGCGGGGAAAGCGCGCCGACTCGGTGGTGCTCCCGGCCCACCTCGTCGTCCGCGGGTCCTGCGGCGAAGGAGGACGGCACGCGGACGCGCCGGAGGACGAGGCGGGAAGGCCCCCGGCGGGCCAGGCGGAAAGTGCGCCGGCGAGCGAGGCGGAAGGGGCGAAGGCATGAGCGACGAGCGAGGGGGCCGTCCGGGCACACCGGCCGGTGACCCTGCGAACGGCCCGGACGGCGGCCCGGTCGGCCCGGCGGACGGTCCGGTCGGTCCGGAGGGCGGCCCGGCGGGGCGGGAGGTCCTCCGGGTCGAGGGCCTGGGCAAGCGGTTCCCCGGCGTGGTGGCGCTGGACGGCGTCGACCTCGCGCTGCGCGCGGGCGAGGTGCACGTCCTGCTGGGCGAGAACGGCGCCGGCAAGAGCACGCTGATCAAGATGCTCTCCGGCGCCTACCACCCCGACTCCGGCCGCATCCTCATGGACGGCGCGCCGGTGGAGATCCGCACGGCCGCCGACGCGCAGCGGCTCGGCATCGCCACCATCTACCAGGAGTTCAACCTGGTGCCTCAGCTCACCGTCGGCGAGAACCTCGCCCTCGGGCGGCCGCCGCGCCGGTTCGGCCTGGTGGACACCAGGCGGATGCACGAGCAGGCCCGCGGGCTGCTGGCGCGGGTCGGCATCGACGTGGACCCGCGCGCCAAGGTCGCCGACCTCGGCATCGCCCGCATGCAGATGGTCGAGATCGCCAAGGCGCTGGCACTGAACGCCCGCGTGCTGATCATGGACGAGCCGACCGCCGTGCTGACCACCACCGAGGTCCAGCGGCTGTTCTCCATCGTCCGCCAGCTCCGCGACCAGGGGGTGGCGGTGGTCTTCATCACCCACCACCTGGAAGAGATCGCGCAGGTGGGCGACCGGGTGACGGTGCTGAGGGACGGCCGCTCGGTGGCCGAGGCGCCGGCGGCGACGCCGCAGGACGAGCTGGTCCGCCTGATGGTGGGCCGGCCCATCGACCAGCAGTACCCGCGCGAGCCCACCTCCCCGGGCGCACCGCTCCTCCAGGTCAAGGGCCTGACCAGGGCCGGCGCGTTCACGGACGTCTCCTTCGAGGTGCGGGCCGGCGAGGTCGTGGGCGTCGCGGGGCTGGTCGGCGCCGGCCGCACGGAGGTGGCGCGGGCGGTGTTCGGAGCCGACCGCTACGACTCCGGCGAGGTGCTGATGGACGGCCGCCGGCTTCCCGGCGGCGACGTGCACACCGCGATGGAGGCCGGGCTCGGCCTGGTCCCGGAGGACCGCAAGGGCCAGGGCCTGGTGCTCGGCGCCGACATCGCGGAGAACCTCGGCCTGGTCACCCTCCGCCGCGCCACGCGCGGCGGTTTCGTCGACCGGGCCGGGCAGCGGACCGCGGCCGGCGGGGTGGCGGCGCGGCTCGGCGTGCGGATGAGCCACCTCGGTCAGCAGGTGCGCACGCTGTCGGGCGGCAACCAGCAGAAGATCGTGATCGGCAAGTGGCTGCTCGCCGACGCCCGCGTGCTCATCCTGGACGAGCCCACGCGCGGCATCGACGTCGGCGCCAAGGTCGAGATCTACCAGTTGATCAATTCGCTCACCGCCTCAGGACACGCGGTGCTCATGATCTCCAGCGACCTGCCGGAGATCCTCGGAATGAGCGACCGCGTGCTGGTCATGGCCAGAGGCAGGCTCGTCGGCGAACTCGACGCGGCCGAAGCGACACAGGACTCGGTGATGGCCCTGGCCGTCACCGAGGTGGAGGATGCTCGTGTCCACTAACGTGCTCAGCAGGCCACCGGCGGTGCGCAACCTGCTCGCCGAGAACGGCCCCCTGGCCGCGCTGGTCGTCCTCGCGGTGGCGCTGTCGCTGCTGTCGGGCGACTTCCTGACCGTGACGAACCTGCTCAACGTGGGCGTGCAGGCGGCCGTCACCGCGATCCTCGCGTTCGGCGGCACCTTCGTCATCATCACCGGCGGCATCGATCTGTCCGTCGGCGCGGTGGCCGCGCTCTCGGCGATCGTGCTGGCCTGGACGGCCACGTCCGCGGGCCTGCCCTGGCCGCTGGCCACGCTGATCGCGCTGGTCGTGGGCCTGGCCTGCGGGCTGGTCAACGCCGCGCTGATCTCCTACGGCAAGCTGCCGCCGTTCATCGCCACGCTGGCCATGCTCGGCGTCGCCCGCGGGCTGGCGCTGGTCGTCTCGCAGGGCAGCCCGATCGCGATGCCTGACGCGGTCTCCCACCTCGGCGACACGGTCGGCGGGTACCTGCCCGTGCCGGTGCTGGTCATGGCGCTGATGGGGGTGATCACCGCGGTCGTCCTGAATCGGACCTACGCCGGACGCGCGATGTACGCCATCGGCGGCAACGAGGAGGCCGCCCGCCTGTCGGGCATCAAGGTCGACCGGCAGAAGCTCGTGACCTACGCCCTGTCAGGGGCGTTCGCCGCGATCGCCGGCATCGTCCTGGCCAGCCGCCTGGCCTCGGCGCAGCCCCAGGCCGCCTCGGGGTACGAGCTGGACGCCATCGCCGCCGTCGTCATCGGCGGGGCGAGCCTGTCCGGCGGCAAGGGCCGGGCGCTCGGCACCCTCGTCGGCGCGCTGATCCTGGCCGTGCTGCGCAACGGCCTGAACCTTCTGTCCGTCTCGGCGTTCTGGCAGCAGGTCGTGATCGGCGTGGTGATCGCGCTCGCGGTCCTGGTCGACACGCTCCGCCGCCGCGGCTCCGCCTAGACCCGGCGGAAACGCCCACCACCGTCACGTCCCCGAACCACCGAAGATCATCGCTAGACCAACGAGGTAGACCATCATGCGAATCCCCGCCCTTGTCCTGGCCGGTGCGGCGCTCACCCTCGGCCTGACCGCCTGCGGCTCCGGCGCCCCCTCCGGCGGCTCCAGCGGCTCCGGAGGATCGAGCGCGGACGTGAAGATCGGGATGTCGATCTCCACGCTCAACAATCCCTACTTCGTGCAGCTGCGCAAGGGGGCCGAGGCGGAGGCCAAGAAGCTCGGCGCGACGCTGACCGTCACCGACGCGCAGAACGACGCGTCCCAGCAGGTCAACCAGGTGCAGAACTTCGCCGGCCAGAGCATGAAGGTGATCATCCTCAACCCGGTGGACTCCGACGCGGCCGCGCCCGCCGTGAAGGTCGCCGAACGCTCCAGCGTCCCGGTCGTCGCCGTCGACCGCGGAGTCAACAACGCCCAGGTGGCGCAGACCGTCGCCTCCGACAACGTGGCCGGCGGCAAGCTCGCGGCCGAGGAGCTGGCCAAGCAGCTCGGCGAGAAGGGCAAGGTCGCCGTCCTGCAGGGCGTCGCCGGCACCTCCGCCTCCCGCGATCGCGGACAGGGTTTCACCGACGGCATCAAGGCCTACCCTGGGATCCAGGTCGTCGCCCAGCAGCCGGCCGACTTCGACCGGACCAAGGGGCTGGACGTCATGACGAACCTTCTGCAGTCCCACCCGGACATCACCGGCGTCTTCGCCGAGAACGACGAGATGGCCCTCGGCGCCGTCAAGGCGCTCGGCGCGAAGGCCGGCAAGAACGTCAAGGTCGTCGGCTTCGACGGCACCCCCGACGGGGTGAAGGCGATCCAGGACGGCACGCTGGCCGCCAGCGTCGCCCAGCAGCCCGTCCTGCTCGGCCAGCAGGCCGTCCAGAACGCCGTCAAGGCCGCGAACGGCGAGAAGCTCCAGGCCACGCTGGACGTGCCGGTGAAGGTCGCGACCAAGGAGAACATCTCCGAGTTCACGGGCTCCTGAACCGCCATGGGCATCGATGAAGTGAACGCGGACCGGTCCGCGGACGAGACCGGCGGCCCCCACGCCGCCACCGGTCCCGGGCCGAGCCCGGACGAGCCCGCCGCGGCGGCCGGCGGCGAGCAGGCCGGCGGCGACCAGGGCGGCGGCGACCAGGGCGGCGGAGCGCTGCCGTGGCCGTGTGACGTGGTGGTCGTGGGCTCGGTCAACGCGGACCTGGTGGTCCGCGTCGACCGACGCCCGGGCGCGGGCGAGACCGTCCTCGGCTCGGACCTGGCCACCTATCCGGGCGGCAAGGGCGCCAACCAGGCCGTGGCCGCCGCCCGCCTCGGCGCGCGCGTGTCGCTGCTCGGCCGGGTCGGCACCGACGCGCACGGCCGGCTGCTGCGCGAGTCGCTCGAACGCGACCGCGTCGGCCTCGGCCACCTCCATGAGACCCCCGCGCCCACCGGCGTCGCGATGATCTCCGTCGGGCCGGAGGGCGACAACAGCATCATCGTCTCCCCCGGCGCCAACGCGCGGCTGAGCGAGCAGGACGTGGCCGACGCCGGCGAGCTGCTCCGCTCGGCCCCCGTCGTCTCCCTCCAGCTGGAGTCGCCGCTGCCCACGGTGCTCGCGGCGGCGCGGGCCGCGCGTCGCGTCGTGTTCAACCTCTCGCCGCCGGCTCCGGTGCCCGACGAGCTGCTGGCCCTGTGCGACCCGCTCGTGGTGAACGAGCACGAGGCCGCGATGGTCCTCGGCAGGACGTCGCCGCCGGCGGTCCAGGCAAGGGAACTGCTCGGCCTCGGCCCGCGGTCGGTGGTGATCACCCTGGGTGCGGACGGCGCCGTCGTCGCCGACGCCTCGGGCGTCACCGCGATCCCGAGCCAGCGCGTCGAGGTGGTGGACACAACAGGAGCCGGTGACGGGTTCACCGGCGCGCTGGCCTGGCGGCTCGCGCGCGGCGACGGCCTGGCCGCCGCCGCGGCGTTCGCGGTGCGGGTCGGCGCCGCGACGGTGCGCAGGGCCGGCGCCCAGAGCTCGTACCCGACCCTCGCGGAGGTGGAGGGATCGTGAAGCACGCGGGCATACTCAACGCCGCCCACGCGGAGGTGGGGGGATCGTGAAGCGCGCGGGCATACTCAACGCCGACCTCGCCGGCGCCATCGCACGGCTCGGGCATACCGACCAGGTGCTGATCTGCGACAGTGGGATGCCCCTGCCGCCCGGCGCGATCGTCGTGGACCTGGCCTTCCTACCGGGAATCCCGTCGTTCGCCGACGTGCTGGACGGCCTCCTGGCCGAGATCGTGGTCGAGGGCGCCGTCGCCGCCGAGGAGGTCCGGCCGGCCAACCCCGGCTGCGCCGCCCTGCTGGAGGAACGGCTCCCCCGCCTGTCGTACGTGCCGCACGAGCGGCTCAAACACCTGACCGGCGCCTGCAAGCTCATCGTCCGCACCGGCGAGGCCCACCCCTACGCCAACGTCATCCTCCGCTGCGGCGTCGCCTTCTGACCACCGCCCCACCTCCGGACCACGCCCCTCGCGATCACGCGCCTCAAGGTCACACCCCCGGTCACCCCTCAGGGCCACGCCTCGGGGTCAGTGACATACCTCCCGGTCTACCCCCTCAGGGCCACGCCCTGGGGTCAGTGACATACCTCCCGGTCGCGCGTCTCTGGGCCGTGAGCCAGCGCGCCGACGATCGCCGCGGCCGTGACCTGCGGCATCTCGGCGTGCGGGTAGTGGCCCGCCCCCTCGACGAGCAGCACCTCGGCCGGGCCGCCGAGCCTGCCGGCGATCGCCCGCGCCTCGGCGGCCGGGTCGGCGAAGTCCCGGTCCCTCGTGCCCATGACGACCAGCGCCGGGCACCGCACCTCCGCGTACGGGGTCGCGACGCCGGACAGCGAGACCTCGATCTGGGCGCGCAGCGCGGCCCGTCGTCCCGGCTCGCGCAGGTTGGCCTTCACGGCGCGCACATAGGCGTCGAAATCGGCCGGCCGGGCGGACGGGTAACACGAGCGCAGGAACACCCCCCACAGGTACGCGCTGCGCCCCACGGCGCGTGACGCCGCCCTCATCCACGGCTTGATCGGCGTGTCCCCGGAGAACGAGCCGATCAGCACCAGTTCGGTGACCAGAGCGGGCTCGCGCACGGCCGCCCACACCGCCGACGCGCAGCCGATCGAATGGGCCACCACGGTGACCGGGCCGCCGAGTTCGCGGGCGAGCGCGAGCACGTCCTCCCCGATCGGCGCCACGTCATGGTTCGGCCATCCGGTGCTCGACTCGCCGTATCCGCGCACGTCCATGGCCGCCACCCGGTACCCCTCCTCAGCGAGGCTCCGCGCCAGGAAGCGAAAGCTCGCCCGCGTGTCCCCCATGCCGTGCACGAGGACCACCCCCCGCCCCTCGGGCGGCCCCGTCACCTCGTACGCGATGCGCCCGCCCGCCGCCTCCAGATACCTGGTCGCCATGCCGCGTCCCCTTTCACCCGCCCACGAGCGAGAGCACCGCTCTCACCTGAGACCAGTGAACCGCGACGAACCTCACTCCGTCAAGAGCACCGCTCTCCCAAACGAGCACCGCACTGAACTCCGTGAACACCGCCCTGTTATGACCCGACGGCCGAGAGCCCTCGGCCACGGCGCGAAGACATCGAGGGACGACACGAGAAGACCGGCGGACCTGAAGGCGCGACGGCACACCGGGCTCGGCAGGCAGAACGGCGCGGCGAGCCCGGCAGGCAGCACGGCTCGGCGGTCCGGGAAGACCGGAAAGGCGACGAGCGAAAGACGATCAAAACTTCGTCTTGGCCCGCCAGGCGTCCAGCAGGGCCCGGTCGCCGAACACCTCGTACCGCTCGCCGACCGGCTCGCGGCGGCCGTAGAGCATGAGCAGCAGGTCGGCCGCGGTCGCCCGCACGGCCACGTCGCCCTTGCCGTGCCCGCGCTCCCACGTGAAGCCGCCGGACGCCAGCGTCACCGTCCACTCGCCCGCCTCGCCGGCGTCCGTCGCATGGAAGTGCAGCCGCTCGCCGCCCCTGGACAGCTCGGCGAACCCCTCGGCGAACCTCTCGGCCGCCAGCAGGTTGTCCAGGGCTTCCTCGACTCCGTCCACGGCGACCGGGACCTCGATGCGCGGCTCGCGCCCGAGCGTGATCTCGGCGTCCGCCCGATGCACCGTGGACTCGTGGAGCATGCGCCGCGCCCAGAACCCCGCGTTCCGCTCGGCCCCCCACGACCACACGGGCGCCTCGCCCCCCGCGGCACGCAGCGTCGCCACCAGGGCCTCCCCGCCCTCCGCCAGCCAGACGGGGTACCCGGCGGCGTCCTCCGGGAGCGCCACCGGCACCTCACGGAACGCTACGGGCTTCTCGGCCCGCTCGCGGACGATGTGCTCCGCCCACCGATAGATGATCCCGACATGCTTGAGCAGTTTCGCGACCACCCACCCGGGACAGGTGGTCACCGGCGTCTCCGGGTCGACCCCCTCCACAACCCCCGCGAACCGCCGCACCTCCTCCTCCAGCGCCGAACAGTACTCCTCGTGCGTCCAGAGACCTTCGCTAAGCCCGCTCATGACCTGTGAGCGTAGACCGCCATCGTCCCGGATCCGAGAGCCGGAACGACCTGACCTTCGACCGGCCGGTCATCTCGGCCCCCGCTTCATCGGATCCGCCGGTCCGTGAGGTCCTCGCAGTCTCAGTCGCGCGTCGTCCGCCGCCCAGGGGTCCACGATGAGCACGGCCGGCCCCGCGGGCGACAGCGGGCCGAACACCTCCTCCACGCTGTCGCGCAGCGTGAGGATTTCGGGCGCGTACTCCAGATCGCGCACCAGTTCGGCGGCGTACTCCGCCAGCGACGCCGTGCTGTGCGGATGGTACGGGTTCCACTCGGCGTCCTCGTCGCCGTAGTAATCACCGAAGCGTCCAGCTTCACCGGCCCGGCGGCGGTCGGCATCTTGGGCAGGGGCGTGGGCAGTGGCACCGGGCGACCATCCGGACCGCGGACGCTCAGCCTCCATGTATCCGACGTCCGCGTCCGTGAGTCCCATCGCCCCCGCGACCGTCGAGGACAGTGTCACGAAGAACGACTTGACCCATTGGTCGGGGTCGCCGGTGTCGTCGGGGCCGTATCTCGTCTCGGAGTCGGTTCGTAGCTCAGATAGAAATACGGGGGCCCGGGGGCCGGCTCCGTGTGACTCCCGGAAGGGCATGTCACATCACCCCATCCGCACGCCCGCGCGACGACCCGCGACCGGGCCGGCCGCGCCTGGTGTCACGGCCGGCTCGCGGGTCACGCATCGAATCCACCAGTCAGGGTCGCGACAGCGCGGCCCAGTCGAAACGGGGGTGACAAGACATTGACGGGGGAGTCAACGGGGGGTAGGTTCGCTGCTAATTATAAGGAAAGCTTCCTAAGAGTTTCGTTGTGATGCCGAGGAAGGTCGCCGCCATGCCGCGGTCCCCGCCACTCCTCTCACCTGCTCCGTACCGCCGCCGTGAACGCCTGGCGCGCGGCAGGCGCGATCGTCCGCCGGGTTCCCGGCCGCGCGCCGCCGCCGTACGTACGTCCTGAACGACCCCCCGACTCGCATCCGCCCGATGGACGTGGAGCACCTATGAGATACAAGTTCGCCAAGGTCTTGCTAGCCGTGGGGGCGATGATCCTCCCGCTCGGAACGGCGGTCGCGTTCGGGACGAGCGCGTCCGCCACGGTAACCGTCGCGAGCCGCGCCGCCATGGCCGCCGCGTGGGCGCCCAACACGGCCTACACCGTGGGAACCGTGGTCACCTACCAGGGCGTCGACTACCGCTGCGTGCAGAGCCACACCTCGCTGGTCGGCTGGGAGCCGCCGATCGTGCCCGCCCTGTGGACGCCGGTGACCGGCGGCGGCGACACCAGCGCGCCGAGCACCCCCGGCAGCCTCAGGTCCACCGGAACCACCTCCTCCAGCGTCTCGCTCGCCTGGAACGCCTCCACCGACAACGTCGGCGTCACCGGCTACAACGTCTACCGAGGCGGCACGCTGGTCACCACCGTGTCCGGGACGAGCCACACCGACTTCGGGCTGACCGCCGGCACCGCGTACGCCTACACGGTCAAGGCGCGCGACGCCGCGGGCAACCTGTCGGCCGCGAGCAACACGCTGAACGTCACCACGTCGACCGGCGGCGGCGACACCACCGCGCCGAGCACTCCCGGCAGCCTCAGGTCCACCGGAACCACCTCCTCCAGCGTCTCGCTCGCCTGGAACGCCTCCACCGACAACGTCGGCGTCACCGGCTACAACGTCTACCGGGGCGGCACGCTGGTCACCACCGTGTCCGGGACGAGCCACACCGACTCCGGCCTGGCGGCCTCCACGGCCTACACCTACACCGTCCGGGCGCGCGACGCCGCCGGCAACCTGTCGGCCGCGAGCAACCAGATCAGCGCCACCACCCAGCCGGGCGGGAGCGGCGGCGGGGGCAAGCTGCTGGGCTACTTCACCGACTGGGGCGTCTACCAGCGCAACTACCACGTCAAGAACATCGAGACCAGCGGGTCGGGGTCCAAGCTGACCCACATCAACTACGCCTTCGGCAACGTCACCAACGGTCAGTGCGTCATGGGCGACGGCTATGCCGCCTATGACCGCTTCTACAGCGCCGCCGAGAGCGTCGACGGCGTGGCCGACACCTGGGACACCGGCGCGCTGCGCGGCAACTTCAACCAGCTGCGCAAGCTCAAGGCCAAGCACCCCGGCCTGAAGGTGCTCTGGTCCTTCGGCGGCTGGACCTGGTCCGGCGGCTTCGGCCAGGCCGCCGCCAACCCGGCCGCCTTCGCCAACTCCTGCTACAGCCTGGTCGAGGACCCGCGCTGGGCCGACGTGTTCGACGGCATCGACATCGACTGGGAGTACCCGAACGCCTGCGGCCTGAGCTGCGACAGCAGTGGCTCGGCGGCGTTCAGGAACCTGATGTCGGCGCTGCGCTCGCGCTTCGGGTCCAGCTACCTCGTGACCGCCGCGATCACCGCGGACGGCACCTCCGGCGGCAAGATCGACGCGGCCGACTACGGCGGCGCGGCCCAGTACATCGACTGGTACAACGTCATGACCTACGACTACTTCGGCGCCTTCGCCGCCCAGGGCCCGACCGCGCCGCACTCGCCGCTGACCTCCTACAGCGGCATCCCGCAGGCGGGCTTCTACTCCGACGCGGCCATCCAGAAGCTCAAGAGCAAGGGCGTGCCGTCGAGCAAGCTGCTGCTCGGCATCGGCTTCTACGGCCGGGGCTGGGCCGGGGTCACGCAGAGCGCCCCGGGCGGCACCGCGACCGGTGCGGCCCCGGGCACCTACGAGGCGGGCATCGAGGACTACAAGGTGCTGAAGACCAGGTGCCCGGCGACCGGCACCGTCGGGGGCACGGCCTACGCCTACTGCGGCGGCCAGTGGTGGAGCTACGACACCCCGGGCACCATCTCGGGGAAGATGAGCTACTCCAAGAATCAGGGTCTGGCCGGCTCGTTCTTCTGGGAGCTCAGCGGTGACACCACCAGCGGCGAGCTGATCACCGCGATGCGCAACGGGCTGGGCTGAGCCCGATCACGGCTGGTGAGCAGGGCGCCGGACGGCGCCCTGCTCACCAGCGCCGGCCGCGCCGCCATCGTGGACGAGGTGGCGGCGCGCCGCCGCGCCCGCCCGCATCGCGCCGCAGCGTTCGGACGCGGCGCGTGGTCAGGTGGCGGCCATGGCGGCCAGATCTGGCAGCTCCGCCAGGCGCACCTCGCGGCAGGCCGCCTCCACGAGCAGGCGCTCGAACCCGCGCAGGTAGCCTTCCATCGCCTCCGGCGGGAGGAAGGCCGTGTCCGCCGTGAGCGAGACCCCGAGCCCGCCGGGCCCGTCGGTCACGTGCAGGCAGAACCTGCAGTTCAGCTGGTCGAGCTTGACGGGCCACGTCACGGTCGTCTCGCCGAGAAGGGACCGGATCGCCGCCTCGTCGTGCTCGGCGGGCTCGACCCGCGCTCGTTCCACGAACCGCTGGTCGTTGAAGCAGCAGTGCGGATGGACGGTGGCGCCGCGCTCGGCGCTCACGGACTCGACCATCCGGCGCAGTTCCAGGGGGTCGAATCTCGTGTGCTTGTAGGCGCGCAATGACGACGCCCACGCCGAGCGCAGCAGGCCCTCGAAGGTGTCGTCGGCGAGGTCGAGGACGAACAGGCCGTCTTGCGCGAGCGGTGTGACCACCTCCCGGTCGCGGACGTGGAAGCGGTTGTTCACCACGGGCAGCATGGCGCAGGTCCGATGCCCCGTGACCTCCCCCACCATCGCTGCCGCGCCGGCGAGGAGCACCGTCGTGCCGCTCACCCGGTGACGGCCGGAGATCACCCGCACGGCGGTCTCCATGGCCCTGGACGTCATCGCCGCCCGCCAGAACCGGGGCCGCAGCGGCGGGCCGGCGGGGGCGCCGAACATCGAGGGCGGGATCCTGCGGTACTCCCGTTCCCAGAAGGCGAGCGCCGAGGACGAGACGCGCCCGCCGGCGGGCGACTGCTGCTCGCGGGCGAGGTCGAGCGGCTGGCGCGGTGGCGGACCTGGCACGGAGCCCCGGCGCAGGAGCAGCCGCAGTTCGCGCACGGCGACGTCGGCGCCGAGCCCGTCCGCGGCCAGATGGCAGAAGACGATCACCACGGACCGGACGTCGCCGTCGCACGTCACCAGGCCGACGCGCACGGGCCATTCGGCGTAGTAGTCGAAGACGGGGGCGGCGAGGCGCTCCAGCATGTCCTGGGCGTTCCGCTCGAGGTCCGCGGCGGGGGAATCGACGACCTCGACCTCGAGGACTCCCGACCGTTCCACCGCCTGGTGGACGTCGCCGCCGACCTGCCTGAGCCGCGTGCGGAGGGATTCGTGCCGGGCGATCAGCGCCGCCAGCGCGTCCAGCACCGCCGGCGGCGGGTGCGGCGCGACGGCGAGGACGCGGCCGAAGTTGAAGTAGTGGTCGCTCGGCATGGTGCGGCACATCGCGATCCAGATCGATCGCTGGCCCCAGGCGAGCGGCGCCGTCCCCGACCGCTCGCCCTCGAACGCCAGCCTCATCCTGCGCCTCCGGTCACCGGCGGGCGGGCGAGGCGGCGAGGATGTGGCGTACCAGGGAGTCCAGGTCGTCGAGGTAGCCGACGTCGCCGCCGAGGTCGATCTCCACGCCGAACTCCTCCTCGACCGCGTCGATGAGGCGGAGGGTGGTCAGCGAGGTCACGCCGAGCGCGGTGAACGAGACGCCGGCCTGGAGCACCTCCTCGGCGTCGACCTCGCCGTCCGAGGCCACCGCCACCATGTCGGCGACGCGTCTCCTCAGCTCGGCGGTGTCGATGGGCGCCCGCGTGACATCCGGGTCCGTCATGTCGTCTCCTGTCCGGACAGCCTGATCGCCGCGACCACGGCTGCGATGGTGGGGGTGTCGAAGAAGACGTCCAGCTCGACGTCCACGCCGAGGCGCTTGCGGATGCGGCTCGCGATCTGGGTCACGGTCAGCGAGTGGCCGCCGAGCTCGAACATGTCCTCGTCGGGCAGTATGCCGTCGATCCGCAGCACCTCCTCCCAGATCCGGGTGACCTCGGCCAGCAGCGGATCGTCCTGGACCGGCGGCGGGGAGGCCGCCGCGGCACGCGACGGCGGGTCGGGCAGGGCCGCACGGTCGAGCTTGCGGGCGGGGGTGAGCGGCAGGCGATCCAGCCGGACGAAGACGCCCGGCACCATGACTCCCGGCAGGACGCGGGCGAGGTGCTCGCGCAACTGCGCGTCCGGCTCCGTGCCCGGTGGGACGGTCTTGGTCACGACGTAGGCGACCAGGCGCTGCTCGTCGTCGCGGAGGACCACGGCGGCCTCGGCGACGAGCGGGTGCTCCAGCAGCCTGGCCTCGATCTCCCCCAGCTCGACGCGGTGACCTCGGATCTTGACCTGGTGATCCGATCTGCCGAGGAACTCGATGCGGCCGTCCGGCCGCCTCCTGCCCAGGTCGCCGGTGCGGTACAGGCGCGACCCCGGCGGGCCGTACGGGTCCTGCGGGAAGCGTTCGGCGGTCAGCTCCGGGCGGTCCAGGTAGCCGCGGGCGACCCCGTCCCCGGCGACGCAGATCTCTCCCGGCACCCCGACGGGCACCTGCGCGAGGCGCTCGTCGAGCAGGTGGATCCTGGTGTTGGCGAGCGGGAACCCGATCGTGACCTCGTCCGGCGCCTGGGGGATCTCCTCGATGGCCGACCACACCGTGGTCTCGGTCGGGCCGTAGACGTTGAGCAGGCGGCCCACCCGGTCACGCAGCTCCCGTGCCAGCGGCAGCGGCAGCGGCTCCCCGCCGCTGAGCGCGACGAGGCCCGGCGCGTCGAGCCCGGCGTCGAGCAGGAGCCGCCAGCTCGACGGCGTCGCCTGCACGTGCGAGACGGATTCGGCCGCGATCAGCCGGCGCAGTCGCGCGCCGTCCCTCGTGCCGCCCTCCGGCACGACGACGACCCGGCCGCCCGTGATGAGCGGCAGCAGCAGCTCCAGTGCCGAGATGTCGAACGCCAGGGTGGTCAGCCCGAGCCACACGTCGCCGTCGCTCGCCCCGAGCTCGTCGCGCATGGCGAACAGGAGGTTCGTCAGCGAGCGGTGTTCGACCTCCACGCCCTTGGGCCGGCCGGTGGACCCGGAGGTGTAGATGACGTACGCGAGGTCGGCCGGGGCCGGGGGGTCGAGCCGTACGGAGCCGGACGCGCCGGGCCACGAGGCCATCTCACCGAGCTCCAGCACCGGCACCGGCACCGGCACGGCGATGGCGCCGGGCCGCTCGGGAGCACCCGCGGATGCCAGGTCCGACGTACCGGCTATGTCGGTTATGTCTGGGCTGCCGGTGACACAGGGAGGATCGGAGGGCCGCTCGCCCCCGAGGACCAGGGAGGCCCGCGCGTCCGCGAGGACGAAGGCGAGCCGCTCGGCGGGGTAGCCCGGGTCCAGCGGCAGGTAGGCGCCGCCCGCCTTCAGGACGGCCAGCACGCCGGCCACCATCTCCGGCGACCGTTCCAGGTGGACCGCGACCAGCTTGCCCGGGCCGATCCCCCGCTCACGGAGCACCGCCGCCAGCCGGCCGGCCGCCGCGTCCAGCTCGGCGTAGGTCACCTCGCGCTCGCCGTACACCAGGGCCACGGCGTCCGGGGTCGCCCTGGCGCGCCGCTCGAACAGCTCGGTCACGGTGGTGTCGGGGAAGGCCCTGCGGGTGGCGTTCCACCCGTCGAGCGCCGGCCGCTCGCCGGAGGTCAGCACCGGAAGGTCGCCGATCCGCAGGTCCGGGTCGTCCGCGACGCCCTCGATCAGCGTACGGAAGTGCCCGGCGAGCGCCTCGACGGTGCGGGGGGCGACGGCGTCCGGGCTGAACTGGAAGCCGAGGGTGAGCCCCGCGGAGGAGCCGACCGCCTGGACGTGCAGGACGTTGCGGGCGGCGCCGCTGAACACGGTCCAGTCGACGGTGACGTCGACGCCCGGGAACACCGGGTCGGGGTCGCGTTCCCGGTAGCTGAGCGAGATGGGGGCGAGCGCGGCGCGCGGCGTGATCCCGCCGACCACCTGGGTGAGGGGCACGCCGCGGAAGCGGTACACCTGGCGCAGCTCGTCGCGGACGGCGCGCGCGAACTCGGCGAACGTCACCTCCAGCGCGGGGCGGGTCACCACCGGCAGCTCGTTGACGAACAGTCCGATCCGGTCACGGGTCGCGGGCGTCCGGGTGGACACGTCGATCGCGACGACGACCTGCTCGTTGCCGTAACGGCGCAGCAGCGCGTGCAGGGCGGCGACCAGGAACTCGAAGTCGGTCACGCCGAGCGACGTGGCGGTCCGGGCGATGTCCTCGATCACGACCTCGACGGTCTCCCCCGGCTCGGCCGCCCGTACGGCGCGCACCGGGCCGGGGAGGATCGGCTCCGGCGGGTCGCTCCAGCGGGACCGCCAGAACGCCGCGGCCTCCTCCCGGATCGCGGAGACCTCCTCGCGCTGCTCCTCGGCGTGCGCGCCGTAGGAACCGGTGAGCGCGGGCAGGCGGGCGGACGCGCCGGTGACGCGCTCGCGGTAACAGGCGGCGAGGTCGCCCACCAGGACGTCCTTCGACATCCCGTCGAAGACCAGGTGATGGGCGGCGAAGACGAGCAGGTGGCGTACCGGGCTCAGCGTGAGCAGGCTGAAGTCCGCCAGAGGTCCCCGCGCCAGGTCGAAGGTCTGCCCCGTGTCCACGCACAGCTCGGCGCCCGGCTCGCCGCCGAGCACGTGGGAGAGGTCGTGGTGGGTGACGGACGGCGGGACGTCCGCGGGAACGAGGCGCAGGTCGCCGTCCAGCTCGACCGGCACGGTCGCGAGCACGGGGTGACGGGCCAGGACGGCCCGGCAGGAGCCGAGCATCGCCTCGACGTCGAGGCCGCCTTCGAACGTGAGGACCAGCGACATGCGGTAGGCGTCTCCCGCCATGCCGGTCCGCTCGGTGATCCATATGCCGTGCTGGGCGAACGAGGCGGGGAGATGGGCGTCAAGAGGAGTGCGCTGCATCGTCGCCTTCCGGAGTAGCGAGGAGCGTCCGCAGTTCGCGTTTGAGAACCTTCCCCGCGGTGTTCTTGGGCAAGGAGGGGAGGACCAGCCATCGGGTGGGCAGTTCGTGGCCGGCGAGCCTGCCCGTGAGGAAGGCCCGCAGTTCGACGGTGGAGACCTCGGAGCGGCGGACGACGGCGGCCGCGACGGCGGACCCCATGACCGGATGCGGCACGCCGAACACGGCCACGTCGGCGACGGCCGGATGTTCGTGCAGCGCCGCCTCGACGCGCAGGGTCGAGATCTTGAAGGCGCCCGACTTGACGATGTCGCTCTCGCGGTCCAGCAGGTACAGGTAGCCGTCCTCGTCGAGGTGGCCGATGTCGCCCATGCGCACCCACCCGTCGCGGAACACCTTCCCCGGGGCGTCGCCGTCCCGGTCGTAGCCCCGGGGCTCGGCCGGTGACCGCAGCCACACCTCGCCCGGCGTTCCCGGCGGGACGGGCCCCTCGCCGTCGGAGATCATCAGCGACCCGCCGGACGCCGGGCGGCCCACCGAGTCCGGCCGCGCGGGGTCGAAGACCATGGTCGTCTGGGCGGGGGCGGCCTCGGTGGAGGTGTAGTAGTTCACGATGGTCGCCCGGGGGAACGCCGCCGTGAGCGCCATGGCGACCGACGGGGCCAGCGCCGCGGCGGTGGAGCCCAGCAGCAGCACGCTGGACAGGTCGTACTTCTCCCGCACGCCCGCGTTGAGCAGTTCGATGGCCATGGAGGGGACGACGAAGACGGTCCCGACCCGGTAGGCCTCGATGAGGCGGGCGAACCGGGCCGCGGTGAACCGCGGCAGGGTCAACGCGCCGGGACGGGCGTCGAGCGCGTTGACCAGCATCGTCTGGGCCGCGTTCGTGCCGATCGGGAAGGCGTGCAGGAAGTGGCGCGAGTGGGCGAGCGGGCGGCGGCGGGGGTCGGCCGTACAGCCGAAGGTCAGGTTCGCGTGGCTCGCCACGACCCCTTTCGGCTCTCCCGTCGTGCCTGAGGTGTACAGGATCTGGGCGGCGTCGCCCGGCCGGACGCGCACGTCGTCGAGGCTGCCCGCGCCTGGACGCAGTTCCGCCAGGGTCGCCGTCCAGAGGCCGGTGTGCGGCGGGTTCCTGCCCTCGCCGTGGACCAGGCAGGCCGCGGAGCTGTGCGCGAGCAGCCGGCGGAGCTCTCCCGCCGGGAGCGCGGCCGGCAGCGGCACGGCGACGCCGCCGGCCTTCTGCGCGGCGCAGTACGCGATCGCGTAGTCGATCCACTCGTTCTCGCCGAAGACCAGGCCGACCCGGTCCCCCGGCCGCAGTCCCCTGTCGATCAGGCCCAGCGCCGCCGCGTCCGAGCGGCGGGCCCATTCCTCGAACGTCAGCGAGCCGATGTCGTGGACGGTCAGCGCGACGCCGGAGGGGTCGGCCGAGGCGCGGGCGGCGAGCAGGCCGGGAACGGTCGGCGTGGCGGGCCGGTCGCGAGCCGAACCCGGTCGTACGGCACGCACGGTGCACCTCCGAATAATGGGCGCGTGCGAATTCACAGCGCCACCCGGGCCGGCGCGCGCCTCAATCAAAGACTATTTCTCTCCCCTGTCGTGCAGCGCGGAATCGAAATTCCCGAGCGACGGAGACACGAGGAAACAGGCGTTCGCATCGTGTTTCATGGCCTTTTCGGTTGGTGAGGAGATCCCGTTGGGAGCGCTCCCATACTGCGGCCGAGGCCGCAGCCTGTCAAGGGTTCCCCAGCGGGATGCCCTTCTGGCTGGGGGTTTCCGGCCCGGCGACGCCACGGCGGCGGGGGCGGGGACAAGAGGGACGACGACCGTTCGAAGGACTATTGACAATTCCCATTTCCCGTTCATAGCGTACGACTCATTGTCCGATCCCGCGCAATGTGAGTTTTCCTCGCGCAATGCCGCCGAGGCGACATGGCGACCGCACCGAGCCGCCTCCCATCGACGAGGAAACAAGACCGCGTGAAAGACGAGTTCACCGTGGCCGCATCATCGACCTCCCAAGACCCCGGCGACGGCGCCTCCCTGTCATCGCGCCGCCGGTCCCTGCTCGCGCGGCGGCTCGCCTACCGGCCTCCCCTCGACGGGGAGCCGTCCCGGCCGGACGGCGGCCACCCCGCGCGGGACGGCCTGCCGCCGGTGATCGACGAGATCCCGATGTCGGCGGGCCAGGAGCGGCTGTGGTTCCTCCAGCGATTCGACCCCGCCGACGCGTCCTTCAACATCTTCGTCACCGAGCGTCTGCGCGGCCCCCTCGACACCGGCGCCCTCGGCCGGGCGCTGGACGAGATCGTCTCCCGCCACGGGCCCCTCCGCACCCGCTTCCCCGGCGAAGAGCGTCCTGTCCAGCAGGTCCTGGCTCCGGCGCCGATCCACATCGAGCACCTGGATCTTTCGGCCCTGCCCTCCGGCGACAGAGAACAGAAGGCACTCGACCTCGTGGCCGAGCGGACGAACCGGCCGTTCGACCTCGGCCAGGCGCCGCCGCTGCGCGTGTCGCTGCTCCGCCTCGCCGCCGAGGAACACGTGCTGTGCCTGGTGGTGCACCACATCGTCGCCGACGGATGGTCGCTCACCGTGCTCTACCGCGAGCTGGCCACGCTGTACGCGGCCTTCCGCCGGGGTGAGCCCTCGCCGCTGCCGCCGCTTCCCCTGCAGTACGCCGACCACGTGCGCGCTCCCCGGCAGGACGAGGCGAGCAGCCTCGCGTACTGGAAACAGCGGCTCGCCGGCCTTCCGTCCCTCGAACTGCCCGCCGACCGGCCCTGGCCGGCGGAGAAGACCTCCCGCGGCGCCGTCCATGTGGCGCGCGTCCCCGTGGTCGTGGCCGAGGGCGTCGAACTGGTCGCCCGGCGGCATCGGTGCACGCCGTTCATGACGCTTCTCGCCGCCTATCAGGTGCTCCTCTCCCGCCACACCGGCCAGACCGGCTTCGCCGTCGGATCCTCGATCGCCGGGCGCTCCGACCCCGACCTGGAGCCCGCGATCGGCTACTTCTCGAGCACCCTCGTCCTGCGCGCCGACCTCGAAGGCGACCCGTCCTTCCCGGATCTTCTCCGCAGGGTGCGCAAGGACGCCCTCGGCGCCCTCACCCACCAGACCGTGCCCTTCGAACGCCTGCTGCTGGAGCTGCGGATCCCCCGCGACCTCAGCCGCACGCCGCTGTTCCAGACGATGTTCATCCAGCAGAACCAGGCCGACGCCGGGCACGGGCGGCTCGCCCTCGACGACCTGGAGGTCCGGCCCTTCGACCCGGGCTTCAGGTACGCGAAGACGGACCTGACCCTGGACGTCACCCGCGACGCCGACGGCCTGTTCCTCGCCTTCACCTACAACACCGACCTGTTCGACGCCTCCACCGTCGCCCGGCTGGCGCGCCGCTACGAAACGGTGCTGAGGTCGGTCGTCGCGGATCCGGCGGAGCGGGTCTCACGGCTCGCCGTCATGCCTCCCGAGGAGTACGAGGAGGCGTTGCGCGGCCGCGACGCCACGGCGACGCCTGTCCCCCGCGCCACCGTGCCCGAGCTGTTCGCCGCCCAGGCCCGCGAGACCCCGCACGCCGTCGCGGTGTACGACGCGGCGCGGACCATGACCTACGCCGCGCTGGCCGCCCGTTCCGACCGGCTCGCGGAACGCCTGCGCGCCGCCGGGGCCGGCCGCGGGTCGCTCGTCGGCGTGCACCTCGGCCGGTCGGCGGACATGGTCGTCGCGCTGCTCGCCGTGATGAAGGCGGGCGCGGTCTACGTCCCGCTGGACCCGGCGTTCCCCCCGGCCCGCTCGGCCCACATGCTCGCCGACTGCGCCGCGACGGTCCTGCTCACCAGCGAGGAGCTGCGCGAACGGCTGCCGCGTGGCGGGTACACGCCCGTTCTCGTCCACACCGGCGACGACGACGGCGCGCAGGACGCGGGCACGGACATCGCCCCCGCGAACGCCGGCCCGAGCGCGCCGGAAGACCTGGCCTATGTCATGTACACCTCCGGGTCGACGGGCTCGCCCAAAGGGGTCGCGGTGCCGCACCGCGCGCTGACGAACTTCCTGTGGGGGATGCGCTCGCTGCTGGACGCGCGGCCGGGACAGGTGTGGAGCGCGGCGACGTCGATCGCGTTCGACATCTCGGCACTGGAGATCTACCTGCCGCTGATCACCGGCGGCGCGGTGGCCGTGGTCGCCGGACCCGCCGACATCGGCGGCCTGACGCGCCGGACCCCGCCGGACGTCCCCGCCGCCGCCTCCGGCGAGCCCTCCGCCATGCGGGTGACGCACGTGCAGGCGACGCCGTCGGGCTGGCGCATGGTGCTCGCGGGCGACTTCGACGGCACGGCGGTGACCGCGCTCACCGGAGGGGAACCGCTGCCCGCCCCGCTGGCCGAGGAGCTGCGGGCGAGGGTCGCCCGGCTGGTCAACGTGTACGGCCCGACCGAGACGACGATCTGGTCGACCGCCTGGGAGGTGCCGCGGTCCCCCGGCGAGGTGAGCATCGGCGGGCCCATCGCGAACACCACCGTGTACGTCTGCGACCAGGCCCTGAACCTGCAGCCCCCCGGCGTCCCGGGCGAGCTGCTCATCGGCGGGGAGGGACTGGCCCTCGGGTACCTCGGCAGGCCCGCGCTGACGGCCGAACGTTTCGTGCCCGACCCGTTCGGGTCGCAGGGAGGACGGCTCTACCGCACAGGGGACCGGGTCCGGTGGCGCGCGGACGGCACGCTCGCGTTCCTCGGGAGGTTCGACGACCAGATGAAGGTGCGCGGGCACCGCGTGGAGCCGGCCGAGGTCGAGGCCTGCCTGCTCCGCCACCCGTGTGTCGGCCGCGCCGCGGTCACCGTCCGCGACGACACGCTCGTGGCCTACCTCGTCGCCGCGACCACGGAGATCGGCGCCGCTGAGGCCGGCGCCGCGGAGATCGGCGTCGGCGAGATCGGCGCCGAGGAGGTGCGCGAGCACTGCCGCAAGACGCTTCCCGCGTCCATGGTGCCGAACCTGGTGGTCTGGCTGGAGGCGCTGCCGATGACGCCCAACGGCAAGGTCGACCGGGCGGCGCTGCCGCGGGCGCGTCCGCCGTCGTCACGCACGCCGGACCGCGTGCTCGGGGACGACCCCGTCAGCCGGGCGGTCCACGAGATCTGGTGCGACGTGCTCAGCCTGGACCGCGCGGGCCCGGACGAGAACCTGTTCGAGCTGGGCGGCCACTCCCTGACGATCACGCGGCTGGCGGCCCGCCTCCGGCGGCGGCTCGGCGTGGACCTTCCGCTCCGGGTCTTCTACGAATCACCGACGATCGCGGGCGTGGTGTCGGCGATCGGCTCTCAGGGGACGACATAGATGGATGCTCGGCGGACGGCTCCGCTCACGTTCGGGCAGGAGCGCCTGTGGTTCCTCAACCATCTGGACCCGCATGACGCGTCCTACAACATGTTCCTCGCCCTGCGCCTGCGCGGCCCGCTGGACGTCGACGCGCTGTCCAGGGCCTTCGACGAGCTGGTGCGCAGGCACGAGCCCCTCAGGACCCGCTTCCCACTGACGGAGGCGGGGCCGGTCCAGAGCATTCCCCCGGCGACTCCGCAGGAGATCGAGCTCGTCGAGGCCGGGCCCGGCGAACGACGTCTCGCCGAGCTCGTGGCCGAGCGGACGAACGCGCCGTTCGACCTGACGGTGGACGCCCCCCTGAGGGTCGGCCTGCTCCGCGTGTCCCCGCGGGACCACGTGCTCTCGGTGGTCCTGCACCACATCGCCGGGGACGGCTGGTCGCTCGACGTGCTGATGTCCGAGCTGGTCCAGCTGTACAACGCGTTCCTGCGGGGCGAGCCCTCACCGCTGGCGCCGTTGCCGCTCACGTACGGCCGGCACGCGCGCGCCGAGCGGGACGCCGGAGTGCCCGCGGACGTCGTCGCGTACTGGCGGGACCGGCTCGCGGACGCGCCCGTCCTCGATCTTCCCCTGGACCGCCCCCGCCCGCGGACCCGTTCCTCCGCGGGCGGCTTCGTCGTCAGGCGCGCCGCTCCCGGGCTCGCCGACCGGCTCGCCGCGCTGGCCCGCGAGGAGCGGTGCACGCTGTTCATGGTGTGGCTCGCCGCCTACCAGGTGCTGCTGTGCCGGCACAGCGGGCAGAGCGACATCTGCGTGGGCTCGCCCGTCGCCGGGCGCGACCGGGTCGAGCTGGAACCGCTGGTGGGCTACTTCACCGACACCCTCGTGCTGCGCGGCGACCTCTCGGGCGATCCGACGTTCCGCGAGGTGCTCGCGCGCACCCGGGAGACCGTGCTCGCCGCCTACGAGCACCGGCCGGTGCCCCTGGAACAGCTCACCGCGGGCGCGCGCGACGGCGGCGAGCCGTTCCAGACGCTGTTCACGTCGCAGACCGCGGGCGACCCGGTCGCCGCCGCCGGCGCGCTCACCGGGCTCGAGGTGGAGGCGGTGGACCCGGGCTTCCGCCACGCGAAGTTCGACATCCTGCTCGACCAGCTCGGGGACGTCTCGGTGTTCGGCTACAACCCCCAGGTGTTCGACGCGGCGACCGTGGAGCTGCTCGCGGACCGCTGGGCGGTGCTGCTGGAGCGGATCGCCGACGCCCCTGAGCTGCCGGTCATGCGGCTGCCGCTCCTGGCCCCAGGAGAGCGGGAGCGGCTGCTCGCGTGGTCCGACGGCGGCCCGGCGGAACCGTGCGCCGGTGGCGTGCTCGCGGCAGTGACCCGGGCCGCCCGCCTGACGCCGGAGGCGGCGGCCATCGCCTGCGGCGCGGACGTGGTCTCCTACGGCGAGCTGGCGGAACGGGCGGGCGCGCTGGCCGCGCGGCTGCGCGAGGCCGGCGTGCGGCCGGGAGACCTCGTCGGGGTGAGCATGCCCCGTTCCCCGGACGCGATCGTCGCCCTGGTGGCCGTGTGGACGGCCGGGGCGGGATACGTGCCGCTGGACCCGGCCTACCCTGCGGCACGGCGCGCGGCGATGGCGTCCGACGCGGGCGTGACCCACGTGATCACCCCGGACGGGATCAACGGCACCGCCGCGGAGCATGGCGGCGCGGGGGAGCGCGGCGTGGCCTATGTGCTGTACACCTCGGGGTCGACCGGCGCCCCGAAGGGGGTGGCCGTGGGCCATCGGGCTCTGGACACCCGGGTCGGCTGGATGGCCGGCGCGTACGGGCTCGGCCCCGGCGACCGCGTGGTGCAGTTCTCCTCGCTCGGCTTCGACACGCACGCGGAGGAGGTCTGGCCGGCGCTCGCCACCGGAGCGACGCTGGTGCTCCTTCCCGACGGCCCCGAATCGCTTCCCGACGTGCTGGCGCACGATCCGGACATCAGCGTGCTCGACCTGCCCACGGCGTACTGGCACCGGCTCGTCGAGGTGATGGACGAGATCCGCTGGCCGCCGCGGCTGCGGCTCGTGATCCTCGGCGGCGAACAGGCGCAGGCGCCCGCCGTGGCCGCGTGGCTGTCCCGGTTCGGCGGCACCGTGCGCCTGGTCAACACCTACGGGCCGACCGAGGCGACGATCATCGCGACGTGGGCGGAACTCCGGGACGGCGACCACCGCCCTCCGATCGGGCGGCCCCTCGGCGGCACCCGGGTCCACGTCCTGGCCGACGATCTCTCCCTGGTCCCCGAGGGGGTGCCGGGGGAGCTGTGCATCGGCGGCGACGGCCTGGCCGACGGCTACGTGGGGCTCGCGGAGCTGACCGCGGCGCGCTTCGTCGCCGACCCGTACGGGCCGCCCGGCGCCCGGCTCTACCGGACCGGGGACCGGGCGCGGTGGCGGCCCGGCGGGACGCTGGAGTTCCTCGGCCGCCTCGACGACCAGGTGAAGGTGCGCGGGCACCGCGTGGAGCCCGGCGAGGTGGAGGCGCGGCTGCTCTCGCACCCGGGCGTCTCGCAGGCGGCGGTCGTCGCCGTGGACGACGCCCTGGTCGCCTACGTCGTCGGCTCCGCCGCGCCCGCCGAGGTGCGCGCCCACGCGGCGCTGACCCTTCCCGGCCACATGGTCCCCGGCGTGGTCGTCCCGCTGGACCGCCTGCCGCTGACGCCCGCAGGCAAGGTGGACGCTCGGGCGCTGCGCGCGCCGCGCTTCGAACGCGACCCCGCCATGGCCTTCACCGCGCCGCGGACCGACGCCGAGCAGCTCGTCACCGCGATCTGGGCCGAGGTGCTCGGCCTCGACCAGGTCGGCGTGGAAGACGACTTCTTCGCCATCGGCGGCCATTCTCTGCACGCCGTCCGGGTGATGTCGAGGATCCGGTCGATCGTCGAGCTCGACGTCCCGATCAAGGAGCTGTTCGCGCACTCCACGGCCGCCGCGCTGGCGGCCGTCCTGGAAGACCTCCTCATCGCCGAGATCAGCCGCCTGAGCGACGAGGAGACCGAGCGGCTGCTCTCCACCATCGAGGACACCAGGCCCTGACGTCCCGCCCGTCGCGAAGACACCCGGACAGGCGTCCCGCCCGGTCCTGAAGAAGCCGGATCAGGCGTCCCGCCCGGTCCTTCCAGAACACGAGAGCTCGACATCCCGCCCGGCGCGTCCGGGCGCACCCGCGAACCGAAGGGAGGGTGGGGCCTTCTCCCCATGGCGCGAGCCGGGGGTCACGCCCCAGACATCCGATGGCCGATCCCGTGACAGGACTCCAGAGCGAGCGGACCGCCTCCGGTCTCCCGCTCACCGCCGCCAAGCAGGCCCTGCTCGCCCAGCGGCTGCGGCGGCGGCCGGGATCCGGCGCGGGCGACCTCATCCCGTCCCGCCCCGCCGGCGCCGCCCCTCTCCTGTCGTACGCGCAGGAACGGCTGTGGTTCATGGACCAGCTCGTCCCGGAGGCCTCCGCGTACACGATCGTCCTGACGCTCCGGCTGAGCGGCACGGTCGACGCCGGGGCACTCGCGGAGGCGGTCCGGCAGGTCGCCGACCGCCACGAGGCGCTGCGGACGCGCTTCCCCGCCGGGGACGACGGCCGTCCGGCCGCCGTGGTGGAGGAATCCGCCGGCGTGCGGCCGGAGCACGGCGAGGCGGATTCCGAGCAGGCCGCCAGGCGGATGGTCCAGGAGCTCGCCGCCCAGCCGTTCGACCTGGCCGCCGGTCCCCTGCTGCGGGCCCTGCTGATCCGCCTCGCCGACGGCGATCACGTGCTCGCGCTCGCCGTGCACCACATCGCCTGTGACGGCTGGTCGTGCGACCTGCTGACGTCGGAGATCCTCGCCCGCTACGAGGCGTCCGCGCGCGGCGAGCCCGCCGCCGGGCGCCGGTCCCCCGACTACGGCGACTTCGCGGTGTGGCAGCGGCGGAACCAGGCGGGGGACGGCGACCTCGCCTACTGGCGGGAGCGGCTCGCCGGGCTGCCGCCTCTGGACCTGTTCACCGACCGGCCGCGACCGCTCCGGCAGACCTTCACGGGTTCGGCGCACGGTTTCCGGCTCGGCGCCGAGGACGCGGCGGCGCTGCGCGCCCTGGCGTCCGGCCTCGGCGTGACGCCGTACATGGTGGTGCTGTCCGCGTGGCAGGCGCTGCTCGGGCGGTACACGGGACAGGACGACTTCGCGGTGGGCTCGCCCGTGGCGGGCCGTTCGCGGCCAGAGCTGGAGGGCATGGTCGGCTGCTTCCTGAACATGCTGACCATGCGGGCCGACCTGTCCGGCGACCCGACGTTCACCGAGCTGCTGTCGCGCACCAGGGAGTCGGCCCTGGACGCGTACGCGCATCAGGACCTGCCGTTCGAGCGGCTGGTGCAGGAGTTGAACGTGCCCCGCGACGTGTCGCGGCCGCCGCTGTTCCAGACCATCTTCTCCATGCAGAACTACGGCGGCCGGGGACGTCCGGTGGACGGGCTCGGCATCGCCCCGTTCCCGGTGGAGACCCTCTCGACCCGGTTCGAGCTGGAGCTGTACGCCAGCGAGGACGCCGGCGGGCTCGGCCTGCTGCTGACCTACAACACCGACCTGTTCGAGCCGGACACCGTCGCCAGGATGGCGGCGCACCTCACGATGTTCCTGCGGGACGTCATCGCCCGCCCCGGCGCGCGCCTGTCGGAGATCGGCATCCTCGGCGAGGCCGAGCGGGCGCTGGTGACCGGCGGTTTCAACGCGACGGAGGCGCCTTTCCCCGACGGCGCGACCCTCCACGGCCTGGTCGAGGAGCAGATCGCGCGCACCCCGGACCGCACCGCCGTCACCTTCGAGGGCGCCTCGCTCACCTACGCCGAGCTCGGCGCCCGGGCCGACCGGATCGCGCGGCGGCTCCGGTCGCTCGGCGCCGGGCCGCGGGTGCCGGTGGCCGTGTGCGCCGAACGCTCGCTCGACCTGGTCGCCGGGCTGCTCGGCGTGCTCAAGTCGGGCGCCGCCTACGTCCCGCTGGACCCGGACTACCCGGCGGACCGGCTGGCCTTCATGCTCGCCGACTCCGGCGCCGAGATCGTCCTCACCCAGCGCCGCCTTCGCGAGACGCTCCCCGAGGCGCTGCGCGGGGCCCGCCCGCTGCCGCTGGACGACCCTGCGGAATGGCCGTCCGGCGGCGCGCGCGAACCGGCCTCCAGCACGCCAGGCCGGTCCGGCGCGCCCGGCGAGCCCAGTGCGCCCGGCGAGCCCGATGCGCCCGGCGCGTCCGGCGCGCCTCGTGAGTCCGGCGGCGGTGAGGCGGACCCCGGTGACGTGGCGTACATGATCTACACCTCCGGCTCCACCGGACGCCCGAAAGGGGTGCCCAACTCGCACCGGGGCATCGTCAACCGGCTCGACTGGATGCAGAAGAGGTTCGGGCTCGGCGAGGGCGACACCGTGCTGCAGAAGACGCCCGCGAGCTTCGACGTGTCGGTGTGGGAGTTCTTCTGGCCGCTGCTCGCCGGCGCCCGCCTGGTGCTGGCGAGGCCCGGCGGCCACAAGGACGCGGCCTACCTGGCCGACCTGATCCGCGCCGAGCAGGTGACCACCCTGCACTTCGTCCCCTCGATGCTCGCCGTCTTCCTCGCCGGCGAGGACGTGGGGACCTGCGCGTCACTGCGGACGATCGTCTGCAGCGGGGAAGAGCTCTCCGCGGACCTGGCGACGAGGTGCCGGGCGGCGCTGTCCGCCGAGCTGCACAACCTCTACGGCCCGACCGAGGCCGCCGTCGACGTGTCGGCGTGGGCCTGCGCACCCGCGGAACTGACGGGCCGGGCCCGCGTCCCCATCGGCGCGCCGATCCAGAACATCCGCCTGTACGTGCTCGACGCCAGGATGGAGCCCGTGCCGATCGGAGTCCCCGGCGAGCTGCACATCGGCGGGGTCGGGGTGGCCCTCGGCTACCACGGCAGGCCGTCCCTGACGGCGGAGCGGTTCGTCCCCGATCCGTACGGGCCACCGGGCGCGCGGCTCTACCGGACGGGCGACCTGGCACGCTGGCGGCCCGACGGAACGCTCGACTTCCTCGGCCGGCTGGACACCCAGGTCAAGGTCAGGGGCCTGCGCATCGAGCTGGGCGAGATCGAGGCCGTGCTGCGCGAGCAGCCCGGCGTCACCGACGCCGCCGTCGTCGTGCGCGAAGACCGGCCCGGGGACAAGCGGATCGTCGCCTACCTGGCGGGCGGGGCCGAGACGGCAGGGCTGCGCGCCGCGCTCAAGCTCAGGGTGCCCGACTACATGGTGCCCTCGGCGCTGGTGAGCCTTGCTGCGCTGCCGCTGTCGCCGAACGGCAAGCTCGACCGGCGGGCGCTGCCCGCCCCCGCCCTGGTCCGCGAGGAGTCCACGGCGTTCGTGCCGCCCGGTCCCGGGACGCAGGAGTCGATCGCCGCAGTGTGGCGCGGCGTGCTCGGCGTCGAACGCATCGGCGTCGACGACGACTTCTTCGATCTCGGCGGCCACTCGCTGCTGGCGACCCAGGTGGTCGCCGGGGTGCGCGCGGCGCACGGCCCGGGCCTTTCCGTCATGGACCTCTTCCAGAACCCGACGATCCGCGAGCTGGCCGCGCTGGTCGACACCCCGGCCGGGGACAGGGCCCCGCGCGGCCTGCTGTACGAGCTGACGCGGCCGGTCCCCGCCGATCGGCGCGTGCTCTCGCACGTCTGCGTGCCGTACGGCGGCGGGATCGCGGTGGTCTACCAGCCGCTGGCCGACGCCCTGCCGGACGGGCATCGGCTGTTCGCCGTCGCCATTCCCGGTCACGATCTCGGCGTCGAGGAGGAGCGGCTGTCCTTCGAGGACCTGGTCTCCGCGTGCGTGGCCGAGATCCTCGAGAAGGTCGACGGGCCGCTCGCGCTCTATGGGCACTGCGCCGTCGGGTCGGCGGCGATCGTGGAGATCGCGCGCCGGCTGGAGGCCGCCGGGCGCGAGCTCGAGGTGGTCCACATCGGCGCGATCTTCCCGTTCGCACGGCCGGAGAACCGCGTGATGGGGGTCCTGTCGAGGATCGCGCAGATGGAGTCCCTGCGCTCGGACCAGGGGTATGCGAACTGGCTCCTGTCGTGGGGCCTGGAGCTCAACGACCTCGACCCGCGGCAGGTCAGGCACATCATCCGCAACATGCGCGCGGATTCGCGGGAGGCCGAGGAGCACTACACGCGCCTGCTGAGGGAAGGAGCCGACCGCTTGCGCGCGCCGATCGTGACCATCGCGGGCGAGCGCGATCCCACCACGGAGTACTACCAGGAGCGCTTCCGCGAGTGGCACTTCCTGACGGACGCCTCGGCGGTCGTGGTGCTGGCCGAGGCTGGGCACTTCTTCCTGAAATATCGGGCGAGCGAGCTGGCCGAGATCATCACCGGCGTCCACCGGACGCTGGACGCGGCCGAGTCCCTCGGGCGGGAGGCGCGCGGCGGGCCCGACGCCGACTGGTGGCTGCACGATGTCTCCAGGATCCCCCCGGACACCCTGGACTCCCAGGACGCTTCGGACTTCCCGGACTCCGTCGGCTCCCCGGACGCCCGGGCTTCCGTGACCGACCCGCCGGTGACGGCGGCAGGGCCGCGGCCGAGCATGTCGCGGTTCGTGACCGTGGCCGCGAGCCAGATGGTGTCGATGACCGGCTCGGCGCTCACCGAGTTCGCCATCCCCATCTGGGTGTACCTCCAGACCGGCTCGCTCGTGCGCTTCGCGCTGTTCGCCGTCCTCGGCCTGGTGCCGGGCATGCTGGCCGCCCCCCTCGCGGGAGCGGTCGTCGACCGGTCCGACCGGCGCCGCGTCATGCTCGCGGGCGACGCCGCGGCCGGCGGAATCCAGCTCATGCTCGGCGTGCTGCTCTGGACGGGCAACCTCGCCACCTGGCACATCTACGTCCTGCTCGTGGGCCTGTCGGTCGCGTTGCAGTTCCAGCGGCTGGCGTACGGCTCCTCGATCCCCCAGCTGGTGCCCAAGCACTACCTCGGCCACGCCAACGGCGTCGCGCAGATGGCCAACGGCGTCACCCAGCTGCTCGTCCCCCTGATCGCGGTCGGGCTGATGGCCTCGGTCGGTCTCGGCGGCATCGTGCTCATCGACATCGTCAGCTACACCCTGGCCATCACCGTCCTGCTGTTCACCAGGTTCCCCGCCAGCATGGCCTGGCAGCGCAAGGAGCCCCTCCTCACGGAGATCGCGAACGGTTTCCGCTACAGCTGGGGCAACTCCTCCATCCGGGCGATGCTGCTGTTCTTCGCCGCGCTCAACGTCTTCCTGTCTCCGCTGTTCCTGCTGATCTCACCGCTGGTCCTGTCGTTCGGCACGCTGGACGACGCGGGCAGGATCGCGTTCGTCTCCGGCGCCGGCGTACTGCTCGGCGGGCTCGCCATGACGGTCTGGGGCGGCCCGCGGCGGCGGCGCCTGTACGGGATGATGCTGTGCACGCTCGCGCTCGCGGCGTTCTGCTTCGTCACCGGCCTGCGGCCGAACCTTGTGACCATCGCCATCGGCGCGTTCGGAATGGCCTTGTGGCTCACCGTGGTCAACGGCGTCTACGCCACGATCGTGCAGGTCAAGGTGCCGCAGAGATTCCACGGCCGGGTCTTCGCGCTCAACACCCTCATCGCCTGGTCCACCCTGCCCATCGGGTTCGGCCTGGTCGCGCCGTACGGGAGCAAGCTGTTCGACCCCCTGCTCGCTCCGGGCGGCCCGCTGGCGGGAACCGTGGGCGCCGTGATCGGCGTGGGCGACGGGCGTGGCGTCGGGCTGATGTACATCGTGTTCGCCCTCGCCATGGCCGCTCTGGTCGCCGTGTCGCTGCGCCTTCCGTCCCTGGCCCGCTTCGACGCCGACGTCCCCGACGCCGCGCCGGACGACCTGGTGGGGTACGAACTCCTGCGCAGGCGCATCGCCGGCCGGAGCGACCGCGAGACCGCGGGCGGCGGCCACGAGACCGCCGGCGCGCGCCCCACGGGGTGAGGCGGTCGCTACCAGTCCTGGTCGCCGCCTGCCTCGGCCGCGGTCTGCTCTGGTCGCCGTCGGTCTTGGTCGCTACCAGTCCTGGGAGAGGCCCGACATCCGCCGGAGGTACTCCTCCTCGTCGATCTCTCCCGCGGCGTAACGCCGCCTGAGGATCTCTTTGGGGTTGTCGGCCGGGGGGATCTGCCGCGCGCGCTCGGCCACCCATGAGCGCGCGAGCATGAGCACGCAGGAGATGATGATGATCAGCCCGACGAGCAGTAGAAGGGTTTTCACGCCGACCTCCGGTTGCCTGCGGCCGCGAACGTCGCCGCCGCCGTGCTCGCGGCGCCGAGACGGGGGACGCCGTGCAAGGTGCCGAGGTACCAGTCTCGCAGGTCCGCGGGCATGCGGAAACGCCCGAGCGGCCGGCCGGGCGCGGCGCGTGGGCGCCGGCCACGCGGCCGGGCGGGCACGTGGCAGGGGTGGGGCTCGCCGCCGGGCCGGGGCGTCGTGGCGCGACAATCGGTGTGCGGAGCATGCACAATCTTCCCCGGACCTCAGAAGCGAAGGCGGACCAGGATCGTGACGATCTCCATCCATCAGAAGATCGCCGAAGAGCTCGGCGTGCGCGAGCGGCAGGTGAAGGCGGCGGTCGAGCTGCTCGACGGCGGCGCCACCGTGCCGTTCATCGCCCGCTACCGCAAAGAGGCGACCGAGATGCTCGACGACGCGCAGCTGCGCGCTCTGGAAGAGCGACTGCGCTACCTGCGCGAGCTGGAGGAGCGGCGCACGGCGATCCTCGAGTCCATCCGCTCTCAGGACAAGCTCGACGACGCCCTCGAGGCGCAGATCATGGCGGCCGACTCCAAGGCGCGGCTGGAGGACATCTACCTGCCCTACAAGCCCAAGCGCCGCACCAAGGCGATGATCGCCCGCGAGGCGGGGCTCGAGCCGCTGGCCGACGGGCTGCTCGGCGACCCCACGCGCGACCCGCAGGCCGCCGCCGCCGTCTTCGTGGACGCGGAGAAGGGCGTCGCGGACGCCGCCGCCGCGCTGGAGGGCGCGCGGGCCATCCTGATCGAGCGGTTCGCCGAGGACGCCGACCTGATCGGCGCGCTGCGCGAGCAGATGTGGTCGCAGGGCCGCCTGGTCTCCCGGGTCAGGGACGACAAGCAGGAGGCCGGCGCCAAGTTCTCCGACTACTTCGAGTTCGCCGAGCCGTTCACCAAGCTGCCCTCCCACCGCGTGCTGGCCATGTTCCGCGGCGAGAAGGAAGAGGTGCTCGGCCTGACGCTGGAGCCAGAGGAGGCCCCGGCCGAGGACGGCCCGAGCGCCTACGAGACGCGCATCGCCCGCCACTTCGGCGTCGCCGACCGCGGCAGGCCGGCCGACCGGTGGCTGACCGACACCGTGCGCTGGGCCTGGCGCACGCGCGTCCTGGTGCACCTGGGCATCGACCTGCGCATGCGCCTGTGGCAGGCGGCCGAGGAGGAGGCCGTCCGCGTCTTCGCCACCAACCTGCGCGACCTGCTGCTCGCCGCTCCCGCCGGCACCCGGCCGACCATGGGCCTGGACCCCGGCCTGCGCACCGGCGTCAAGGTCGCCGTCGTGGACGCCACCGGCAAGGTCGTCGCCACCTCGACCATCTACCCGCACGAGCCGCGCCGCCGCTGGGACGAGTCGATCGCCGTTCTCGAACGGCTCGCCCGCGAGCACGGCGTCGAGTTGATCGCGATCGGCAACGGCACGGCGTCCCGCGAGACCGACAAGCTCGCCGGCGACCTCATCAAGCTGCACCCCGACCTGAAGCTCACCAAGATCGTCGTGTCGGAGGCGGGGGCGTCGGTCTACTCCGCCTCCGCCTACGCCTCGCAGGAGCTTCCCGAGCTGGACGTGTCGCTGCGCGGCGCCGTCTCCATCGCACGCCGGCTCCAAGACCCGCTCGCCGAGCTCGTCAAGATCGACCCCAAGTCCATCGGCGTCGGCCAGTACCAGCACGACCTGGCCGAGGGCAAGCTGTCGCGCTCGCTGGACGCCGTGGTGGAAGACTGCGTGAACGCCGTGGGCGTGGACGTCAACACCGCCTCGGCGCCGCTGCTGACCCGCGTGTCGGGCATCGGCTCCGGCCTGGCGGAGAACATCGTGCAGCACCGGGACGCCAACGGCCCGTTCCGCTCGCGCCGGGCGCTGAAGGAGGTGCCCCGGCTCGGGCCGAAGGCCTTCGAGCAGTGCGCCGGCTTCCTGCGCATCCCCGGCGGCGACGACCCGCTGGACGCCTCCAGCGTGCACCCGGAGGCCTACCCCGTGGTGCGGCGCATCCTGGACACCACCAGCGGTGACATCAAGGTGCTGATCGGCAACACGGCGGTGCTGCGCAAGCTGCGGCCGGCCGACTTCGCCGACGACACCTTCGGCCTGCCGACGGTCACCGACATCCTCAAGGAACTGGAGAAGCCCGGCCGCGACCCCCGGCCCGCCTTCCGCGCGGCGACGTTCAAGGAGGGCGTGGACAAGATCTCCGACCTGGAGCCGGGCATGCTGCTGGAGGGCGTCGTCACCAACGTCGCCGCCTTCGGCGCCTTCGTGGACGTCGGCGTGCACCAGGACGGCCTGGTCCACGTCTCGGCGATGTCCAGGACGTTCGTCAAGGACCCGCGCGAGGTGGTGAAGCCGGGCGACATCGTGCGCGTGAAGGTCCTGGACGTGGACATCCCGCGCAAGCGCATCTCGCTCACGCTGCGACTGGACGACGAGGCCGCGGGCAAGGGCGGCGCACAGGGGCAGGGCAGGGGCGGCAGGGGCGGTCAGGAGCAGGCGGCCGGCGCGGGCGGCCGCGACCGCAGAGGCGGCGGCAGGTCCGGGTCCGGCCAGCGCGGCGGCGGCCGCGGCGGTCAGGACCGCGGCGCCCCGGCCGGCGGCGCGCTCGCCGAGGCCCTGCGCAAGGCCGGCCTCGACAAGGGCCCCAAATAGTCCTCGCACGCGGCAGGAGGTGACCTTTCCGGCGCCGCCGGTCCGTTCGCGGCACGTTCGCACGCGCCTTCCCGCCGCCGGGCCTCACGCGATGGCGGGAAGGCCGCCGATGATCTTCCGTTCGCCGGGCCGTGTCCAGGTCGAATCCGTCGGCGCCCCTCTCATCACCTCAGCACCGATGAGAGGGGTCCGTCTCGGTCCTGCGCCGGGACGACGTCGCCGTCCGCACGTACATGGACTCCGTCGCGCCGGGTCTCACCGTTCCTTCCCGGGCGGTGAGAAGTGGCGCCGCGGGTTGGTGACGAGCATCTGGTCGATCTGGGCGTCGGTGACGCCCTTCTCGCGGAGCGCCGGCAGGACGTCGCGGTGGATGTGGAGGTAGTTCCAGTTCGGCGCGACCTGCTGCAGGTCGTCCCACATGCCGCCGAAGTAGTCGAAGAAGCAGGCGGCGTCGTGGCTGAGGACCATGCGGTCGGCGTACCCCCGCGCGCACAGGCTCGCGATCGTGTCCACGCGGGCCGGGGTCGGGTTGTACAGGTCCAGCCCGAAGCGGTCCATGCCCAGCGTCGCGCCGGTGTCGGCCAGCGCCATGAGCTGGTCGAGGTCGTTGCTGTCGCCGGAATGGCCGAGCACGACCTTGGTCAGGTCCACTCCCTCCTTGGCGAACAGGTCGACCACGGCCGTGCCCGACCCGGCGGAGGGGTTGGTGTGGACGCTGATGGGCACGCCGGTCCGCAGGTGGGTCTGGGCCACCGCCCGGCAGATGCGCTCGATGCCCGGCGTGAGGCCGTAGTGCTCCACCGCGCACTTGAGGAACGCGGCCTTCACCCCGGTGCCGGCGATGCCCTCGGTGATGTCCTGGACGAAGTCGTCGACCATCGGCTCGGGGATGTCCAGCACCGTCCCCGGGCCGCGATGGGCGTAGTGGAACGGCACGTCCACGTAGGTGTAGATGCCGGTGGCCACGATGATGTTCAGCTCGGGCACCTCGGCGTTCACCCGCTGGATGCGCGGGATGTACCGGCCGAGCCCCCAGACGGTCGGGTCGACGATGGTCGTGACGCCCGCGGCGACGAGGGCCCGCAGCTTGACGATCGCGTCGGCGACGCGGTGCTCCTCGTCCCACCACGCGCCCTTGCCGTGGTCTTCGACGTGGGCGGGGTCGAGGACGAAGACGTGCTCGTGCATCAGCGTCTGGCCGAGGGCGCCCACGTCCACCGGACCGCGCACCGTTTCGACGACCGGCATCGGGACCTCCAGAGTGCTACCTTGCGGCGAGCGAGTGCCCGTAACGTAGGGCGCGCGAGCCGGGGCGTCAACGCACGACGCCGGCGGGGCGGCGACGTGGAAGGATCCCGGCGAACCTCTTAATAAGCCGCGACGGCGGGCCTACGATCTGATCATGAAGAGTCTGCGCGCGGCGTGGCGGACGCTCCGCCCGCCCGCTGTCGCCGACTTCCTGCTCGCCCTGCTGATCGCCGCGTTCCAGGCACTGCTCATCCTGACCCTTGAGCTGCGGGGGCCGCTGCCCGCCCTGCTCGCGCTCGACGCCGCGGCCTCCGCCGTGCTGCTCCGGCGCCGCGACCGGCCGCTCACCGTCCTGGCCGTCACCGTGGCCTGCAACCTGGTGGCGGTCGGGGCCGGCCTGCCCGTCTGGCTGGGCCCGGCGGCGGCGTGCGCCCTGTACTCCGCCGGCGTCTACGCCCGGCCGCGGCGGGCCTGGCTCGCGGCGGCGGCGGTCGAGCTCGCCGTCGCGCTCACCCTCCAGGTGGGCCACATCGTGAGCGCGGAGCGGACTCCGGCGTCCGCGCCGCTCGGAGCCCTGGTGTTCGTCGGGCTCGGCCAGCTCGTGCGGTTCCGCAGGGAGCTGGCCGAGCGGACGAGGGCCGAGCTGGCCGCGGCGGCCGTGCGCGACGAGCGGCGCCGGATCGCGCGGGAGCTGCACGACATGGTGGCCCACCACATCAGCACCATGAACGTGCTGATCGGCGCGGCGCGCGCCACCATGTCCGGACGGCCGGCGCAGGCGCGGGACACTCTGCTGACCGCCGAACGCACCGGGCGCGCGGCCATGGCGGAGATGCGCGAGCTGCTGCATGTCCTGCGCGCCGACGACGCCCCGGGCGCGGCGCCGGCCGGGCACGGCACGGCGGCGCTGCCCGCGCTGATCGCCGAGATCAGGCGGGCCGGCCTGCCGGTCGACTACGAGGTGGCCGGCGAGCCCGGCAAGCTGAGCGTCGCCGTGGACCACACGCTGTACCGCCTCGTCCAGGAGGCCCTGACCAACGTGCGCAAGCACGCGCCCGGCGCGCGGGCACGCGTCCGCATCGTCTTTGGAGCGGGGGCGGTGGAGGCCGAGGTGCTCGACGACGGCCCCGGCCCGCAGGTCCCGCACGAGCGCGCCGAAGTCCCGCGTGCGGACGCTGACGGCTCGGGCGGGGACGGTGACGGCTCGGGCAGGGGCGACGACGGCTCGGGCAGGGGCGATGACGGCTCGGGCAGGGGCGATGACGGCTTGAGCGGAGACGGTGACGGCTCGGGCGGGGGGTATGGGCTGAGCGGCATGGCCGAGTGGGTGGGCGCCTGCGGGGGGCGGCTGCTGGCGGGGCCGCGTCCCGAGGGAGGCTTCAGGGTCCATGCCCTCCTCCCCGCGCCCGCGGAACAGGAGGAGACGTGATCAGGGTCCTCGTCGTGGACGACCACGCGCTGGTCCGCGCGGGCTTCCGCATGATCCTCGACGCGCAGGACGACCTGAGCGTCGTCGGCGAGGCGGAGGACGGCGAGGAGGCGCTGCGCCTCAGCGGAGAGCTGAGGCCGGACGTGGTGCTGATGGACCTGCGGATGCCGGGCGCCGGCGGCGTCGCCGCGACGAGCGCGATCACCACCGGGCTGCCCGGGGTCCGGGTGCTCGCCCTGAGCACCTTCGACCTGGACGAGTACGTCGTCGACGCGCTGCGGGCCGGGGCGTCGGGCTTCCTGCCCAAGGACATCTCGCCGGAGGACCTGGTTGCGGGCGTCCGGGTGGTGCACGGCGGAGAGTCGGTGGTCGCGCCCCGCCTGCTGACCCGCCTGATCGGCACGTTCGTCCAGGCCGCGGCCCGCCCCCGGTGGAACGCGACGCCCGGACGGCTGGACGCCCTCACCGACCGCGAGCGGGAGGTGCTCGCCCTCATCGCCCGCGGCAGCTCCAACGCCGAGATCTGCGGGACGCTCGGCATGGCGGCCTCCACGGTGAAGAACCACGTGACGAGCCTGTTCGCCAAGACCGGCGCCCGCGACCGGGCACAGGCCGTGATCATCGCCTATGAGACGGGCCTGGTGACCCCGGGCGAGTGATCTCCTGGGAGCCCGCTCCCGCCGGACCGGACGCGGGGGACCTGGGTCCCGGCGCCAAGAGCGTCCTCGCGGACGACGGATCGGGCGATTCTCCCGGCGAGCCTGGAAGACATGAGATCAACGACGAAGAGCAGATCAGCGGCCGCAGGGGCGGCGCTGGCCGCGGTCCTGACCGTGTCACCGCCGGTCCACGCGGACACCGCCTCGTCGCCCGCGTGGCACTCCGCCGCCTCGTCGCCCGCGTGGCACGCGTGCCCCGGGGACGGCGTCCCGCAGGGCATGCGATGCGCCACCATCGACGTGCCGGTGGACTGGTCCAGGCCCGGCGGGATGAAGGTCACGCTCGACCTGGCCAGGTTCCCCGCCGCCGACCCCGCGCGCCGCCTCGGCAGCGTGCTGACCGTCCCCGGAGGCCCCGGGCAGAGCGGTGTCGAGGTGTTCGAGCAGTTCTCCGGCTCGTTCACGGGGCTGCGCGAGCGGTTCGACGTCATCGCCTACAGCCCCCGCAACAGCGAGGCGCGCCGCGACCTGCCCCCCTCGTGCAGCCGGCCGGCGCTCGCGGCGGTGACGGACCCGCGCGACGGCGCCGAGTACCGGGCCCAGGCCGCCGTCCTGGCCACGGCCGTGGAACGCTGCCGCGCCGACGACGGCACCGGCCTGGTCGAGCACATGGACTCGCTGTCGGTGGCCAGGGACATGGAGGCGATCCGCGTGCTGCTCGGCGAGGACACGCTCAGCCTGCTCGCCTGGTCCTACGGCGGCATCCCCGCCACCGCCTACGCCCGGCTGTATCCCGAGCGCGTCCGCGCCATGGTGGTGGACGGCACGCTCGACCAGCCGGGCGGCCCGTACGCGCTGGACCGCCGCGGCCTGTCGACCGTCGAGGCCGGGTTCACCCGCTTCGTCGCCTGGTGCGCGGGCGACGAGAAATGCGCCCTGCACGGCCGGGACGTCAGGAGCGTCTGGCGCCGGCTCGTCGAGGACACCCGCCGCCACCCGGTCGTCCACACCTCGCCGGAGCTCGGCACGATCAAGCTGACCGACATGCACCTGAAGGTGTTCGGCGGCGCGGCCATGTCCTTCCCCGGCGGCCGGCCCGGCCTCGCCGACGCCATCTCCAAGGCGGCGAAGGGCGACCTGTCGTGGTTCGGCGACCAGGCCCTGCACAACGCTCAAGGCTGGACGATGCCGGGCGCCATGGCGGCACGCTGCCCCGACGCCCTGGGCTACCAGGGCTACAGCGGCTTCGTGCGGGGCCGCCGCCACGCCGAGCGGATCTCCGCCGACTTCGGCGGGTCCTCCAGCTGGGAGTCCCTGGTCTGTTCGGGCTGGCGGCTCCCGATCGCGAACCCGCCCCGTCCTCTTCCCGTCAAGGGCCTGCCGCCGGTGCTCGGCCTCGGCAGCCAGAGCGACTCCGCCTCGACCGGCGACCTGGTCCGCCGGATCCCCGGCTCGGTCACCGTCCGCTATGACGGTCCGGGACACGTCATGTACCTGGCGGGCAACCGGTGCATGACCGGGCACGCGGATCGATACCTCGCCGAGCTGGAGCTGCCGCCGCCGGGCACCGTCTGCCCCGCCTGACCGCACACCGCCCCAGGGGCCACGCCGTGGACCGCGGCGCCGGCGAGCGCGGGTCCACGGCCGCGGCTCCGCGCGGCGGTCCACGGCGGCGGCTGCTCCGCGCGCCGGGTGCCCCGCGGGCCGGACGGCCCCGCTCGCCGGGGTGGTGCCGCCGCCCGCCGCAGGATGGGTACCTGCGTGCCGTGGGCGGCGATTCGAACGGATAACCTTTCGGCTGTTCGGAAAACGTCGACAGCCCACTTAGGGGAACCTCATGACGCAGGCTCCAGTCAAGGTAACCGTCACCGGCGCCGCAGGCCAGATCGGCTACGCGCTGCTGTTCCGCATCGCCTCGGGCCATCTGCTGGGCCCCGACGTGCCGGTGCGGCTGAGCCTGCTGGAGATCCCGCAGGCCGTCAAGGCCGCCGAGGGCACCGCCATGGAGCTCGACGACTGCGCGTTCCCGCTGCTCCAGGGCATCGACATCAGCGACGACGCGGGCCGCGCCTTCGACGGCGCCAACATCGCGCTGCTGGTGGGCGCCCGCCCGCGCACCGCCGGCATGGAGCGGGGCGACCTGCTCCAGGCCAACGGCGGCATCTTCGGCCCGCAGGGCAAGGCCATCAACGACCACGCGGCCGACGACATCCGCGTCCTGGTCGTCGGCAACCCGGCCAACACCAACGCGCTGATCGCCCGGTCGAACGCGCCGGACGTCCCCGCCGAGCGGTTCACCGCGATGACCCGCCTCGACCACAACCGCGCGCTGTCGCAGCTCGCCGCCAAGCTGGAGGTCCCGGTCACGGCCATCTCCAAGATGACCATCTGGGGCAACCACTCCGCCACCCAGTACCCCGACCTGTACAACGCGGAGGTCAACGGCAAGATCGCCGCCGAGCAGGTGGACGAGGGCTGGCTGCGCGACACCTTCATCCCCACGGTCGCCAAGCGCGGGGCCGCCATCATCGAGGCGCGGGGCGCGTCCTCGGCCGCCTCGGCGGCGAACGCGGCGATCGACCACGTGCACGACTGGGTGAACGGCACCGCCGAGGGCGACTGGACCTCCGCGGCGCTGCCGTCCGACGGGTCCTACGGCGTGCCCGAGGGGCTGATCTCGTCCTTCCCCGCCGTCTCCCGGGGCGGCCGCTGGGAGATCGTCCAGGGCCTGGCCGTCAACCCGTTCTCGCGCGAGCGCATCGACGCCTCGGTGCGCGAGCTCGGCGAGGAGCGCGACGCCGTGCGCGAGCTCGGCCTCATCTGATCTCGCCGTACTCCGCCGATCGCGCCGCCTCACGACGTGTGACCTCGCCGTACCCCGCCGGCCCGCCGGTCGCGCCGCCTCACGACGCGATCAGGCGGCCGGCGGCGGGGCGGAGGCGGCCCGGCGCGCCCGCACGGCCCACGGCGGCCGACAGCCCGATCAGCACCAGCACGGCCACCTCGGTGACCACGACCAGGCGCTGGGTGAGCCCCGCCGGGACGGCCCCGGGGTCCAGGCCGACCGTCCGCACCGCGTACGGCACCAGCACCAGCACCAGGAAGCCCGCGGCGGCCAGGCTCAGGCCGCGCAGCGCCGCCGCGTGCCGGCCGCCGCGCGCGGCGAGGACGAGGCCCGCCGCCGGCATGCACAAGAAGGCGGCGAAGGCCGCATAGCGGTGGATGCCCCCCGACATCGACAGCGACATCCCCGGCTTGTCGGTGGGGAACGCGGCGATCATCGCCATGCACATGGCCCAGGCTCCGACGAGCGCCACCGTGGAACGTCCGGCCCCGCGCCGGGACATCTCCACGGCCAGCATCGCCGCCCCTACGGCGAACGACGTCAGCGAGGCCGCGAGCAGCCACCCGTGCGGGTGGAAGGCGTACTCGCTGATCATGTCTCGCAGCGGGTTCAGGTCCGAGGAGACATGCAGGAGCGTCATGGCGCCGGCGCCCGTGGCGAGGGCCGCGAACCCGCCGGCGGTCAAAGGACTCGTCATGTCCTTGACTGTCGCGTCCAGCGCCGTGCGCGGACATCGGAGATCGGCCGGAGCGAGCCCTGGAGCGTCCCCGAAGGGACCCCCTACCCGACCAGGGCCGGGAGGGGCCCCGAGCCGGGGCCGGGGTTCAGGGTCGGCACGCGCCTACCAGCGGCGACGCCCCTGATTCCACCCCCGGCCCCGAGGGCGTGTCAGGCGTTCCCGCGGGCCTCGGACTCGGCGATGTCCCCGGCGTCGGCGGGGGCGAGCTCCGGCACGGAGGCGCGCATCCAGCGGGTGCCGTACGGCTCCAGTTCCAGCGAGACCTTGCCGTCCGGGCCGATCTCGACGGTGCCGTCAATGAGCAGGTCGGTCAGCACCTTGCTCTCGTCGAGACCTTCGAGGGTGAGCTCGCACGAGACGTGCTCGTCGGCGAAGTTGTGCACGGCGAGGACGGTGTCGCCGTCGATGTCGGCGCGGTGGGCGAGCGCGCTGGGCGCCCCGGCCGGAAGGATCGTGTAGCGTCCCCAGGCCAGTTCGGGACATCCCCGGTACTGCTCGATGAGCTTGGTGATCCACATGAGCAGCGAGTCGGGGTCGCGCCTCTGGGCGCTCACGTTGACGTGCTCGGGCCCGAACTCGCCCTCCACCATCGGGTTGCGGAACGACGAGGGGTCCGCGGTGGAGAACCCGCCGTTCTGGTTCGGCGTCCACTGCATCGGCGTCCGCACCGCTTCGCGGCCCTTGACCTTCAGGTTCTCCGCCATGCCGATCTCTTCGCCGTAGAAGAGCACGGGCGTGCCCGGCAGGGAGAACAGCAGGCTGTACACCATCTTGATCTTGCGCATGTCGCCGCCGAGCATGGACGGCAGGCGGCGGCGCAGCCCCCGGCCGAACAGCTGCATGTCCTTGTCCGGGCCGAAGGCCTCGAACACCTCCTTGCGCTCGGCCTCGGTCAGCTTGTCCAGCGTCAGCTCGTCGTGGTTGCGGACGAACGAGGCCCACTGGCAGTCCTTGGGCGGGGCCGGGCGCTCGCGCAGGGCGTCGGCGAGCGGCCGGGAGTCGCCGCGGGCGAGCGAGAGGTACATGCGCTGCATGCCGATGAAGTCGAAGCACATCGTGACCTCGTTGCCGAGGTCGTTGCCGAAGAACTTGCGCAGGTCGGGGTATTCGAGGTTGACCTCGCCGAGCAGCATGGCGCTGCCGTCCCTGCGGTTCATGAAGGCCCGCATGTCGCGCAGGAACTCGTGCACGTCGGGCAGGCCGGCGTCCTTGGCCTTGTGGTCCACCGCCTTGCCCGTCTCACCGCCGTCCCCGCCCGCCGGGGCGGCGGCGTCCTTGCCCGAGGACGATGCCTCGTCGCCGTCCTTCTTGGAGACGTCCTCGACGAGGAACGGCACGGCGTCGACGCGGAACCCCGACAGGCCGAGCTCCATCCAGAACCCCAGGATGCGGGCGAGCTCGTCGCGCACCTCCGGGTTGGAGACGTTGAGGTCGGGCTGGAACCGGTAGAACCGGTGGTAGTAGTACTGGCCGCTGCCCTCGTCGTACTGCCACAGGGAGTCCTCGGCGTCGGGGAACACCACGCCCTTGGGGTCGTCGGGCTCGGGGGTGTCCGACCAGATGTACCAGTCGCGGTAGCGCGAGTCGCGGCTGGACCTCGCGTCCTTGAACCACGGATGCTCGTCGGAGGTGTGGTTAACGACCAGGTCGGCGATGACCCGGATGCCGCGGTCGCGGGCCACGCGCATGAACTCGACGAATTCCCCTAGAGTGCCGAGCCGCGGATCCACACTGTAGAAGTCGGTTATGTCGTATCCGTCGTCGCGGTCGGGGGTCGGGAAGAACGGCATCAGCCACACGCACGTCACACCCAGCCGTTCGAGGTGATCGATGTGCTGGGTGGCGCCCCGGAAGTCGCCGATGCCGTCGCCGTTGCCGTCGGCGAAGGTCTCGATGTCGAGACAGTAGACGACGGCGTTCTTCCACCACAGGTCTGAGGTATAGGTCAGTCTCACCTGGCCGCCTCTACCCCTGGAAAAGGCAAAATATCGGACGCCGAGGGTGGGGTCGCCTTACCCGGAAAAGCTGAGGGCCCGCACCGGCGAGGCGGTACGGGCCCGGAGAGAACGCGCGTCAGATGACGGTGACCTGCTCCGCCTGAGGACCCTTCGCCCCCTGGACGGTCACATAGGTGACCCTCTGGTTCTCATCCAGGCTGCGGTAGCCCCCGGAGGTGATCGCCGAATAGTGCACGAACACGTCGGCACTCCCGTCGTCCGGGGCGATGAAGCCAAAGCCCTTTTCGGCGTTGAACCACTTGACGGTGCCTTCAGACAACTCTACTTCTCCCTGTTCAGGGCTTCACCGGGCCGCCAAGTCGACGGCTCGGGGCTGCGTAGCGGACCATGCCTGCATCCACGAAACCGCGGGAGAAGCAAGAACGACCGCTGTCGGAAAACTTCCCGCGGGCGCTTTTGGGTAAAAGACGTTCGAGGAAACCACGACTGCAACAGGCCCGACAGTACACGCCCGCGCCGCCGATCACAAAGGCATCACGCGAGTCGGCGGTAAAGATGCCCTCCGGACCGCCGGAGGGGCCTCAGGCGGGTTCGGCGAGATACCAGCGGGCCTGCCCGTCGCCGCGGGTCAGCGAGTCGAGCCGGCGCGGCAGTTCCTTGCGGGAGAACGGGTCGCGGGTGGCGTTGCGGATGTGGATGCCGACCGCGTACATGTCGCGCACCTCCATGAGCGTCGGGTAGCCGTGCCAGGCCCGCAGGTCGAAGCCGTAGGCCCCGGCGAAGTCGTCGACCTCCGCGGCCGTCAGGCCGAAGCGGCGCTGCCCGTGGTAGGTGTGCACCAGATCCCACTCGCGGGGGCCGACGGCGACCCCGTCCCAGTCGCAGAGCACGGCGTGGCCGTCCTGGCAGCGCAGGAGGTTGTCGATCCAGGCGTCCCCGTGCAGCAGCACGGGCGGCCCCTCGGTGTCCAGGTCGGCCCACCTGGAGGTCAGTTCGGCCACCCGGTCGCGTAGCCAGGCGCGCTGGCCGGGGGTCAGCACCTCTTTGCGGTGCTCGACGGACTCGCGCACCTCCGCAAGCGGGTCGGCGAGCCGCTTGAGCGGGAACGGCGGCACGGGCAGCAGGTGGAGGCTGCGCAGGATGTCACCGAGCTGGGTGGTCGTCGGCCGCCCGCTCGCCGGCACGTAGTGCCAGAACGTCACCACCCGGCCGTCGTAGACCAAGGGCTGGTCGCACAGCTCGTCGGCCGGGCGCACCGTGGGGAACCCCTGGTCGGCGAGCCAGCGGGCGACGGCGAGCACGACCGGCAGCCGGGTCATGGCGTCCGGCGCGGTGGCGATGCGCACCACGATGTCGTCGCGGAGCTTGAACACCGCGTTGCTGCGCACCCGCAGCAGCTGCGCGTCCCTGGCGTCGAGGCCGACGTTCTCGCACACCTCCACCAGGATCGCCGCGGCCTCGTCCGCCAGCATGTTCATGGACGCTCCAGCGCGAGCTGCGGGCCCGCCTCCGCGAGCAGGTCGTGGAGATGGCGCGCGGCCGGGGTGCGGCGCTGGGCGCGCGGGATGATCGACAGCAGGGCGCGGGCCCGGGTGACCACGATGGACGTGCGGTGCTCGGGGGGCACCTGCGTCAGGGCCTGCTCGGCCAGGCGGCACGCCTGGTCGTAGTCGCCCTCGCGGGCCACGTGGGCGGCCTGGTCGAGCAGCACCAGCGCGGGGTCGATGGTGTAGGGGCTGGCGGAGCGGGAGATCCACTCTTGGACCTGCTCGGCCTCGCCCAGCTCGATCAGCGTGCCCATGCGGTAGAACTGCAGCCGCCGTTCTGAGAAGCGGAAGGCCAGGTGGTCGGCGCCTTCGCGGGGCATGCGCGAGAAGATGCGCTCGGCCTCGGCGAGCGCGACGCGGGCGGCCTGGTGCTCGCCCATGCGGGCCAGCGCCCTGGCCTCGGCCGCCGCGCCGAGGGCGGCCGGCGAGCTTGGAGCGCTCCCGGCCAGCATGCGCGCTTCGCGGGCCAGCCGCACGGTCTCGGTGAGGTCGCCGTAGTAGTAGGGCAGCATGGCCTCCTGCGCGCGCACGAGGGCGCGCAGCCTGACCTCGCCCATGTCGTCGGAGGCGGCGCGGGCGGTGCCGTACCAGGCGTGGGCCTGGCGGGTGTCGCCGAGCTTCATGAGCGCGTCGGCCGACAGCAGCGCGAGCATCGTCGTGGCGTTCAGCAGGCGGCGCTGGATGGCGGCGGGCTGCCGTGCGGCGACGAGCCTGCGGACGTCGGAGACCTCGAGCATCAGGCGGTAGAGCATCGGCAGCGGCGCGCTCTTGATGTACTCGCGGCGGTAGCGCAGGACCTGCTCGTCGAGCCGGTCGAGCTGGTCTTCGCTCATGGTGGTGGAGGCGAGCGTGCGGTCCACGTCCTGGCGGGTGCGTTCGACCTCGGCGAGCAGGCGGCCGTTGAGCGGCAGGCCGGAGCTGAGCAGCGCGTGGTGGAACAGCGCGCGGCGCTCGGCCTCGTCGTCCAGGTCGGTGGCGGCCGCCGGGCGCGCCCGCGCCGGGGCGCCGTCATCGGCCGGGATCGCGGGGGCCGGGACGGTGTGGCTGGGGGCGACGACCACGACGTCCGGGCCGTCGCCGTCGTCGCAGTAGTCGGCGGCCAGCCCCAGGCGCACGGCGTTGGCGGAATAGAGCCGGGCGATCTGGTCGATGGTCTGCGGCCGGGGGCGGGCGCGGTTGTTCTCCCAGGCGTTCAGCAGGTCGATGCTGGCGCGCGGCAGCCCGAGCGAATGGATCTCGCAGAGCCGCTCGAGCTCTTCGATGGCCTGGCGCGCCGACCACCCGCGGGCGAGCCTGTGAGCCTTGAGCAGGCTGACGCCGCAGCAGCTGTTGATGGCCTGGGCTGTCTGCCAGAGGCTCCACTGCCGGGAAACGGCCTGCTCACGCCAGCGTCGCGCGCATGCCGGGGAGTGCTCTCCACGGGCCATACCTTGCCCCTCCGCCACTGGAGTGTTCGGCCTTACGGATGTTTCCCCGATGTTAACCAGCTGGCACCTATTAGCCCACAGCGTTATGGGACTGATGCCTGCGCATCCGCGTGATTTCCACGTAAACCCCCCGTCCACTCGACGGTATTCCACTTATCAGTGGATTTGCTCTGATTGCCGGTCGGGGCGGCCGGGTTCAGTCTGGTCCCCATCCGGTCACCCATGTCCCCGCTGGAGACCAAAGATGAAGACGGCAGAACCTAGCGTCCATTCGGCCGAGGCACTCGACCACCTGGAGCGACTCGCCGCGCAGCTCGAGGCGCACGCGTTCCAGGTGCGCCTGACGGCCCGCACGGGGCTTTATCCGCGCCTGCGCGTGATCAACCCGATGGCCCCGGCCGTCACCGAGGACGTCCTGGCCGCCAACGCGGCCGACGGCGAGTGGTGGTTCTGGCTGTCGTGGGCGGGCCGCATCGGCCACGCCTCCGACATCGTCACGGCGGCCGAACGGATCGCCAGCGTCCTGCACGTCATCCGGCGCTGACCACAGGCTGTACGGCTCGCGCGACCACGCCCCGCGCGAGCCGTACCTCATCCAGGCGGGAAAGAACGGGACCCGGTCCAGGCGGGAGACGAGCGGCGGTTTCGCGGGCACGGTGAGGGTGAACGGGCATCGACCAGCAGCGATGTCATTTGCCGGAGTTGTCGCCCGTACTCCAAGCTACAGATGTGGCTCCCAAGAAGATCATCATCGACTGCGACCCTGGCATCGACGACGCCCTCGCGATCACGCTCGCGCACGGCAGTCCCGCCCTGGAGATCCTCGGCATCACCACGGTCGGGGGCAACGTCGGCCTGGAGCACACGACCGGCAACGCGCTGCGGCTGCGCGAGTTCCTCGGCCTCCGCGAGGTCCCGGTCGTCCCGGGCTGCGCCGGCGCCCTGCTGCGCACCCCGGTGAACGCGGCGTCCGTCCACGGCGAGGACGGGCTCGGCGGGGCGGTCCTGCCCGAGGCGACGCTCCCCGCGGACCCGCGGCACGCCGCCGACTTCATCATCGACACGCTCAGGGCCTCCCCCGGCGAGGTGACGCTGGTCGCCATCGGCCCGCTGACCAACGTGGCCCTCGCCCTGCTCAGGGAACCGCGCATCGTCGACTGGGCGCGCGAGTTCGCCATCCTCGGCGGCTCCTACACCCGGGGCAACTTCTCCCCCGCCGCCGAGTTCAACATCGCCGCCGACCCCGAGGCCGCCGCCATCGTGTTCGACGCCGGCTGGACGGTCACGACGATCGGCCTGGACGTGAGCCGCCAGGCGCTCGCGGTCGGCGCGGTCGTCGACCGCATGCGGGCGATGGGACGGCTCGGCGCCGACCTGCTGGTGCCCTGCGTGGAGTTCTACGGCATGGTCACCGCCGAGGAGGGGCCCGCCATCCACGACGCGTGCGCGATCGCCTACCTGATCGACCCTTCGCTGCTGGACGTGGAACCCGCGCTGGTGCAGGTGGAGACGGCCGGCCGGTTCACCTCGGGGATGACCGTGACGCACTTCGACCTCGGCGACCGCGTGCCGAACGCCCTGGTCGGCACCGGACTGGACGTCACCCGGTTCTGGGACCTGCTCCTCGGCGTGTACGACGACGTGGCCCGCCGCCTGGAGACCACCCCGGCACACCCGGCCCCACCCGGCCCCGGCGCCTCCTGACCCCGCACACCCGGCCCGCCCGGCCCCGGCGCCTCCGGACCGGCACACCCCGATGTCCCGCTTCGCGGGCCGGCGCACCCTTCGCGCCTGCACCGGCTCGCCCGGCGCGCGCGGTAACGGTGGCGTGGCCACGGCGGTTCCTGCGAGCATGCCGTCCTATGGGGACAACGCTCCGGTGGCCGGCCGCGATGACCTGCCTGATCCTGGCATTCGCGCCCGCCTGCGGCGGCGGTGCGGAAAGGACGCCGCCCGCGAAGCGGGCCACCTCCGCCCCTGCCGCCGGCGGGGCCGCGACAGCCGTCCCGAGCCCGGCCGCCACCGGCAGGACCGCCGCCTCCCCCGCCTGGAAGACCTTCGCCGGAGCAGGCCTCGACGGCAGTTCGGCGCTGCTGGACGTCGCGGCGAGCGGCCCGCGCGACGCCTGGGCCGTCGGGTACGAGCGGAGCGCCGAGGACCGCGAGGGCACTCCTGTCCTGCAGCACTGGGACGGCGCCCGGTGGACCGAGACGCCGGTCAGCCCCGCCGATGCCTGGCACCTGGTCGGCGTCAGCACGGCGGGCCCCCGCGACGCGTGGGTCGTCGGCAACGGCGAGAGCCCGTACGCCGCGCACTGGGACGGCGCGCGCTGGAGGCGGTGGCATCCCTACGGCATCGCCGACGAGTACGTGCTCGCCGACGTCGCCGCCACCGGCGGCCACGCGTGGCTGGCCGGCCGCGGCGCCACCCAGGGCGTGATCACCGAGTGGACCGGGCGGGGGTTCCGCAACGCCCTGCGCGCCGACGGGTACTTCATGGCCGTGACCGCCAAGCCGGGCCACGTGTGGGCGGTCGGCAACGACGCCCCGGCCTCGGGCACGCCCGGCGATCCGATGATCTGGCACGGCAGCGCCGTGTCGGGCACGGCGATCCAGTCCTGGCAGCGGGCCCGCACCCCGCGGGTCGCCGGAGGGGTGCTGCGCAGAGTGTGGATGGTCGCCGCGACCGACGTGTGGGCGGTGGGCGCCGTGTCGCCCCCCGGCGGCGGGCCGCAGACCCCGCTCGTCCTGCACTGGGACGGCGCGTCCTGGGAGCAGGTGGCGATCCCCGTCCCGCGAGGCAGGCTCGACGGCGTCACGGCCTCCGGGCCCGGCGACGTCTGGATCAGCGGCGTCGACGCCGACCACTCCGGCCAGGTCCTGTTCCTCCACTTCGACGGAGCCGAGTGGACCCGGTCCTACGGCCCGCTGATGCGCGAGCGGAGGGACGGCCAGCAGTACGAGGAGTCCGACGACGTCCGCCGCACCGGCATCGCCCGGGTGCCGGGCGCCTCCCATCTCTGGACGGTCGGCAGCGTCGGCACGGGCGACGAAGAGGACGACTTCATCCTCCGCCACGACTGACCCCGGCCGCCCGGCGGCGAGCGTCGCAGGCGACGGCCACCGGGCCGGATGAGCTGCGGATCTTTCTCCCGCCCGGAGAGTTACGAGGTCATTACCGACGGGTACGATCATGGCATTAACCCGCGTGTGCGCCTGGCGTGAGGAAACGCCTTCACTTGGATGAGCGCTTCGCGCCGATCGGCACCGCGAGCGCACGCGGAACACCTGATTCACGCGCCCGGCATGGTGGCGATCCGGAAACGGCCCGACGGCCGGCCCCCGCCAGAGGTCCACCCACACCCGCGCTGAACCCGGACAACGGCAGGCGACGAGGGCGGTGGCCCCGTGGCCCCGCCACTCGCAGAACCCGGCATGGAAAGGGGTGCCAGATGGCCGACAGACGCAAGAGACACCACGGCCGAGGGGGAAACCGCGAACGCCGCGAATGGCTGCGACTGGGAGTCGAGATGACCCTGCTCGCCTGGCGCACCGCCCTCACCGTATGGAACGCGGTCCACTGAAGCCGGCGCCCCGGCGATCAGGCCGGGACGCCCCCCGGCGCCCGCCTCGCACGGCGGGAAATGCACCTCACGGGTAATCCCCGGCTCGCCCCTCCGGGGTTCGCGTGCCGAATGGCGGGGGCTCTCGGGCGGGTTCCCCGTGTCATTGGCGGGGCGGCGCCCGCAACACGTTCGATAATCGCTGGAAACATCGCGTTTTTAGGATTTGAATATGTCCACATGAACACGGCGTCATGTCCAACCCCCCTGAATGCGACCGCGTCGGCTCCGCTGGGGAGCGTAGGGGTTACGCGGCACACCAAGATCGGAGAAACTGAGGTCGAATACGTCTGCGGCAGCCCCAGAGAGGGTAAACAGGAGGTGAGGTCGGGTCCGACGCACCTCGCCCGACCGCGGAGCCACCAGTGAGGCAAAGGACCTGTCCGCCGACGAGTGACGAGGGAAGTGTGAGCCCGTACCGAAGGAGAAGGACATGAAGCGGATTCTCATCACACCCCGGCCCAAGCCCGTACGCCGTCCGAGCCCTCTGGATCTCCGTAGCCCTTCCGGCCGCGTCCTCCCCTTCTAACCTCTTTCCGCGCCGGGCCCTTTCGGCCCGTGCATTCCCGCGGCGGTCTTCGCAAGCTCGTAGCAGTGCTCGAAGCCGTCAAGAACCGCCGGCCAGGTGCATCGGGTGAGTTCGGTCTCTCTGTTGTGCCGGGCGATCTGCTCGCGCAGCTCTCTGTCGCGCACCAGTCGCGCCACCGCGCGCACCAGCTCTTCGAAGGTGCGGCCGAGCAGGCCCTCCTTGCCGGGGCGCACGAAGTCGGCCACGCCGCTCTGTGTCCGCGCGACCACGGGCACGCCTGCCGCCCTCGCCTCCAGTGCCGCGATGCCGAACGACTCCCGCGGCGCGGGCGCCACGAACACGTCGGCCGAGGCCAGCAGCTCGCGGATCTGCTCGCGCGAGTAACGGCCCGGCAGCGAGACCCAGCGCTGCATGCCGTGGGAGCGCAGGAACCGCTCCATCGAGCCGCGCGCCGGCCCGTCGCCCACCAGCGTGGCCCGCATCGGGACCTCACCCGGCACCCGCCGCCTGGCCTCCAGCAGGAGCTTGAGCAGGCGCACCGGCTGCTTGCGCGGGGCCAGCCGGCCCACCGCCACGATGTGCACCTCGTCGCGCGCCTCCCGCGGCGCCTCCCCCGAGGGACGCCAGGCGGAGACGTCCAGGCCGTTGGACACCACGTCGACCGGGACGCGCCCGGCGGTGACGGCGCGGATCGGGCGGGCGGCGGCGTGGCTCACCGTGGTGCCCACGATGTTCCACCCCGTCCAGCCGAACAGCGAGTCCAGCCCGCGGTACATCGTGCGCGTCACCGGATCCCACATGCTGTGCACGGTGACCACGACGGGCAGCCCCGCCCGGACGGCCGCGCGCACCCCCATCCAGGCGAACGGCGACGCCGCACCGGTGTGGACGTGGACGACGTCGGGGCGGCGGGCTGTCATCAGGCGCAGCAGATGCGCGCCGCCGCGAGGGTGGACGGGCAGGTCGAACGGCATCCGGGCCACGATGCGGTGGACGCCGGGGATGCGCTCGCCCGGGGTCGCCGTGGCCACCTCGACGTCGTGCCCGGCCTCGGACTGCGACCGCACCAGGTCGGCCACCTGCACCTCGATGCCGCCTAGCCGGGGCAGGTAACAGTCACTCACGTGAAGGATCCGCACCCAGCCAGACTGGCAGAGGCCGCCACCGGCATCAAACGCGGACGCCGGGCGCCCGCGAGGGCTCCGGGACGTTCTTGAAGGGTTGCGGAGGGCTTCTGGATGCACCGCGTGGGAGGCGCCTGGGGCCTCGGCCGCGGCGCCGTGGAATCATGGCGGCGTGGCACGTACCGCGGTGTTCTTCCACGCCCATCCCGACGACGAGGCGCTGCTGACCGCCGGGACCATGGCGATGCTGGCGTCCGAGGGCCATCGGGTCGTCCTCGTCGTGGCGACCGCCGGCGAGCGCGGCCTGGCCGACCTGCCCCACGGCGACGAGCTCGCCGAGGCGCGCACCACCGAGCTGTACGCCTCGGCCGCCGCGCTCGGGGTGGCCCGCGTGGTGCTGCTCGGCTACGGCGACTCCGGCCTCGGCGAGGGCGGCGCCATCGGCGACGACCGCCCGCCGAACGCCTTCATCGACGCCGACATCGAGGAGGCCGCCCAGCGGCTCGCGGCCGTGCTCAAAGAAGAGAGCGCCGACCTGCTGACGATCTACGACCCGGCCGGCGGGTACGGTCACCCCGACCACGTGCAGGTCTACCGGGTGGGCCAGCGCGCCGCCGGCATCGCCGGCACCCCGATCCTGCTGGAGGCCACGGTCAACCGCGACCCGCTGCTGCGGGGCCTGCGGCTCGCCCAGCGCTTCTACCGCTTCCCGCCGGAGTTCGACGTGCGGTCCTTCGAACGGGCCTACTCACCCGGCGAGGTCATCACCCACCGGGTCAACGTCCGCAGGTTCGCCAAGGTCAAGCGCGCCAGCATGGCCGCCCACGCGAGCCAGGCGACCGGCGGCGACGGCGACCGCACGCTGGCGGTGATGCTGAGGATCCCCGGCCCGCTGTACCGCCTGATCTTCGGCACCGAGTGGTACGTCCGCCGCGACCTTCCTCCGGGCGCCCGGCTCGGGCATCCCTTCGACGAACTCCCCGAGACCGGGGAGGCGGAGGTCGCCGAGGAGGCGAGCTAGCCGCGAGGACGGGCCGGCCGTCGCCGGGGTGATTTCGTCCTCCAGGATGAGATCCGGCCCCGCGCCGTCCCGGCAGACTGGAGTGGCGCCGCGCTGGACGGCGGTGATGAGGGTCCACGGGCGGGCATGGGAGCGCTGATGAGGAACAAATGGGTACAGGCCGGCCTCTCGGTCGCCTCCCTGGCCCTGGCGGTCCTGCTCGTGGTGTACCTGCCCCAGATCGTGCACGCGCTCACCGGGGCCCAGGTGAGCTGGAGCGAGATCGGGGCTCGGTTCGCCGCGCTGAGCTGGCCGATGATCCTGCTGATGGCCGCGCTGTGGCTCGCGAGCCTGTACGCCTACACCTTCGTGATGACCTCGGGGCTGCCCGGCCTCACCCATCTGCAGGCGCTCACGCTCAACGGCGCGGGCAGCGCGGTCAGCAACCTGCTGCCGTTCGGCGGCGCCGCCGGGGTGGCGCTGACCTTCGCCATGACCAAGGGCTGGGGCTTCGCCACCCGCCCCGTCGTGGTGTACACGCTGGTCACCGGCATCTGGAACACCCTGTTCCGGTTCATCCTGCCGGCGATCGGCATCATCGCCCTGCTCGTCGCCGGGCGCATCCCCGACCCCAGGGTCACCAGCGCGGCCTGGGGCGGCGCGGTGTCGATCCTCGTGCTGGTCGCCGTGGTGGCCGCCGCCCTGTACTGGGAGCGGGCCGCCACCCTGCTCGGCCGCGCCGCCGACGGAGCGCTGCGCGTCCTGCCCAGGGCGATCCGCCCGGCCGAGCACTACGCGTCCGACGCCGTCCACCGGTTGCGCGCCGACACGGCCGGCATCGTGCACCGGCGCTGGCCCGGTCTCTCCCTCGGCATGCTGGCCTTCCTGACGTTGCAGTGCCTGATGATGGCGGCCTGCGCGGTGGCCACCGGCGCCTACCCGGGGCCCGCCGAGACCGTGGCGGTCTTCGCGGTCAGCCGGGTGCTCACCAGCGCGCTGGTCACGCCGAGCGGCGCGGGCATCATGGAGGGCGGCACGGCGGCGCTGCTGATCGCCTTCGGCCAGCCGCCGGGCCCGGCGACCGCGGCGGCGATCCTGTTCGGCTTCTGGACCTACACCATCGAGATCCCCTGGGGCGGCCTCGCGCTGGGGGCCTGGGCCCTGCTGCGGCGGCGTCCGGCGGGCGACGACCGGTCGCCCGAACCCGCCTCCCGCGCCTGAGGCCTCGTACGTCGATACGGGCTGATATCACCGGCCTTTCCGTTGTTATCGTGCCTTCCAGGTACCTGTAGCCTCGTGACACCCGTGGCCCGCCCGTGGCATCCGTGACGGGGTGGCGAGAGAAGGAAGGCGGGCCTTGACGAATAGCTTGTGCGTGCTCGACGGGCCCGCATAGCGTGGCGGCTGACATGGTGACGTTCCGCGTTCTTGGGCCGGTCGAGGCGTACGACGACGGCGACGCCGAGGTCGACCTCGGCGGGCTACGGCAACGCGCCGTTCTGGCGCGATTACTGGTCGCACGCGGCCAGGTCGTGCCGGTCGACACACTGCTGTTCGACCTGTGGTCCGACGAGGCCGCCAAGGGCGCCCAGTCGGGGTTGCAGGTCTACGTCTCGCGGCTGCGCCGGGTCCTCGAGCCCGGCCGCCCGCGCGGCGGCCCGAACCGCCTGCTGGTCACCGTCGCCTCCGGGTACGCGCTGCGCACCGCGCCCGACCAGGTGGACGCGCTGCGGTTCGAGTCCATGGTGCGGTCGGCGGGCAAGTACCTGGAGAACGACGACCCCGAGCCGGCGCGCACGGGCCTTGAGACGGCGCTCGGCCTCTGGCGCGGCACCCCCTACTCCGACTTCGCCGAGCAGCAATGGGCCGAGGCCGAGGTCAGCCGGCTGGCCGAGCTGCGGCTGGTGGCGCGCGAACGCCACTACGACGCCGGCCTGCGCCTCGGCCTGCACGCCGAGACCGTGCCCGACCTGGAGGCCCTCACCGGCGAGCATCCCCTGCGGGAGGAGGGCTGGCGGCTGCTCGCCCTCGGCCTGTACCGCTGCGGCAGGCAGGGCGACGCCCTGGCCGCCCTGCGGCGGGCCCGCACGATCCTGGCCGACGAGCTGGGCATCGACCCGGGTCCCGCGCTGCGCAAGATGGAGTCCGACATCCTGTCGCAGGCCCCCGCGCTGGAGCTGACCGTCCCCCAGCGCCAGCAGCGCTTCGCCGAGGCCGGCACCTGGCCCCCGCGCGCCGAGAACCCGGCCGCGGACGTGCCGCCGCTGCCGGCCGAGCCGTTCGTCGGACGGGACGCCGAGCTGGCGCGGCTGACGGGCGCCGCGCCGCACGCCCTGTCCGGGCGCTTCACCGCGGCCGTGGTCGGCGGCGACCCCGGCGCGGGCAAGACCACGCTGGTGCGGCAGCTCGGGCAGGAGCTGACCCGGCAGGGCTGGATGACCGCCTCCGGCGGCTGCCCCGACAGCAGCGCCACCCCGCCGGGCTGGGCATGGGTGGAGGTCCTGCGCGCCCTGGTCGCGGTGCGCGGCACCGGCGAGTACGGCCAGCTGCTGGCGCCGCTGCTGGACGACGCGGCGCCCGCCGACGAGGACGACCAGGCCTCCGGCGGCTTCCGCCTGCACCGCGCCGTCGGCGGCTACATCGCGGGCATCGCCCGCGAGGCCCCGGTGCTCCTCACCCTGGAAGACCTGCACTGGGCCGACGACCAGACGCTGGCCCTGCTGCGCGCGCTGCCCAGCCTGCTGGCCGCGAGCCGGGTGCTGCTCGTGGTGACCTGCCGCGACGGCGAGCTGAACGACCAGCAGTCGGACGTGCTCGCGGCGCTCGCCCGGCTCGGTCCGGTGCGCGTCGGCCTCGAAGGGCTCGACCAGGAGGCCGTGGCCGAGCTCGTGCGGGCCACCTGCGTCCGCGAGGTCGACGAGGAGGCCGTCAGCAGGATCGTCGAGCGCACCGGAGGCAACCCGTTCTTCGTCCGCGAGACGGTCCGGCTCCTCGACTCCGAGTCCACCGGCGGACGCGCCACCGCCGCCGAGGTCATCTCCGAGGTGCCCTCAGGAGTGCGCGACGTGCTGCGCCGCCGCATCGCCCGGCTGCCCGGGACCGCCCAGCAGATCCTGCTGCAGGCCGCGGTGATCGGCCGCGACGTGGACATCGACGTGCTGGTCGGCATCTCCGGCGACGAGGACGCCGTGGTGGACGCCGTGGAGGCCGGGCTGCTCGCCGGGCTCGTCACCGAGCCGGGCCCGGGAATGCTGCGGTTCGACCACGACCTGGTCCGCGACACGCTGTACTCCGACGCCTCCCGGCTGCGCAGGTCACGGCTGCACGCGGCCGTCGCCTCGGTCATCGAGAGCCGGTCGACGTCCGACGTGGCGGCGCTGGCCCACCACTACGACTCCGCCGGGACGGTGGAGACGGCGGCGAAGGCCGTCCACTACGCGGGCCTCGCGGCCGAGCAGGCCGAGCGGCGCTTCGCCCACCGGGAGGCCGCCACGCTGTGGGAGCGGGCGATCACGGCGTTCGACCGCGCCCATCCCACGGGCGGTCCGCCCAAGGAGCGGCTGATGCTCCAGCTCCGGCTGATCAAGGCGCTCGCGCTGTGCGGCGACATGACGGCGGCGAGGTCCCGCCGCCGCGAGGCGATGGACGCCGCCCTGCCACTGGGCGACCTTGAGCTGACCGCGCGCATCGCCGCGTCACTGGCCGTGCCGTACAAGGGCATCGCCCGCGACCTGACCCGCACGGCGTGGGAGATCGTCGACCTCACCGAGCGGGCGCTGATCGAGCTGCCGCCGAGCGAGCAGTCGCTGCGCGCGAGCCTGCTGGCGACCCTCGCCCTGGAACTGGAGGGCTCGGCCACCGGCCGAGGGTACGAGGCGTCGCTGGAGGCCGAGGAGCTGGCCCGGCAGAGCGGCGACCCCGCGCTGCTCGCCGTCGCGCTCAGCGGCCGGCTGCGCCAGTCGTACGTGATCACGGTGGTCGACGAGCGCGAGGCGATCGGCCGCGAACTGCTGGAGGTCGGCGCGGCCTCCGGGCAGATCGCGGTGCGGGCGCTCGCCCATCTGGTGCTGATGGAGTGCGCCGCGGCGCGCGGCGACTTCGCCGAGGCCGACGCGCAGATGAGCGCCGCCGAGGGCCTGGCCAGGCGGTACGACCTGCCGGCGCCGTCTGCCGTGGGCGCCTGGTACGCCGGCATGCGCATGATGATCACTGGCGAGTACACCGGCGCCGAGCGCGCGTACCGCAACGCCGCCCGGCTCACGGCGCGGGCCGGCATGCTGGAGGGCCGCCAGGACCTGCCGCTGATCACGACGTTCTGCCTGCATCTGGTGGACGGCAGGGCCGCCGACATGGTGGAGGCGCTGGAGGAGGCGCACCGGCGCGGGGCCAAGTGGACGCTGGACGCCTACGCCGTCGCCCTGGCCTCCGCGGGGCACCTCAATGACGCGAAGGCCGTCGCCGCCGCGCGGCCGCCCGTCCGCGCCGACTTCCTGTACGAACTGGCCATGACGTGGCGGGCGCTCGCCGGGATGCTGCTCGGCGACCGCGACCGCATGCAGGACGCCTATTCGACGCTCGGGCCGCTGTCCGACCGCATCGCGGGCGCCGGCACCGGGGTCGTGGCGCTGTGGCCGGTGGCGCAGACGCTGGGCGACCTCGCCATGCACCTCGGGCAGCCCGACGACGCGCACAAGCACTACGAGAAGGCGCTCGCGGTGGCCGAGCGGGTCGGCGTCCCCCGCTGGGTCGCGGCGGCGCGACAGGGCCTGGAAAGCGTCTGACCTGGCGCCAGGTCGCTGAACGCCGCTCTCGGTACCCGGTCGGTGAAGGCTCGCCGCTCTTGGATCAACGTCCGAGGCTCGCCGCTCCTGGGCGCGCGTCGCGGGTTCCGCCGTGTGCCGGCCGGCCCGCGCCGGCGCGGCCGGCACACGGCCTCGAAGGACCTGCCCTCAGCAGGTGACCTTGAACTTCTCGCCGGCGATGGGCCGGCCGCCCGAGACAGAAAGCTCGACGCGGTACCAGCCGGACGCGCCGGCGACGCGCGGGTGCCACTCCACGGTGCGCCGCTCCTCAGGCACGCCCCGCGCCTTCGAGGAGTCGTAGGTCTTCCAGGCACGGGTGCCGGGGTTCCAGCGCCGCAGGCTCCAGCGGTAGACCACGGCGCCGTCCGCGGGGCCGGGGGCGATGACGCTCTGCGCGTGGTAGACGCGCCGGCAGGCGCCGCCGGCCTCGGTGACGCCGACCGTCACAAGGCCCGGCGCAGGCGTGCGGTCGACCTCGACCGGCATGGCCTGCGCGGAAAGGATCACGGTTCTGACGTGCCCGCCCCCGTCCGCCGGCGGAGCGGCGGGCCCGTTCGCGGCCGCCACGCCGAAGTAGGCCCCGCAGAACGCGAGCGTCGCCACCAGCAGCTTGAAGACGCTGGCCACGCCGCTCGCCATGATCGGCATTAGACGACGTACCGGCTCCATGCTGCTTCCCGCTCTCATGCCCCTCCCCTTTCGCTCACCTCAGGTGTACGCGGGGCTGGTTGTCTCCTACTTGCCGTCCGCTTGCAGTCGCGACAGGGGCCGGTGCGGGGGCCGGGATCGCTCGGGCGGAAAGTACCACGATCGCCCTTCGGACATCTCCCGTCAATGCGCATGTGGGGAATGGTGAGCATGGGATCATAACGGGATGCGCATGGCGGTTCTCTCTGTTCTGGTGACGGTCCTGGCCACGGTCGGCCTGGCCGGCCCGGCCCACGCCCGGCCCGCTCCGCGATCCGCGGCCGCGATCACCTCACCCGCCGCGAGCGCCGAAGCGGCCCTCGGCGCCGAAGCCGCACCGGGCGCGGCGAGCGCCGAGGCCGGCGCGACGGCCGGCAAGGCCGCGGTCACGGCCGAGGAGGCCTACCTCGTCGACATCACCTCCGGGACCGTCGAGTACGCCAGGCGCCAGACCCGCCGGGTGCCCGTCGCCAGCCTCACGAAGATCATGACCGCGTACGTGGTGCGCCGCTCGGCGTCCCTGGGCGACGTCGTCACGATCTCCAAGACCGACGTGCGGTACGCCGCGGCGAACGGCGCCACCCACGCCGGCCTGCGGGCCGGCGAGCGGCTCACCGTGCGCGAGCTGCTGTACGCGCTGCTGCTGCCGTCCGGGGCCGACGCCGCGAGCGCCCTCGCCCGGCGCTACGGGCCCGGGGTGAAGGGCTTCGTGGCCAAGATGAACGGCGCGGCCAGGGCCCTCGGCATGCGCGACACCCTCTACACCAACGCCGACGGGCTGCCCAAGCCCGGCGGTGACCGCTCCACCGCCCAAGACCAGGTCCTCCTGGCCAGAGCCGCCATGGCCGACCCGGTCATCACCACGGTCGCCCGCACCGAGCGGCACGCGACCGCCAAGACCGCCGTGCACCGCGCCCACGTCTGGCGCAACACCAACCGGCTGCTGCCCACGGAGGCGCAGGGCCTGAAGACCGGCTACACGCGGCCGGCCGGCTACTGCCTGATGTTCACCTCGCTGAGGGGCGGCCACACGCTGGTCGGGGTGGTGCTCGGCGACAAGAGCGACGCCGCCCGCTACCGCAGCGCGCGGGGCCTGCTCGACGGGGCGACCGCCAACGGCCTGTGAGCCTCACGCAGAATGGGCTCGGGAGGTGTTCGGGTGGAATCTGACGGGCTCCTGGAGTCCCCCAGCCTCGTCGAGCTCTCGATGCGGCGGCTGCGCCACGAGATCCTCAGCGGCGCTCTGGCCCCGGGCGAGCGGCTGATCGAGGAGCAGCTCACCCAGCGCTTCGGCACCAGCAGGGCGCCGCTGCGCGAGGCGCTGCGCTCGCTCGGCCAGCAGGGTCTGGTCGAGCACCTGCCCCGGCGCGGGGTGCGCGTCGCCGAGCTGTCCAGGAAGGACGTGGACGAGCTGTTCGGGCTGCGCGACGTCCTTGAGCGTTACGCGGTGTGGACGGCGCTGCCGCCCACGGAGGCGAGCGACCTGTCGGGGCTGGCCGAGGCGCTGGAAGGCATGGGCGCGGCCGTCCAGGCCGGGGACGCGCTGGCCGAGAACGAGGCGCACCGGCGGTTCCACATCGCGCTCGTGGCGCTCGCGGGACACCGTCAGCTGCTGCTGGCGTACGAGCCCGTGGTCGCCAAGCTCCAGCTCTACATGGCCGCCAACCTGCGCAGAGAGGCCGAGCAGCGCACCCCTTCCGAGGGCGTGGTGCGCCACCGCGTGCTGTTCGAGGCGATCGCCTCCGGCGACCCGGCCACCGCCGTGACGGCCCTCGCCGCGCACGGCGCCCGCGCCTACATCGGCTGAGCGCGCGGGCCTCACCGGCTTACAGAAGCGTAACCGGGCCGAACGGTCCCCGACACAATTCTGTCGACAATCGACAAAAGAGGAATCGGAGGAACGGAGGCCAACGTGTCCGATCCGCTTCTCGTCGAGGCCGAGCCCTACCCCTACGGGTTCGACCCCGGACACACCGCACTACTGGTCATCGACATGCAGCGCGACTTCGTCGAACCCGGCGGCTTCGGCGAGAGCCTGGGCAACGACGTCACCATGCTCCAGAAGGTCGTCCCCCCGCTGCGCGAGGTGCTCGCCGCCACCCGGTCCGCCGGCGTGACCGTCGTCCACACCCGCGAGGGACACCTGCCCGACCTGTCCGACTGCCCGCCCGCGAAGCTGAGCCGCGGAGCCCCCTCGATGCGCATCGGCGACCCCGGCCCGTACGGGCGCATCCTGATCCGCGGCGAGTACGGCCACGACATCATCGACGAGCTGGCCCCGGCCGAGGGGGAGCTCGTCATCGACAAGCCCGGCAAAGGCGCCTTCTACGCCACCGGGCTGGACGAGACCCTGCGCGGCATGGACGTGCGCAGCCTGGTCGTCACCGGCGTCACGACCGAGGTGTGCGTGCACACCACCGTCAGGGAGGCCAACGACCGGGGTTACGAGTGCCTGGTGCTGTCCGACTGCGTGGGCTCCTACTTCCCGCAGTTCCAGCGGCACGGACTCGACATGATCGCGGCCCAGGGCGGCATCTTCGGGTGGGTCGCCCCCTCCGGCCACTACCTCAAGGCACTAGAAGCGCGGAGCGCACGATGACCACGACCACCACCCCCGCCTCCGCCCCGCCGCGACTCCCCTGGTGGGTCGGCGGGGACACCAACGCCTTCTTCGGTCTCGGCTTCAACGTCATGGTGAACGTGCTCGTGCTGAGCGGCCTGTGCCTCGGCGTCGTGCACCTGCCCGGCGCCGAGGTGTTCGGGGTCATCCTCCCGGCCATGGGCATCCAGCTCCTCATCGGCAACGTCTACTACACCTACCTGGCCAGGCGGCTCGCCCGCCGCGAGGGCCGCACCGACGTCTGCGCGATGCCGTACGGGCCGAGCGTCCCGCACATGTTCATCGTCGTCTTCGTGATCATGCTGCCCACCTACCTGGCCACCAAGAACCCGTTCACCGCGTGGGCGGCCGGGCTGGCGTGGTGCTTCATCATCGGACTGATCGTCCTGATCGGCGCGTTCGTCGGCCCCTACATCCGGCGCTTCACGCCGAGGGCGGCCATGCTGGGCACGCTCGCGGGCATCTCGATCGCCTTCATCTCCATGCGGCCCGCCGCGCAGATGTGGGAGGCCGCCTGGATCGCGCTGCCCGTGCTGGTGATCATCCTGGTCGGGTTCTTCACCGACCTGCGCCTGCCCGGCGGCATGCCGGTCGGGCTGGCGGCCCTGCTGGTGGGCACCGCCATCGCCTGGATCGGCGGCTACATGGACCCCGCCGGCGTCGGCGCGGCCGCGGGCGACGTCGCCGTCAGCCTGCCGTCGTTCAACCTCGACCGGCTGCTCGACGGGCTGCGCCAGGTGTCGCCGCTGCTGGCCACCGCGATCCCGCTCGGCATCTACAACTTCACCGAAGGCATGAGCAACGTCGAGAGCGCCGCCGCCGCGGGCGACTCCTACAACCTGCGGTCGGTCCTGATCGCCGACGGGGCCGGCGCCGTGGTCGGCTCGATGCTCGGCTCGCCGTTCCCGCCCGCGGTCTACATCGGCCACCCGGGATGGAAGTCGGCGGGCGGGCGCAGCGGCTATTCGATGGCCACCGGCGTGGTGATCGCGGCGTTCTGCTTCCTCGGCATGTTCTCGCTGCTCGGCGCGGTGTTCCCGACGCCGGCGATCGTGCCGATCCTGCTGTACATCGGGCTGCTCATCGGCGCCCAGGCCTTCCAGGCCGTGCCGAGGGCGCACGCCGTGGCCGTCGTCCTGGCGATCATCCCGAACATCGCGGCCTGGGCGCAGGGCTACATGGACAACGCGCTGGCCGCGGCGGGCACCAGCGCGCAGAAGGTCGGGTACGAGACCATCGCCCAGAGCGGCACCGTCTACGAGGGCACGGCGCTCCTCGGCGGCGGAGCCGTGCTCGGCGGGCTGGTGCTCGGCTCGATCGCCGCGTTCATCATCGACCGCTCGTTCCTGTGGGCCGCCGCGTACGCGGGCATCGGCGCGGCGCTGTCGTTCATCGGCCTCATCCACGGCGAGAGGGTCGAGTGGAACGCGAGCCCCCAGATCGCCCTCGGCTACCTGTTCGCCGGGGTGATCCTGCTGGCCTTCGCGTTCATCCGCCCGGCGGCGGACCCGGCCGCCGAAGCGCCGCCGCCCGCCGCCGAGCCCGTCCCCGCCGAAGTGCCCGCGGCCTCATGACCGGCCGGGAGCCCGGCGTCCGGCCCGACGGAGGGCACCGATGACCATCTCGCTGGACCTGGCCGACCTGGCCCGCGGATACCGCGACGGGTCGCTCACCCCGGCCGGCGTGGCCGCGGAGGTGCTCGGACGCATCGCCGCCCGCGGCGACGACCACGTCTGGATCACCCTGCGGCCTGAGGCGGACCTGCTCGGCGACGCCGCCGAGTTGGCCCGCCGCTGGCCGGACCCCGCCGCCCGGCCGCCGCTCTACGGGGTCCCCTTCGCGGTCAAGGACAACGTGGACGTGGCCGGGCTGCCCACCACGGCGGCCTGCCCGGCCTACTCCTACGTGCCCGGGCGCGGCGCGCCGCTGGTGGACCGGCTGCTCGCCGCGGGCGCCCTGCTGGTCGGCAAGACCAACCTCGACCAGTTCGCCACCGGGCTGTCGGGCGCCCGCAGCCCGTACGGCGTGTGCGAGTCGCCGCTGGTGCCCGGCCTGATCTCCGGGGGGTCCAGCTCGGGGTCGGCGGTCGCGGTCGGCGCCGGCCTGGTGGCGTTCGCCGTCGGCACCGACACGGCCGGGTCGGGACGGGTGCCGGCGGCCCTCACCGGCACCACCGGGATCAAACCGAGCCGCGGCCTGGTCAGCACGCTGGGCATGGTGCCGGCGTGCGCGTCGCTGGACTGCCCGAGCGTCTTCGCCCGGTCGGCCGCCGACGGGCTCGCGGTGCTGTCGGTCATGGCGGGGCAGGAGCCGGGCGACCCATGGTCGCGCCCGCTTCCCGTGCCGCCATCGTCGCCGCCCGCCGTGGGCCGCATGCGCATCGGGGTGCCAGAGGACCTCGCGTTCCACGGCGACGGCGCGGCCGAGGCGGCGTTCGCCGAGGTGGTGAAGCGGCTGGCCGGGCTCGGGCACCACATCGTCCCGGTCGACCTCGGCCCGTTCCTCGCCGCGGGACGGCTGCTCTACCAGGGGCCGTGGATCGCCGAACGGCTCGCCGCGGTCGGGGACTTCGCCGCCCGCCACCCCGGCGAGCTGCACCCGGTCACCCGCGAGGTGCTCGGCGGCAGCGCCGGCCTCAGCGCGGTCGACGCGTTCGAGGGCCTGTACCGCCTGCGGGCGCTGCGCGCCGAGACCCGGCCGGCGTGGGCGTCGATGGACGCCCTCGCGGTGCCCACCGTGCCCACGACCTTCACCGTGGCCGAGATGCTGGAGAGCCCGATCGACCGCAACACCGTCCTCGGGCACTACACCACGTTCGCCAACCTGCTCGACCTGGCGGCCGTGGCGGTGCCCGGCGGAATGACGGCGGCGGGCCGGCCGCACGGGCTCACCCTGCTCGCCCCGGCCGGCGCGGACGCCCTCCTCGCCGGCCTCGCCGACGCCTTCCAGTCGCGCACCGATGCCTTCCCGTCGCACACCGACGCCGCCACGCCGCCCGCCGGCGGCTTCCGGCCGCCCGCCGGCGCCGCCGGAGCACGGGCGGACGCCGGCGTCCCCCGATCACCCGCGGACACCGGCGTCCCCCGGGCACGGGCGGGCGCCGGTCGTCCCGGGCGGGAGGTGCTGGCCGTCGTCGGGGCGCACCGCCTGGGCCAGCCGCTGCACGGCCGGCTCGCCGCGCTCGGCGCCGCGGCCCTGGGCACCGCCATGACCGCGCCGCTGTACCGGCTCTACGCCCTGGACGGCGGCGAGCCGGCGCGTCCCGGCCTGGTCCGCCGTCCGGACGGCGGCGTTCCGGTCGAGGTCGAGCTGTACGACCTCGACCGGGAGGCGCTCGGCACGCTGCTCGCCGAGACCGGGCCACCGCTGGGGCTCGGCTCCGTCGACCTCGCCGACGGCCGCCGCGTCCTCGGCTTCCTGTGCGAGGCGTACGCCGCCGAGCCGGCGAAGGACATCAGCGCCCACGGCAGCTGGCCCGCGTACCTTCTCGCCACGGCGCGCACACTCTCCGCGTCCTGACCTCCTTGGCGAGCGACCGCGGCGGCCACCAGAGCGCCGTTTGCCGCGCGACGACGCCTCGTCGCCTTCGATGATGTATCGGAGACATCGTCGGGACGATCAGTGGAGAACCACATGCGGTTATCGCTCAAGGCACGCGCGTTCATCGCCGGGCTGCTGGTGAGCAACAGCGCTCCCCATCTGGCGACGGCGGTGACGGGGCACCGGCACCTGACGCCGCTCGCGGGCAGGGGATCCGGGCCGGCGGTGAACCTGGCCTGGGGGCTGGCCAACCTCGCGGGCGGCCTGGTCCTGCTCCGCACGGCGGCGCGGGCCGACCGGCCGGGTGAGAGATGGGATTCACGGCTCGTCGCCTTCGAGAGCGGTTGTGTCACGTTCGCCATGTGGATGGCGCTGACGGAGCGGTTCATGCCGATGAATCACGGCGCGGACTGATCACAGGGCTGTCGGCGGCCGGCCCGCGGGGCCATGGGGTTTCCGGGTGGACCGGCCGCGTCCGCCGGCGTGCGACCCGCGACGCGGCGGCTCGGCGTGCCGGGCCGCCCGCCGGCGCCGGTACGGCGGACGCGCGAACGCGGGGGAACAGATCCTATTCTGTAGAGCGTGGTGAATCGGGGGCGATCGGCATCGGGAGACGTGCGCATCACGCGTGCGAACGCGCGGTTCCAGCAGTGGCAGGCGCTGCAGGGCAACCGGGCCAAGCGGCAGCGGGCCGGGGAGTTCCTGATCCAGGGAGTGCGCCCGATCAGCCTGGCGGTCGAGTTCGGCTGGCCGGTGCACGCGCTCATCTACGACGCCGAGCGGCCGCTGTCGAACTGGGCGGAGCAGATGCTGAAGGCGGCCGGCGGCGAGCGGGTGGCCATGGCCCCCGACCTGTTGCGAGAGCTGGGCGGCAAGGACGAGGACGTACCCGAGCTGGTGGCGGTGGCCGGGCTGCCGGACGACGAGCTGTCCCGCATCCAGGTGGGGGCGTCCTTCCTCGGCGCGGTGTTCGACCGGCCGAACAACCCCGGGAACATCGGGACGATGGCGCGCTCGCTGGACGCGTTCGGCGGCGCGGGCCTGATCGTCACCGGGCACGCCGCCGACCCCTACGATCCCCGGTCGGTGCGTGCCTCCACCGGGTCGCTGCTGGCGTTGCCGGTGGTGCGGTCCCACTCCCACCGTGAGGTGCTGGAGTGGGTGGAGCGGCTGCGCGCCCAGGGGCTGCCGCTGACGGTGGTGGGCACCGACGAGAGCGGCGCCTCCGACGTCGCCGACCTGGACCTGACCGGCCCCACCCTGCTGGTCGTCGGCAACGAGACCGCCGGGCTGAGCGCGGGATGGCGGCAGGCGTGCGACACGATGGCGCGCATCCCGATGGCCGGCTCGGCCAGCTCCCTGAACGCCGCCAGCGCGGCGACCGTGGTGCTGTACGAAGCCGCCCGCCAACGCCGCAACCCCACCACCTGACCTGAACGGCCGGGCCCCTGGTCAGTCGCAGGGCGGGGTGTAGGGGATGCTCGGGAAGTACTGCCGCCACTCTGCCAGGGTGATCCGCGGGTAGGCCATGCGGCAGACCCGGGCGGCGACCGGTTCGGGGCGGACGTCGATGAGGCGCGCCGTGCCGTCGTCGCTCCCGGTGGCGAGCAGCGTCCCGTCCGGGGCGAAGGCCACCGACGACACCGCGCCGCCGTGCCCGGTCAAGACGGCGCGCTCGACGGGTCGCCGCGGGTCGCCGACGTCCCACAGGCGCACCGTGCGGTCCTTGCCACCGGTCGCCAGAAGCCGCCCGTCCGGGCTGAACGCGACCGCCGCGACGCTGTCGCTGTGGCCGGTCAGCGTGGCCAGCAGGACGGGACTGCCCAGGTCGGACACCTCCCACAGGCGGGCGGTGCGGTCGGCGCCGCCGGTTACGAGGAGGCGGCCGTCCGGCCGGAACGCCACCGCCTCCACTCCGTTGCCGTGCCCTCGCAGGGTGGCCAGGGCGACCGGACGGGCGGGGACGGCGACATCCCACAGGGTCGCGGTGTGGTCGGCGGCGCCGGTGGCAAGGACGCGGCCTCCGGCGCCGAACGCCACGGCCGCGACGGCGCCGCCCTGGCGGGGGAACGGCGGGCCGGCCTGGCGGCCCTCGGCCGGATTCCACAACCGGACCTCGCGGTCCTCTCCCGCTGTGGCGAGGAGCCGGCCGTCCGGGCGGAACGCCACCGCGTAGACCGCCTCGGTGTGCCCGGCCAGCGTGCGGAGCGCGGCGGGGCGGCGCGGGTCGCCGATGTCCCAGAGCCGCGCGGTGAAGTCGAACCCGGCGGTGGCGAGGGTACGGCCACGCGGATCGGCGGCGATCGCGTAGATGCCGTCGCGGTGCCCAGGGAGCGTCGACAGCGGGATGGGGGCGTAGGGGTCGGACACCTCCCACAGCCGAGCGGTGGTGTCGTAGCTCCCGGTGGCCAGCAGCCGACCTGCGACCGGCCCGGCCGCCGGCCGGCCGAGCTCCGGCACGGAGGCGGGGACGGCCGAAGGCGACACCGAGGCAGGGGCGGCGGGGAACGGCGGTCCGGGTGCCGGCGGGAAGGTCACCGAGGCGACTTCGGCCCGGTGGCCGCTGAGGACCGGGCCGTGCAGATCCCACAGCCGGACGGTGTTGTCCTTGCTGGCGCTGGCCACCGTCCGCCCGGCGGGGTCGAACGCGACTCCGAGCACGCCGTGGCTGTGCCCGGCCAGCACGGAGAGCGTCGCCGGCCGGCGCCGGTCAGACACGTCCCACAGCCGGATGGTGTTGTCGTCGCTACCTGTGGCGGCCGTCCGGCCGTCCGAGCTGAACGCCACGGCGTACAGCAGCGACTCGTGACCGGTGAGGGCGCCGAGCGGCCGGGTGTGGCGGGGGCGGGTGACGTCCCACAGCCGGGCGACGCCGTCGAAGGCGGCGGTGGCCAGGGTGCGGCCGTCCGGGGAGAAGGCCACGGCGAGGACGCCGCCGTCGTGCCCGGTCACGGTCGCGAGCCGGGACGGGTGGCGCGGGTCGGACACGTCCCACAGCAGGGCGGCGCGGTCGATGCCGGCTGTGGCGAGCAGCCCGCCGCGGGGACTGAACGCGACCCCGAAGACCGCGTCGGTATGCGCGCGCAACGTGGCCAGAGCGGTGGGACGCCGCGGATCCGCCACGTTCCACAACCGTGCGGTGCGGTCGAGGGAAGCGGTGGCGACGGTGCGGCCGTCCGGAGCGAACGCCACCGAACGGATGCCCTCGCCGTGCCCGGTGAGGACGCCCAGCAGGCGGGGCGCGCGCGGGTCGGACACGTCCCACAGCCGGGCCGTGCGGTCGCCGCCGGCGGTGACCAGTGTGCGCCCGTCCGGGCTGAACGCCACGGAGAGGACTTCCCCGGTGTGGCCGGTCAGCGTCGCGGTCAGGAAGGGCCGATGCGGGTCGCGGACGTCCCACACCCGCACCACCCGGTCGCCGCCCGCGGTGGCCAGCAGCCGCCCGTCCGGCCGGTACGCCGCGGCGTAGACGCTGTCGGTGTGGCCGGTGAGCCGGGTGGCGTAAGGGGTGGCGAAGGCGCTGAGCACGGCGCCGCGGGCCTCCACGGTGGGCGCGAGCCGGTAGGCGGCCAGGCCGAGCTGCGCGGCCAGCGCCGGGTTGGTGGCGCGCAGAGCGAGCGCCTCCTGGGCGGCCTTCTGGGAGAGTGCCTCGTCGCGGTCGCGGCCGGCCGCCCGCTCGGCCCGGACGGCCGCGACGGCCGCGCCCCCGGTGACCACGATCGACACCAAGAGCGCCACGACCGACTGGACCAGGCGGCGGACGCGGCGCCGTTCGCGCCGGGTGGAGGAGGCCAGGAAGTCCGCCACGAGCGGGGACGGCGGGCCGTGGTGTCCCGCCTGCGCCCACTCGCGGGCCCCGGCGAGCCGGGTGCCCCCGTAGAGCGCCGCCGGGTCGCGGCCCTCCCGGTCCCACAGCTCGGCGGCGTCGGCGAGACGCTGGCCGACGACCAGGCCGGCGCGGTCGGCGTCGACCCACTCGCGCAGGCGCGGCCAGGCCTTCAGCAGCGCCTCATGCGTGATCCGCACGGTGCCCTCGTCCACGGTGAGCAGCCGCCGGGCCACGAAGGTGTCCAGGACTCGGGCGAGCTCCCCGTCAGCCGGCTCGCCGGGACCGTGCCCGAGCTCGCCCCGGGGCATCGGCCGCCGGGTGTCGACCCCGTCCTCGGAGATGCGGACCAGGCGCAGGAACAGTTCCCGCGCCAGCCGGCGCCGCGCCTCGGTGAGGCCGTCGTAGGCCTCCTCCGCGCTGCGCGCGACGGCTCCCCGAACTCCTCCGGTGGCGTGGTAGTCGGCGACGGTGAGCTTGCGGCGCCTGCCGCGCTCCCAGGTGACGTACAGCGCGTGCGACAGCAGCGGCAGCGCCCCGGCGTCGTGTGCGGCCGCGGACGATCCCGGCGCCGGGGGCGGCGCCAAGTCGCGCAGCAGCAGCTCGACGAGCCCTTCTTCGACGTCGACGTTCGCCCGGCGGGCCGGCTCGCCGATCGCCTGGCGTACCTCGGCCTCGGTCATCGGCTCGACGACGACGTGCGCCTCCTGCATGGCTTGCGCCAAGAGCGGATGCCGCAGCGCCTCGGCGGCGAAGTCGGCGCGCAGCCCGAGCACCACGAGGCTCCCGCCTGGGACGAGGGCCGCCGGCGCCCCGCGGCGGAGCGCGGCGATGAACACCTCGCGCTCCACCGCGTCGGCGCATTCGGTGAAGACCTCCTCGAACTGGTCCACCACCAGGACGCACGGCCCGGCGCCGGCGGGCAGGGCCGCGCGCGACGCCGCGAGCGGCCGGGCTCCCGGCGTCGTGAGCGCCACCGGCCAGGCGTCCGAACCGGCGATCTCCAGCCGTCCCCGCCGCACGGCGGGGATCAGGCCGGCGCGCAGCAGCGAGGACTTCCCCGAGCCTGAGGGCCCCAGCACGACCAGCAGCCCGCCGCCGGCCCGGTGCAGGGCGGCCAGGCGGCCGAGCAGCAGCCGGGTGAGCCGGTCGCGGCCGTGGAACCACTCGGTGTGCTCAGGCTGGAAGGCCGCCAGGCCGAGGTAGGGGACGGGAGCGCCGCCAGGGCGCCGCCCCGGGGCCCGCCGCGCCCGGGCGAGCGCCTGCCGCCACTGTTCGACGACCGCCGGATCGGTCTGGCCGCACGCGCCGAGCATGCCGTCCAGCAGCCGCGGCGAGGGCAGGTGCGCTCCGGAGAAGTGGCCGCCCACCGTGCTGTCGGGGACCCGCACGGCGCGGGCCACGTCTCGGACGGTCAGCCCTGCGCGCTCGCGCAGGAGGGTGAACTCGCGCGCGAAGTCGGGCTTGCTGAACACCCGCGCGGGGTCGGGGTGGTACGGCTGCCCGTCGGACACGATGCCCCTCCCGGCCGGCTCCGGCACCCGCGGTCAGTCTAAAAAGCGCCGGCCGGTCGGGGGACGGCTCTGTCCGCAACCGGCCGCCGGGGAATTCCTCCAGGTCGCCGTCCGGACTTGTCCGGGGATTTCGCGTCACCTTTTCGCCCTGCCCGTGACCTGGTGCGCTGGTACCGCCGAGGCACCGCCCGGGACGACCACGGGACCTCCGGCCTCACCGCACATCGCGACCACGACTTCACGCAGTTCGACGAAAGGGGTTGTTCGCATGCGACCACTCATCCGCCGGATCCGGCCGGGACAGGTCAGGACACGGGCCGCCGCGCGCCGAGGGGGCGCGCGTGGCGGGCCGCGACGGGCGCGGGCCGTGGTCCCGGCCGTCGCGCTGGCCGCGGCGGCCGTCCTGCCCGCGAGCGCGGCGAGCCCGGCGTCGGCGGCCACCGCGCCTGGCACGGCATCGGCCGTCGCGTTCGCCGGCAGTTTCTGCTACGCGGGCCAGTGGACCCAGGTGCACTGGTACGTGAACCCGTTCTGGCCGATGACGTACCGCTACACCGTCCCGTCCGGCGGCTACGTGCGGTGGCGGTTCTTCTCCGGCGGGGTCCCGCCGTACTGGGAGGGAGGCTTCTCCGGATCGACGGACATCTGGACCCCGCCCAGCCCCTACACCAGCATCGAGTTCCTGTGCGTCGGCGACTCCAACGTCACGATCACCGGCCTGTGACGCCACCGCGCGGCAGAAGAGACGAAGAAAGGAGACGAGCGTGAAGATCCGGCACCGCCGGCTCGCTCCGGCCCGCGCCGTGCTCACCGTGGCCGTGCTGGGCGCGGCCTTCCTCGCGGCCCCGTCCCGTCCGGCCCAGGCGATGGCCGATCCGCTCACCCGCTGCCGGGAGAACCAGCGGACGGACTGGCACCAGGAGACCGACGTGCTCGGCAACGGCGGCGGGAGCCTGCCCTCGGGAACGAATCCGGCCAACGTGCTGCTGCCCGGGGACGCGTTCGTGGTGCGCCCCCTGCTCGGTGACCGCGTGCGGTTCGGGCTGTTCGGGCCGAACCACGGACCGGACGGGAACCTGACCGCCGCACCGGGCGGCTGGCCCTTCGCCGGTCTCCACCAGTACTCCGAGATCCTGAGGTTCAACAACAACCCCGCGGGCTGGGTCAGAGCTCCGGCGCAGGCCACGGCCTTCCAGGGGTGCCAGGTCTGGACCGAGGCGCTGCCCGTTCGCCTGCTGTTCTACGTCAACGACCCGCAGACGTGGGACAACGGCGGCCAGTGGGCCACCTCGCTGTCGATCTGGCGCGCTTAGCCCGGTCCCCTGCCGGAGGCGGCGGGGCGGGCCATCGCCCGCGCCGCCGTCAGGCGAGGGCGGAGGAGGAGCGCGTGAGCTCGTGGCAGGCGATGGCCGCGGCGGCGACGACGTTGAGGGAGTCGACGCCGAGGGACATCGCCGCGGGGCTCATGGGGATGCGCACCGCCTCGTCGGCCTCGCGCAGCCAGCGGGAGGACAGGCCGTCGCCCTCGGAACCGAGGAGCAGGGCCACCCGGCCGCCCATGGCGGCGGCGTCCATGGGCGTGGCCGCCGGGTCGGGGGTGAGCGCGAGCGTGCGGAACCCCGCCTCGCGCAGCTCGGCCAGCCCTGCGTGCCAGTTGGTCATGCGGGCGTACGGCACGGCGAACACCGCGCCCATGGAGACCTTCACCGAGCGCCGGTACAGGGGGTCGGCGCAGCGGGGCGACAGGACGACGGCCTCGACGCCGAGCGCGGCGGCGCACCGGAAGATGGCGCCCACGTTCCCGTGGTCCACCAGGTCCTCGAGGACGAGCACGCGGCGCGGTCGCGCCCTGCCCCCGGACCTCGCCGGCGCGTCGTGCCCGGCGGGCACGACCGCCGCGACCTGCTCGGAGGCGAAGCGGGTGTCGCCGGGGACGGTGAACTCGCCGGCGAGCAGGTGCTTCACGGCGGGGAGTTCGAGGCGGGCCATGGAGGCGAGCGCCCCACGGTGCACGGCGAAGCCGGCGATGCCGCTCATCACCTCGTCGGACACCAGGTAGACGCGGGCGTCGCCCAGCGCGTCGGCCAGCCCGGCGAGCCACCGGGGTGTGGTGAGCACCGACCTGACCGGGTATCCGGCCGCGACGGCCCGCCGGATGACCTTCTCGCCCTCGGCCATGAACAGGCCGCGCTCGGCCTCCATGCTCTTGCGCAGCTCGACGTCGCGCAGGCGCACGTAGTCGGCCAGCCGGGGGTCGGCGGGGTCCTCCACCGTGATGAGCTCAGGCACGGGACAAGCGTATGACCCGCGCGAGCTGCCACAGCAGGGCGTAGACGGTCAGCACGGCGCACAGCCCGACGACCAGGCCGACCCCCGTCTTGGTCATCACGCCTGCCCAGCCGAACACGGGGTTGGGCGGGTCGACGAGGGTCCAGCCGGCGGCCGCGCAGCACGCGCCGCCGGCCGCGCCGGCGAGCACCCCCCACCGCGCCCGCACCGTGAGCTCCGGCCGCCCGCGATCACGCGAGGAGACGTCCAGGACGGGAACGGTGCGAGCGGGGGTGTCCCGGGCGGGGCCGGGGACGCCCGGCATGGGGCCGGGGGTGGCCGGGGCGGGGGTTCGCAGGGATCGGAGGAGCCACCAGGCGGTCAGCGCGAGGCCCACCGCCGAGGAGGCGTACTGCGTCACCCGATAGCCGTTCAGCCATCCGTACACCGGCGCGGTCATCCACGCCCAGCCCCAGAACGCGGCGCCCCAGTCGTGGGTGAAGGAGTCCCAGAGGACATGGGTGGCCGCGCCCGCCGCCGCGCCGAGGGCGATGGTGGGGAAGCGCCGCCAGGCGGGCCCGGGGACGGCGGCGACGCGCGCGCGCAGCGGGCCGGGCAGCAGCGCGGTCAGCGGGTCGCGCAGGACGAACTGCAGCAGCGCCAGCAGCACGAACACCGCGGCGACGTCGTCGGTGACGACGCCGAGCGGCGAGTGCCATCTGGTGTAGTCGTCCAGGTAGGGCAGGAACATCGGCAGGTCGGGCGCCATCGCCCCCACGCCGAGCGCCCAGGGGTCGAGCACCCTGCGCACCCGCGGCGAGCCGATCAACGGGATCACCGCGGCCACGTGGCTGGGGGTGAAGGGCAAGGCGGTCTCCTCCGTGGCGACCCGGGACCCGTTGTCCACAGCCCGCGGCGTCCGCTCACCGCGCGGCCGCGGCGGCATGACACCATGCGTGACAGATAGACTACGCAGCGCTGTCAGGTCGGCTTCTACACGATCGGGGGCCATGGTGCCAGATCCGGGTACGGAGGTGCGCCCCTCCGCTCCGCCCGCGTTCCTGCGTGACGCGCGCCAGGCCAGGCGCCTCTCGGTCGCCACGCTGGCCTGGCTCGGCGCCGAGAGCTCCCTCGGCCTCGCGGCCGGCCTGTCGGCCCACTCGGTGGCGCTGATCGGCTGGGGGTGGGCTTCGCTGGTCGAGGCGCTGGCGAGCGTCATCGTGATCTGGCGCTTCACCGGGCGCCGGCTCCACTCCGCCACCGCCGAGCTGCGCGCGCAGCGGGCCGTGGCGGTCAGTTTCTGGGTGCTCGCGCCCTATCTGGTGGCCCACGTGCTCTGGGACCTGCGCGAGGGTCAGCGGCCGGCGCCCACGGCGCTGGGCATCGCCGTCACGACGATCAGCCTGGTCAGCATGCCGCTGCTCGGGCTCGCCAAGCGCCGGCTCGGCGCGCGCCTGGGCTCTGCGGCCACCATGGGCGAGGGCACCCAGAACATGCTGTGCGCCCTGATGGCCGCCGGGGTGCTGGCGGGGCTCACCGCCACCTCCTTCGGCTGGTGGTGGCTCGATCCGGTCGTCGCCGTCGCGCTCGCGGTGGTGGCGGTGCGCGAGGGCGGCAAGGCGTGGCGCGGCCATTCCTGCCGCCACTGAACGATGACCACGGCGAGCTGGAGGCCCTGGGCGCGCAGCGCGGCGGCCACCAGCGGCGCGGTGCCGGGGTCGGCGATCGCCCGGCACACCCGCCCGGCGATGGCGACCTCGCGCACACAGTCCGATTCCCTGAGCGCGCGCCGCACCTCGTCCGGGCAGCCGGGGTGGTCGGCCTCGATCAGCAGCAGATCGGGCCTCCGCGGCCCTTCCTGCGGGCGGAACCGCTGCTCAGCCGCCAGGTGAGGAGGCCCGGCCCTCTCGGCCGCCTCGCCTGCCGTCTCCGGTGTGCCGCGCGTCACGGCGAGCGTTGACACGAGTGTCACCCCCTGCCACGGGCCGCCCCCGGCCCCCGTACGGCCCTCAGCGACCGAGCATGAAATATCGCGTTATGTCGGATCACGATACATCGCGTTCGCCGTACGTCAAGATGTATCGCGAAATCTGCACCCAAGATGGGCGGATTATCCCCGGATCGTCCCGCGACTCCGGTCATCACCGCAGCAAATGATCGGTTTTGCCGGTATAAGGCTTGACGCTATGGTTCCGTAAGCATTACCCGACATCTCCCTATATGGTCGCTGCGAAGCGCGCCACGCTCCCAGAAGATCGACATCTAAGAGGACATCGTGGGTGGACGCCACCGGACAGACGAGCTTGAGGGCGGCTACAACCCTTATCACGAGCCCTCAGGCCGACGCCGTTCGGGCCGGGGCAAGGTGCTGGTGCCTCTGGCGGGCGCCGTGGCGCTCGCCGTGCTGCTGGGCGTCGCCGCCTATGTGATCATGAGCCGCGACAAGGCGTGCGGTGAGGGCAAGATCGCGCTCAAAGTGGTGGCCTCCCCTGACATCGAGCCGGCGATCAGCAAGATCGCAGCCGGTTTCAACAAGAGGCCCGCACCGGCCGACGGCACGTGCGTCGAGGTCACGGTCGCCGAGAGCGACCCGGCAGGGGTCACCAACTCGATCGCGGGCACCGGGGCGACCACCGGCAAGTTCGACGGCGACGTGTGGATCCCCGACTCCAGCCTGTGGGTCGCCAAGCTGCGCGCCAACCCCAAGGGCGAGGGCGTCCCCGCGCCGGTCGGCTCGATCGCCCGCTCCCCCGTGGTGCTGGCCGCGCCCAAGCCCGTCGTCGAGAAGCTGCGCAGCGCCTTCGGCGAGCCGAGCTGGAGCGGCCTGATGTCCGCGGCGAACGCCGCGACCCCTGAGGGCCTCGGCCGCAAGATCCGCGTGCTGCCGCTGGACCCCACGCTCAACGCCGCCGGGCTGAGCGCCCTGCTGGCCGGGTCGGGGGTGCTGCAGGCGTCGGGCGCGGGCGAGGACCAGCTCGTCGGCGTGCTCAGGCAGCTCTCCGAGAACGCGGTGAACTCGCCGGCCAACATGTTCGCCACCATGGCCAAGCAGTCCGCGCGGGCTCCGATCGGCATCGCCTCCGAGCAGGGGATCTGGGCGTACAACGCCAAGAGCAAGCCGGGCGAGGTCGTCGCGCTCTACCCGGCCGAGGGGACGATCAGTCTCGACTACCCGGTCGTCGTCACCGCCAAGGACCAGGCGAAGCGGCAGGCCGCGCAGCAGTTCGCCGCCGCGCTGACGGGCGCCGACGCCAAGAAGATCATCCGCGAGTTCGGCTTCCGCACGCCCGACGGCAAGGGCGGAAGCGCGATCAGCCAGGCCAACGGGCTCAACTCGGCGGCGCCCCGGGTCATGAAGATCCCGGAGGCGGCGACGGTGGTCAGGCTGTCGCAGGCGTGGTCCCGGCTGAAGCTGGGCGGGCGGCTGCTGGCCCTGCTCGACATCTCGGGCACCATGGCGCTGCCGGCGGTCGGCGCGCCGGGCGACCGCATGCGCCTGATCGCCCAGACGGCCATCGAAGGGCTGAAGCTCTTCCCGGACAAGACCGAGATCGGCACCTGGGTCTTCTCCACCAACCTGAACGGCAAGGGCGTCGACTACCGCGAGGCCGTGCCCGTCGGGCCCGTCGGGGGCAAGCTGAACGGCGTCACCCGCAGAGAGGTCATCTCACGGTCGCTGGCCCAGATCAAGGCCAAGCCGACCGGGGACACCGGCCTCAACGACTCGCTGGCCGCCGCCTACGACAAGATGAAGGCGGAGTACGAGGCCGACAAGATCAATACGATCCTCGTCTTCACCGACGGAGTCGGCAACGACGACCCCGAGGGCGGCCTCAGCAACTCGGCGATCCTCAAGAAGCTCCGGCAGGAGTTCGACGAGACCCAGCCGATCAGCGTCATCATCATCGCCCTCGGCGCCGACGACGCGGCGGGCCGGCGCCAGATGCAGGCGATCGCCAAGGCGACCCAGGGGCAGGCGTTCTTCCCGAACAACGCCCTGGAGATCCGCAAGGTCTTCCTGGAAGGCATCTCACGCCGCCTCTGCGCCCCGAACTGCAATGGCAGCACGCAGCAGCAGTAGACGCGCCTCAGGCGCCCGATCCCGGTCCCGCAAGGGCCCGGGATCGGGCGTTTCTCATTTATCGGGCAGGACGGAAGATCGCCGCGAGGGCGACCCCGCGGACCGTCCCGAAAGGCCGGACGGCCACGCTCCGTCACCGGAACCGGCCTATACGGTGGGGATTGTCCACCTCTTCTCACCCTTGCGTCACAGAGGTGCCAGCAGACCCCTCCACCTCTATTTTCCCAGGTCATACCGCCTGATTATTGTTCATTTCCGGGTGAACCCGTTGTGGGAAACGGACGTCCTACGCGTGTGGGGCCTGGCGCGGGCAGGGGAAATTCTCGCGATCGTGCGTGACCGGAAGCCAGGTACCCGTCCTGCGGGGAGGAAGATTCGTGCCCGGATGGCCGACCGTCGGCCGTGCCGACGACCAGCGGCTGTATGAGGCTCTGCGCCAAGCGGACGACCGCGCGGCGGACGGCCTCTACGACGCCTATGCCGATCGACTGAACGACTATGCCCATTCACTGCTGCACGACACCGACGCCGCGGCCGACTCCGTGCACGACGCCTTCGTCACCGCCCACGGCCGCATCGGCGTGCTGCGGGAACCCGCCCGCCTGCGCGCCTGGCTGTACGCGCTGACGCGCTACCAGTGCGGCACCCGCCGCGGCCGGACGCCGGCGCACGGCGCCTTCACCGAGCCGTTCCTGCCGGAGCACGAGGAGGACCCCGAGCTGGCGGAGATCGTGCGCGAGTCCCTGGACGAGCTCGGGCCCAAGGAGCGCGACGCGCTCGTCCTGGGCGTCCGGCACGGGCTGACCGGCTCCGAGATCGGCACCGTGCTCGGGCTCACCTCCAGGCAGACCGGGGCGCGCCTCACGCGGGCCCGCGACCACCTGGAGAACGCCGCCGCCGCCGTGATCCTCGCCAGGAGCGGCCGCGCCCACTGTCCCGACCTGTCGGCCCTGCTCGACTCCATCGAAGGCCCGCTGCCGCAGCAACTGAGGCGGCGCATCACCCGGCACATCATCGGCTGCAAGGAGTGCACCGAGGGCCGGCGCCGCCGGGTGTCGGCCGAGCGGCTGCTGGAATCCATGCCCGTGGCGTTCCCTCCCCTGTCGCTGCGGCGGCGGGTCGCGGAGTCGTGCGCCCGTCCGCGGCACGACGAGGCGCGGACGGCGATCATGGCGTTGGCCGACGGGTTCGACAAGAACGGCTTCCCCCCGGCGGCGGCGGCCGAGCGCCGCGCCAAGGGCGAGCGGCGGGCGGCACGCGACGAGCGCCGCCCCACCGCGGACCAGGCCGAGACCCCTTACTACGGCATGGGCGCCGCCCATGCCGGAACCCCCCGGCACGGCGTGGCCGGGGCACATGACGAGACGGGCGTGGGCTCTGGCAGGGTGAGGGGCGGCACGGCGCGCAGGCGCGGTGCGCCGGCCGCCCGCAAGATCACCCGCAGGTCCACGCCCGTCTTCGCCACCATCGCCTGTGTGCTGCTGGCCACCGGCGCTATGGTCGTCGCGTCCGGGCAGGACTCCTCCAACCCGGGCGGGCCGTCCCAGACGCTGCGCTTCCCCAGCCGCACTCCCGGGGAGCTGCAGATCAGCTACGGCCCCGCGCCCACCGACGAGGCGACCTCCGCCGCCCCCGCCCCCACGCCGTCCGCCAAGGTGCGCTCGACGCCCTCACCACCGGCGCCGCCCCGCGCGTCCGCCGCCGCCCCGGCGGCCACGTCGGCGCCCGCCTCACCCTCCCGGGCGCCGACGTCCCGGCCGCCCGTTCCGGCCGCGCGGCTCGTGGTCTCCTGTCCGGGGGCCTTCGGCGGGGACGACGCGGGTGAGATCCTCATCTCCGCGCGCAACGCGAGTGTGGCCTGGACGGCCGCAGTGACCGGCGCGTTGTCGGTCTCCCCCGTGTCGGGCACGCTGAAGGCGGGCGTCAAGCAGAGGATCTCGGTCGTGGTCTCCGCTCCCGAGGCGGCCGGTCAGGGCTCGGTGACCTTCCGATCGGCGACCGGCGGCCCGACGTGCGCGATCTCGTGGGAGGCCCAGGACCCGCCGCCCGCCTCCGATCCGCCGCCCGACGACGACCCGCCCACGTCCGAGCCGTCGGACTCGGCGACTCCGAGCGAACAGGCGGACGCCGAGATCACCTGATTCCGGCACCGAGTCCACACTTGGGGCGAACGGATAGTACCTTGTGTATACCCCCCAGTCTCTGCCGTCCCATGGGCCTCGGGGGCAACAGTCATTGGCGCGGCCGGTCCTGATCGGCCGCGCTATGGTTCTTGCCCTCGGCGTTGTAAACCCTCGAGGGGGTTGAGGCGTCGGCATTGACGTTCGCGTGGCGTGGTTGATCCTATGAGATGAGCGATCAACCAGGCCTTTACTCAGCCTTGACCAGCGGAGCCAGGAGAGAATGCGTAGGAACAGGACAGTACTCACATGGGTGCTGGCGGTGGCGTGCGCCGTGGGGGCGGTGATCGCCCTGGCCGACATCCACACGCCGGCGCGTGTGGTCCTGGTCCCGCTCTTCCTTCTGGTGGTCCCCGGGGCCTCGGTCGTCGGACTGTTGCGTGATCGTGACCCTCTCGCGGCACTAACGGTGGGCGCTGCGGCGAGTCTCGTTGTAAACGTTTTACTAGCCGAGGCCATGCTCATGTTCGACGCGTGGTCTCCCCGTGCGGGTGTGGCCACCGTCGCGGTGCTCGGTGGATTTATGTGGGTGCTTCGGTCTCTGTACCGGGGGAACGGCAACGTGCGCGCCGAACAGGGGGCCGGGTCAAGGTGAAAGTCACGGTCGTTCGGCCTCCCGAGTTGGGGAAGGCCGAACTCGCACGATGGCGCGAACTCCAGCGCGCCACGCCGTCACTGGACAATCCTTTTCTTTCCGTGGAATTCACCCTGGCCCTCGGCCGGCTCCGTTCGTACGTCCGCGTCGCCGTCATCGAGGACGGCGGCGAGGTGGTGGGGTTCCTGCCGTTCGAACGGCACGCCTTCGGCATCGGCAAACCCCTCGGCAGCTGGCTGACCACCTGCCACGGCCTGATCGCCGTGCCCGGCCTCGACATCTCCGCGCGCGAGATCCTGCGCGCGTGCGGTCTTTCGGTCTTCGACTTCGACCACATGGTCGCCGGGCAGCCCACCTGGGCGCCCCACGAGTCCGCGGTGCGTCCGGTGCCGATGATGGACCTCACCGGCGGCTTCGACGCCTATATCGAGCACGTCCGGACGAACTCTCCCAAGAACTACAAGACGGTCCGCTACAAGGAACGCAAGCTCGCACGCGAGCATGGCGACATCCGCCTTGAGTGGTGTGCCACCGATCCCGAGTCGATGCGCACGTTGACCAGCTGGAAGTCCGACCAGTACCGCCGGACCGGCCGGGTCGACCGGTTCGCCCAACCATGGATCGTCGAGCTCATCGACGAGATGCACGCCTCCGACTCGCCGTCGTTCGGCGGAGTGCTGACCATGCTGTACGCCGGGGACACCCCGGTGGCCGGCCACTTCGGCCTGCGAACCCACAACACGCTGGTCGGGTGGTTCCCGGCCTACGACCCCGAGTTCGCCCGGTACTCCCCAGGGATAATGCACCACTTGCGCATGGCCGAGCAGGCCGCGTCCCACGGCCTGGGCCAGGTCGACATGGGCAAGGGGGGCCGGGAGTACAAGGGCTGGCTGAAGAACGACGTCATCCACGTCGCCGAAGGGCGGGTGTCCCGCCCCTCGGCGGCGGCCGCCGTCCACTGGATGGGCCGCACCCCTGTGAACAAGGCCCGCAACATCGTGGTCGATCGCCCGTCGCTCTACCGGCTGGCCGACCGGCTGCTGAAGGGCTTCGGCCGGGTGCGCACCTCCCTCCAGCCCGAACCCGCCGAAAAGGAACCCTCGGGGGCGCGCTGAAAGACTCCCCCGCACCGAACAGCACAGCACAGCACACCCTCTACTGCTCTGACCGGGACGGAGAAACCCCTCTCCGTCCAGTCGCGCCGGTCCTGTTGGCAGTCGCCGCCGATGTCAGACCGCCCGGAAGGACATCCCTCGAAATGAGTCCCGAGATCACCAAGCACAACGGGAAAACTCAGCTTCACTCGCTGAGGCCACTGCCGACAGTGGACCGTTTCACCCCTCTTACTCCCCACCTGGCCATTTCGCCGACGGTGAGCGTGGTCGTACCGGCCATGAACGAAGCGGAGAACCTTCCGCACGTTTTCGCCACGCTGCCGCACTGGATCCACGAGGTCATCCTGGTGGACGGCAACTCGACCGACGACACCGTGGCGGTGGCCCGCCGCCTGCGGCCGAACCTCCGCGTCGTGCAGCAGCGCGGCAAGGGCAAGGGCGACGCCCTGAGCGCCGGCTTCGCCGCGGCCACCGGCGACATCATCGTCATGATCGACGCCGACGGATCGACGGACGGCCGCGAGATCATCCACTTCGTCGGGGCGCTGGTCACCGGAGCCGACTTCGTCAAGGGCTCCCGCTACGCCAGCGGAGGCGGCAGCGACGACCTCACGATCAGCCGCCGGCTCGGCAACAGCGTCCTGCGCACGCTGGTCAACTGGATCTACGGCACCCGCTACACCGACCTGTGCTACGGCTACAACGCCTTCTGGGCGCGCCACCTGGACGTCCTGGACCTCGACTGCGAAGGCTTCGAGGTCGAGACCCTGCTCAACATCAGGGCCGCCAAGGCCGGCCTGCGCGTGCACGAGGTGCCGAGCCACGAGCGCAACCGCATCCACGGCGAGAGCAACCTGCGCGTCGTCCGGGACGGCTGGCGCGTGCTCAAGACCATCGTCCGCGAGTGGCGGCGTCCGCTGATCGAGGTCCCGCCCGCGGCGGCCGCCCAGCCCGCCGCGGACCAGGGCGCGGCATAACCGATATGGACATCTCCGTCGTCATCTGCGTCTACACCGAGGAACGGTGGGACGACATCAGGGCCGCCGTGCAGTCGGTGCGCAGCCAGAGACGTCAGCCGCACGAACTGATCCTCGTCGTCGACTACAACCCCGAGCTGCACCTCCGGCTCAAGCGGGAGTACGCCGACGCGATCGTCGTGGAGAACACCCACGCGCGGGGTCTGTCCGGCGGCAAGAACACCGGGGTGGCCACCGCCACCGGTGACGTCGTGGCGTTCCTGGACGACGACGCGGTCGCGGACGCCGACTGGCTCGCGGCCTTCGAAGAGAGCATGTCCGCCGGGTCCTCCGGCTCCTCGACGGTGGTCGGGGTCGGCGGGCTCACCAAGCCCTTGTGGGACACCGGTGACCGGCCTCGCTGGTTCCCCGAGGAGTTCGACTGGACCATCGGGTGCACCTACCGAGGGCTTCCCGCCGAACGCAAGCAGATCCGCAACGTGATGGGCGGCAACGCCGCCTTCCGCAGGGAGCTCGTGGCCGAGGTCGGAGGTTTCCACTCCGGCATCGGCCGCAGCGTCCAGGGCCGCAAGAGCCGTCCGCTGGGCTGCGAGGAGACCGAGTTCTGCATCCGGCTCTCCCAGCGCAAGCCCGGTTCGATCATGATGTTCGAGCCGCGGGCGGTCATCGGCCACCGCGTGCCCGCCTCGCGGGCCACGTTCCGCTATTTCCGGTCCCGGTGCTACGCCGAAGGGCTGTCCAAGGCGCTGGTCGCCCAGAGCGTGGGCGCCGGTGACGGCCTGTCGAGCGAGCGCGCCCACGCCATGAAGACGCTGCCGCTCGGCGTCGTGCGCGGCGTGACCGACGCCCTGCGGGGCGACCCGGCCGGGCTGGCCAGGGCGGGCGCGATCGTCGCCGGCCTGGCCTGGACCACATGGGGGTACGCCGTGGGCTCCGCGCGCCTTCGCGCGCGCGGCGACCGGACCGGACGAACCATCGACCACGAACGGTGACCACCATGCGCGTGCCGATCCTGATGTACCACTCGGTGACCGACCGCCCGAACAGCGCGACCCGCCCGCTGGCGGTCCGCCCTTCGGTGTTCGAGTCCCAGATGACCTACCTGAAGGACCGGGGGTTCACCCCGCTCACGCTGGGCGACCTGGTGGCCACCCTGTACGGCACGGGCGGCGCGCCGGTGCCCGAGCGGCCCGTGGTCGTCACCTTCGACGACGGGTACGCCGACTTCCACAGCGAGGCCCTGCCCGTCCTCGAGCGGCTCGGCTTCCCGGCGACGGTGTTCCTGACCAGCGGGTGGGTGAGCGACGCCGGGAACGACGCCGCCGGCCGCCCTCTGGACAAGATGCTGTGCTGGAGCCAGGCCCGCGAGGCCGTGTCCTGCGGCATCGAGATCGCGGGCCACAGCCACAGCCACCCGCAGCTCGACCAGTTATCGGAGACCCCGCTGCGCCAGGAACTGCGCCGCAACAAGGCCATGCTGGAGGACAAGGTGGGGCGGCCGGTCGCGACCATGGCCTACCCGTACGGCTACTCCAGCGCGCGCGTGCGCAAGGAGGTCCGCAAGGCCGGCTACTGGGCGGCGTGCGCGGTGGCCAACGCGCTGGCCTCCGACGCCGACGACGTGATGGCGCTGCCCCGGCTGACCGTGGGCCGCTCCACGACCATGAACCGGTTCCGGCAGGCCGTCGAGGGGCGGGGCGTGCCGATCATCTACCTGAAGGAACACGCGCTGACCAAGGGGTACGCCGTGGTGCGCCGCACCAGGTACGGCCTGCGCCACGTGGTCGGGCGTGAGTGAAGTAACCGCGGGGAAGACGCCGCGCGTCGATGAGGGGGGTGACGCGACCATGAAGACGACAGTGACCGGCGACAGGCCGGGAGGTCCGGACGCCGATGAGGCCGCCGGGAGATTGACCGTCCTGTGGCGGCGACTCCTTCGCGACCTGCGCAACCCGCTGTTCCTCAACGGGTACGCCCTGATGGCCAACACCGGAGTGACCGCGGTGCTCGGCATGGGCTACTGGCTGCTGGCCGCCCGGCTGTACTCCGCCGAGGACTTCGGGCGCAGCCAGGCGCTGATCACCGCGATGCGGCTGTTCGCCGGGCTCACGGCGCTGGGGCTGACCGGCGCGCTGGCCCGGTTCATTCCCGTGGCGGGCAGGCGCACCGGCGGGCTGATCGGGCGCGGCTATCTCATCGCCACGCTGACGGCTCTCGTGGCGGCGACCGCGTTCCTGCTGACGCTGCCGTTCTGGGGTGAGAACTACGCCAGCCTGGGGGGCCTCGGTCCCGGCCTGTTCTTCCTGGCGTCGGTGGCCGTCTGGTCGGTCTTCACGCTGCAGGACGTGGCGCTCGCCGGCATGCGCAAGGCCGTCTGGGTTCCGGTGAACAGCTTCTGCTTCGGCCTGGTCAAGATGGGCCTGCTGGTGGCGGTGGCCGGAGCCCTGCCCGACGACGGCATCTACGTCTCATGGGTCGTCCCGACGGCCCTCGCGCTCATTCCGATCAACTTCTTCATCTTCGGCGTGCTCGTGCCGCGCCACGCCAAACTGGCGCCGGCGGGCTCTCGCCCTCCGCGGCTGCGCGAGATCGGGCGGTTCCTGGCCGGGGACTACCCCGGGGCGTTCTCGATCCTCGCCATCGTCTACTTCCTGCCGGTGTACGTCGCCTCGCGGGTCAGCGGAGAGCTGTTCGGCTATTTCTCCATCCCGCAGACCCTGGGGGCGATGATCGAGTTATTGGCCATCAACATGGCCACGTCGCTCACGGTCGAGGGGTCGGGCGACCACTCGAATCTCGCCGCCAACTGCCGCCAGGCGATGCGCCGCGCGTACATGATCATCATTCCGGCGTCGGCCGTGACCATCGTGGCCGCTCCGCTCATCCTGTCGGTGTTCGGTCCCGGCTTCGCCGAGCACGGGACGCCGCTGCTGCGCCTGATGGCCGTGGCGGTGCTGCCGCGCGTGCTGATCGAGATCTACCTGAGCGCGCTGCGCGCCCGCAGCCAGGCCCGCACGCTGGCCGTCGTCCAGATCGGCCTCGCGGTGCTGGTGCTGTCGTCGTCGGTCATCCTGCTGCCGGTGACGGGCATCACCTCGGTCGGGTACGGGCTGCTGTTCAGCGAGTTCCTGGTCGCCCTGCTGATCCTCCCCGGACTACGCAAAATACTCAATCAGCCAGAAACGCCGCAATCGTCGAGCGCGCGGGAGGCGTCCGAGGCCGCATCATGGTCTACGTGAGGCAACGGGCGGGCGACGAGGTGACAGAGGAGACGGCGACGAAGATCGCCCCAACGGCGGACGACGACGCCCTCGACGCCGGCACCCCCCCGGACGCCGATGCCACCTCCGCACCGCCGCGCCCAGCGCCCCCACAGGCCGCCGACCCAGCGGACACGAACACGAACACGGCGAACGCGGACACGGACACGGCGAACGCCGACACAGCAAACGCGGACACGACGGACGCGGACACGACGGACGCGGACGCAGCAGAAGCCGACAGAGCAGTCGGCGACACTGCGGACGCGGACGACACGGTGGTCAGGGCGGGCGAGCCCGTCGACGAGGACGCCACGCAGGTGATCTCGCTCCCGCTCGCGCCGCCGGGCCCGCAGGCCGGCAGCGGCGCCGTCCAGGCACCCCCCGTGGAGCCGGACGCGACGGACGAGCCCGCCGACGAGGACGCCACCCAGGTGATCTCGCTTCCGCTCCCCCCGCCGCGCCCGCAGGCCGTCGCCCGCCCCGTCCAGGCACCCCCCGCACCGGACGAGACGGACGAGCCCTCGCGATCCGGCGGATCCGGCAGCGCCTCCACGGCGCCCGAGGCCCCGGCGGAGGCGCACGAGACCCTCGACCCGGCTTCCGGCCACAAGGCCGTCCAAGACGACAAGGCCGACCAGGACCCCGAACTCGAACGCGACCAGGATCACCGGGCCGGCCGAGACCTCGAATCCGAACGCGACCTGGACCACAGGGCGCACCGGGACCACGCGGCCGTCCTCGACGATGAGACCGACCTGGAAACGACGCCTCCCGTCCGGCAGCCTGTGCCCGGGAAGGCCCGGAAGGCCGCGAAGGCGCGCGTCGGCGTCGCCGGGCATCCCACCGGCGCCCCCAGCCCCCACGGCGTCCTGCCGCCCGCCGAGGCCACGGCCGCTCCCGCCGAGACAGCCGCCCCTGCCGAGACGGCCGCCCCTGCCCAGACCGCTCCGTCCGGCGCGACCGGGGACGGCGTGGTGGCGGCGTCGCGGATGTCGCGCATGGCGGCGAGCGCGGCGTCGTGGCTGCCGCCGCTGCTGACCCTCGAGGGCCTGGCCATGTACGTGCTGGCGCTCCGGGTGCCGCACGGCACCATGCGCGGCGTCGACCTGGACATGATCAACGGGCTCGGGCTGATCTCCGTCCTGCCGATCACGGCCTTCGCCGCGATCGCACTGATCATCGTGTCGTTCTTCGTGACGCTGACGCAGAACACCGACCGCAAGGGCGTGCTGCTGTTCCAGCTCGCCGCGGTCACCTTCACCCTGCACGGCGCCGCGGCGCTGATCGAGTCAGAGCCGCGCTTCCCCACGGCCTGGGTGCACGCCGGCTTCGCCGAGTACATCGGCCGCGCCGGCGAGGCGCTACCGGGCCTGGACGCCCGTTTCGCCTGGCCGGGCTTCTTCGCGCTGTTCGGGTTCGTGCTGCGCGCCGCGGGCGTGAACGACCCCGCGGCCGTCCTGCAATGGACGCCGCTGGTGTCCAACCTGCTCTACCTGCTGCCGTTCGTGCTGATCCTGCGCCAGATCGTGGCGACCACCCGGGCCCGCTGGTTCGCGGCGCTGCTGTTCATCCTGGTCCAGTGGATCGGGCAGGACTATTTCTCGCCGCAAGGCTTCACCTTCGCGCTCTACCTGGTGTTCGTGGCCATCCTGATGCGCTGGTTCGGCCGCGCCGAGCCGAGGACGGCGCCGCTGCCGGCCAAGGGCTTCCTGCGCCGGGCGCTGGCCCGGCTCGACAGGCTCGCGCCCGGGGAACTGCCCGCCAGGCCGACGACGGTGACCGACCGGGTGGTGCTGCTGACGCTGCTGGTCGGGTTGTTCATCGCCACCACGGCGACCCACCAGATCACGCCGTTCATGATGCTGGGGGCGCTGACAGGGCTCATCCTGCTGCGCCGCAGCGCCCTCTCGCTCGCGCTGCCGGTCTTCTTCGGGCTGATCGTGATCGCCTGGATCAACTACCAGGCGACGCCGTTCTGGAGCGGCCGCATCGACGAGCTGTTCGGCGGCATCGGCAAGATCTTCGCCAACCTGCAGGAGAACACCGGTGACCGGCTGGTCGGCACCGACGCGCAGCACGCCATCGTGCTGAAGGTGCGGCTGTCCATCTGCGGGCTGATCCTGCTGTGCGCGGCCATCGGGCTGCTGCGCCGGCTGCGGCGCGGCGTCGGCGACCGGGCAGCGGCGGTGCTGCTGTGCGTCCCGACGCTGGCGCTCGGCCTTCAGAGCTACGGCGGCGAGATCGGCCTGCGGGTCTACATGTTCGCGCTGCCCGCGGCGTGCATCCTCGGCGCGTACGCGTTCTTCCCGAACCTGCCCGCGCACACGACCGACGCCCGCGAGGGCGAGACCGTGCCGATCCGCCGCCGCACCATGCGGTTCGCGCCGGGGACGACGCGGCGCGTCTCGGCGGTGCTCGCGGCGGTGACGGCCCTGGCGCTGGCCGGAGCCTTCCTGGTGGCGCGCTACGGCAACGAGAAGTTCGAGCGGGTGACGACCGGCGAGGCCGCGGCCATGCACTACGTGTACGCCCACGACAGGCCGAGCGCGCGGGTGCTCTACCTGGTGCCGGTCCTCGGCGAGGAGGTCACGCCCACGATTCCGTGGCGCGAGCGCGACATCGACCGGGTCGAGTACGACCAGGCGCTCGTCACCAAGGATCCGTCCGACCTCGCCGGGGTGCTGACGGCGTTGCGCGGCAAGGCCCCGAACACGTTTCTGATCGCCACCCGCGGCCAGGCGGCGTACCTGGAGCTCAACCACGGCTTCCCCACCGGGTGGGGCGATCGTTTCCGCGGCGAGCTCGACGCCTCGACGAAGCTCAGGCGCGTCTACTCCAACCAGGACGCCGCCATCTACACGCTGCGCACCTACCCGAAGGGGTCGGAGATCCCGCCGCCGACTCCCGTGACCATGGTGGGCGACCGTTCGACCCCGTGGACGCCGTTCGGGCTCGTGGCACTGGCGCTGGCCGTCTCGACGCTGTTCGCGGCGGAGCTGGCGAGGCTGCGCGGCACCGAACGCGCTCCGCGCGGCCGGCGGAAGCTGGTGATCCTCGGCATGCTGATGACCGCCACCGCCCTGGCCGTCATCGTCGAACGCTTCCTCACCCTGACCTCGGGCTGACTCGGCGTTCTCCATGGCCGGTCCGTCCCTGCGGCGTCCTGGACGGCCGGCCTGGCGGAGGTTCCGTCATGGCCGCCGTCGTTCGTCCGAACACGCCTGGACCAGCGGGGCGACGGCCGCGAGAGCGGGTCGTCACTGGCCGCGGTCGCTCCACTTGACGTCGTAGGGGGTGAGCTCGAACGCCTTGCCGTCGACGGTGACGGACAGGGCGGTCGCCGAGGTGTTCACCATGAGCATCTGCCCGCCGACGGCGAGCACCTGGACCCGAGGGTCGGAGACGGTCAGGTCGACCAGCTGCGCGCCGGCGGGGAACCAGCGGGTGAAGCCGCTGAGCAGTCCGGCCATGGGCATCTCGTCGCCCGCGTCGGGCGTCCACAGGCATCCGGGGCAGTCGTCGCCCGCCTTGCGCTGCGGGTTCCAGTACAGGGCGCTGGCCACGCCGCTCCTGGCGAACTCCATCATGGCGACGGCCTGCACGGCGGAGCGGTGCTGCTCGTCCCAGTCGATGTTGTCCGGGGCGATGTACCACTCGGCCCACCAGACCGGGAGGTCGCCGCTGCGCTGCCGCAGCCACGTGGTGACGGCGGAGAACTTCTTGAGCGCGGTGAACTCGTCGGGGACGAGCCCGCGGTCGTTGGTGGCCGAGGAGCCGTCGACGACGATGAAGTCGGCGCCCTTCTTGTGCTTGAGCCAGTAGTCGATGCTCGCGAGGTTCCTGCGGTCGACGGCGCCCCAGGGACCTCGCAGTGCGGAGGCGTTGGCGCTGGAGACGTGGCTGTCGACGGGGATGTACGGACCGCCTACCTGGATCTTGGGGTTGACGGCCTTCAGCGCGTCGTAGACCTGGTTGTACAGGTCGGTGTAGGCCTCGACGTCCCAGTCGTTGTGCGCGTCGTCCCAGAAGCCCTTGAACTCGTTCCACACCATGTAGTGGGTCACGGTGGGGTAGCGCTTGGCGACGGTGGCGGCGAGCGCGGCGTAGTCGCCGAAGTGGTCGCGCATGGGAGCGACCTCGATCTTGCCCCAGTTGGTGCGGCCCTCGGAGCCGCCCTTCATCCAGTCGGGGGCGCAGCACAGCGTCAGCACGGGCTGGGCCTTGGTGGCGGCGAGGAGTTTCACGCGGCGGTCCAGGTCGCGGAAGTCGTACTTGCCGGGGGCGGGCTCGGGGTTGCCCGCGCCCCAGCCCATGATGTGCTGGTTCTGCAGCATGGGGACGCGGGCGAACAGGTCGTCCACCTTGGCGCGGACCGACGCGCTCTCGTTGTCGGCGCTGTACTGGGTGTGGGTGACGCCCCAGCGCGGCCAGCTGTCCACGACGGGCGGCTGCTCGAGAGTGGGCGGCGGCTCGGGAGTGGCCATGATGGTCGCCGCGACGCCGTCGGACCGTTCCCCGCCCCGCTGCGCGGCTATGGCCAGGAGCGCGACAACAGCGGCGAGGGCGAGGATGCCGGCCGCGATGGCGATGGGGCCCCGCGGGACGTAACGACGCCGAGCATGCCGGCCACTGTTCTCCAACACTCCGTCACCGTATCCGTCTCCGCTTGCAGGACCCTTGAATGCTCCCACTGCCCGGACCTCGGCGTGTGCAGTCCAGGGCCGCACCCACAGGTCGCCCGCTCACCAGGAGACTCGCCCATAACCCTAATAACGCCGCAAGTCGGTCCAGGAGCGCCTTACCAAGAATCAATGATCGTAAGGTGTCAACTGCTTCATGAAAGGGGTATAAAAGCCGCGACCGAGGATTTGAGGGGGCACAGTGGCCCAGGCATGGCTGCCCGTCGCCAGTCGAATTCCCGCTCTCGAGGACTCCGGGCCGATGGCCGGAGGAGCTCCCCGGGTGGTCTGGTTCATTTGGCGGACCGACCCCCAAAGGGTGTCGGCCAAGTCGGTGGCCCAGCGGCTCGTCCAGCTCTCCCGCCCCGCCCACCTGGTGTGGAATCCCGTCACCGGGCAGATCGTCCAATCGCTGTCGCCGACCAGGGCGGCGTGCGGCCTGCCGGGCCATCTCAACCGGCAGGGCCGCGCGTGCGTCCAGATCCGCGTGCTCGGCTCGGTGGAGGAGCCCTTCACCGAAAGCAAGATGGACGGCCTGGACGACATCCTCGGGTGGCTCGACTCCTGGGGGGTGCCCCGCCGATGGCCGGCCGGCCCTCCCCTTCCCTACCCCCTGTCGATCGCGGCGCAAGGCAGCATGCGGGTGTGGGCCAAAGGAGGTCACTTCGGCGCCTCCCAGGTGCCCGGCGCCTCCGAGGGGGACCCCGGGGCGATCGACGTGCAGCGCATCGTCGGCGAGCAAGCGGTGAGCCTGGAGGTTCCGCGACCGCGCCCGGGCATCGAGAACGGCTCCGCCCCGAACGGCCGCAGGGCGGACCCGGAGCGCTACCACCATTCACGAATCACACCGTGATACGATCTTTATCGCCCTATTACATGGCAGGCACCAAGCTGGGAAGAAGGCGTAGGCGCCGTCTCAACGCCACAGGGAACACCCCAGTAGGAGCCCATGCGCATAACCGTCGTCCACCCTAGGGAGCTCGGTCCCTCCGAGACGGCCCGCTGGCGGGCCCTGCAGACCGATGACCCCGCACTCGACAACCCCTTCCTCTCACCCGAGTTCACCCTCGAGACCGGCCGGGTGCGTGAGCAGGCGCGCGTGGCCGTCCTGAGCGACGGCGCCGACATCGTGGGCTTCTTCCCCTTCGAGCGCCACCAGCTCGGCATCGGCATGCCGGTGGGCGCCGGGCTCACCGACGCCCAGGGCATGGTCCACGCCAAGGACATCGAGTTCGACCCGCACGAGCTGATGAAGGCCTGCGGGCTCGCGGTCTTCGAGTTCGACCACCTGCTGGCCGGCCAGCCGCTGGTGCCCGCCAAGCACACCCGTCACCCCTCTCCGGTCATCGACCTGTCCGACGGCTACCCGGCCTACGTCGAGACGCTGAAGCGGGTGTCCGGCAAGACCTACAAGTCCACCGCGTACAAGACGCGCAAGCTCCAGCGCGACTTCGGCGAGTTCCGCCATGACTTCGGCCTGACCGACGAGGCCGTGCTGCACACGCTGCTCGGCTGGAAGACCGACCAGTACCGCCGCACCGGCCGCACCGACCGGTTCGCCCGGCCGTGGATCGTGCGCCTGGTGGAGAGCCTGCTCCAGATCGACACCGAGCACTTCGGCGGGCAGCTCGACATGATCTACGTCGACGGACGCCCCGTGGCCGGGCACTTCGGGCTGCGCACCAAGACGACGCTCGCCGGCTGGTTCCCCGCCTACGACCCGGCCTACGCCAAGTACTCCCCCGGGCTGATCCACCACCTGGCGATGGCCGAGCGCGCCGCCGAGACCGGCATCCGCCTCATCGACATGGGCCGCGGCGACAAGGAGTACAAGGAGAAGCTGAAGACCGGGGAACTGTGGGTCACCGAGGGCCGCATCGCCCGGCCGACCGCGGGGGCCGGAATGCACTGGCTCGTCCGCGTGCCCGTCCGGAAGGCCCGTGGAACGGTCCTCGCCAACTCGGTGCTCCGCGAGACCGCCGACCTGGCCCTGAAGACCTACGGTAAGATCCGCACCAGCATCGCCTCGTAACGGCGCCCATCCAGCCGGGTAACAGGCGCGCATAACCTGGTCACCAATTCGCTCCCATGCGCTACCTTCCATCTCTGGCCGTCCCGAGCCCGGCATCACCTGGCGGCGGAAAGAGGGAGCATTGAGTCCCGAGAGACATCTCGCGGCCCGCACGGGGCGCGAGACCGTGTATCTGCCGTCCAACCGGCTCGGCCTGTACCTCGCCCTGCGGCACTGGTGCACGCCGGGGCAGCGCATCCTGATGTCCCCGATCTCGGCCGACGAGATCCTGTTCCTGGTGCTCGCCGCCGGGCTCATCCCGGTCATCGCGCCGATCTCGATCCTCGACGGCAACATCGAGATGGCCCGGGTGCTGCTGGGCGCCGTCGACGCGGTGCTCACCACCAACCTGTACGGCCTGCCCGACAACGTGCTCGGGATGAGCGGCCTGCTGGTCATCGAGGACGTCGCCCACGCCGCGGAGACCTCGGTGGACGGCCGGCCGCTGGGCACGTTCGGGGTGGCGGGGGTCTTCAGCCTGTCCAAACACGCCGGAGCCGGGTCAGGAGGGGTCCTCGCGGTGGACGGCCTCGCCGACCGCCGGGCGCTGGAGCGCGAGCGCGACCTGCTGCTCCAGCCGGGCGCCCTGCGCAGAGACCTTCTCGGCGTCGCCACCTCCGCCTCGCGTCGCCTTGCCCTGCGCCTGGACATGGCGCGTCCCGCCATGCGGCTGGCCCGCGTGCTCGGGCTGCAGGAGCCGCGCGAGGGCTACCGCATCGCCCTTCGGCCGGACCAGTTGGACGCGGCGCTGGCGCGAGGGCCCGGCCTGCCGGCGCTCGACGCCTGGGTGCGCGCCGACCTGCACGACTACCGCAGCTCCCGCGGCGCCGTCGCCCGGTGGTACCAGGGCCGCAGGCTCGCGCGCCTGCCCAGAGAGCGGGCGGCGCGGCTGGCGGGCGTCGCCATGCTGGCCGAGCTGCCGACCGTGGCGGGAGCGGTGCGCCACCAGGTCGACCAGCCGCTGTTCCGCGTCCCGCTGCTCGTCGCCGACCGCGACGGGGCGGTGGCAGCGCTCGCGCGCCGTGGCGTGCCGACCGGCTACCTGTACGACCCGCCGTACGACGACTACGCGAAGGGCTTCGTCGAACCGTCACCGGACGGCGAGGCGGCCCGCTGGTGGGCCCGCCACGTGCTGCCGGTCGACCCGCTGTACGCCGAGCGCGCGCTGCCGGTCGTCGGGTCGCTGCAGCCGGCGCCGCACCCGCCGGGTGACCGCCTGCTGTCGCAGGCCGCCTGACCGCCTTCAGCGGCGGGCCAGCAGGCCGGCGATGACGGCGCAGCCCTCGCGAACGCCGGCCAGGGACGCCGAACCGTATCCGATGACCAGTCCGTGGTGGCGCACCGGGCCGTGGTGGTGCCGTGCCGTGCTGTCCAGCAGCACGCCGCGCCCGGCCGCCGCGGCGACCAGCGGGCCGGCCTGCCCGGCCGCAAGGCGGAGGAAGACGTGCAGGCCCGCGGAGTCGCCGCTCACCCTGTCACCGAGCATCTCCACGATGGCGGCGCGGCGGCGGGCGTACGTCAGGCGCGCCCGCCGCAGGTGGCGGTCCAGGTCCCCGCGCTCGATCAGCACCGAGACGGCCTCCTGGACCGGGCCGGAGGTCCGGTCCGCCAGCGCCACGCGCAGGCGGGCGATGACGGCGAGCAGGGCCGGGGTGGCCACCAGCCAGCCGATGCCCACGTCCGGCGCGAGCGACTTCGACAGCGTGCCGAGCAGGACCACCCGTCCGGGGTCCAGTCCGTAGAGCGCGGGGAGCGGCGCCACGTCGTAGCGGAACTCGGCGTCGTAGTCGTCCTCGACCACGGTGGCGCCGGTGCGGCGGGCCCAGGCGAGCAGCCGCTCCCTGCGCGGGATGGGCAGCCGGCCGCCGAGCGGGTACTGGTGCGCGGGGGTGGTGTACAGCAGGCGCAGGTCGCCGGGCAGCCCGGCGGACAGCACGCCCTGATCGTCCACCGGGCAGGGGACGATGCGCCCGCCGCGGGCGGCGATGATGTTGCGCGCCTTGCCGTATCCGGGCTCCTCCACCCCCGCCGGGTCCCCGGGGCGCAGCAGCGCGGCGGCGAGCAGGTCGAGCCCGTGGCCGGTGCCCCGGGTGACCATCACGTTCTCCGGTCCCACCGGGACGCCCCGCGCCCTGCGCAGGTGGCCGGCCAGCAGTTCCCGCAGGCGGGGCTGACCGTAGGGGTCGATGACGTCGCCGGGCGGCCGGTCCGCGGCTCCGCGCCACGCCCGGCGCCAGGCGGCCCGGTCGTAGTCGAGCACCCACGGCCGGCCCGGTCGCAGGTCGATCACTCCCGCGCCCGGATGCGGCGGCTCCTCCGAGGCGGGCGCCGCGCTCTGCTCGTGGCGCCCCATGCCCGCGTGGCCCGCGTGGCCCGTGCGGCCGTTCTGACGGGCGTGGCCGGCCAGGTCGGCCACGTAGGTGCCGGAGCCGTGCCTGCCTTCCAGCCATCCCTCGGCGTAGAGCTGCTGGAACGCCTCTGTGACGACCGTGCGGCTCACCCCCAGCAGCCGCGCGAGGGCCCGGCTGGAGGGAAGGCGCTCGCCCGCCCGCAGCGCGCCCGCGCGCATGCCCGCCCGTAGCTGGTCGCCGAGCTGCACCGTGAGCGGGACGGGCGCCTCCCGGTCGAGGGTGAGGGGAAGGTCGACGTGCGCGGGCAAGTGGTCTCCTCGAATGGGGCGACAGTGGACCTATGGCGCCGGTCCACTTCTCCATACGGTAACGGCATGCTGTCCTCGACTCCTCGCACCGCCCTCAGGCGCGGCAGCGCCCGCGCCCGCACCGACCGCTCCGAGCTGTACGCCGTCCTCGACGCCGGGCTGATCTGCCACGTGGGCGTGGTGGTGGACGGGTCGCCCATGGTGGTCCCGACCGGGTACGGCCGCATCGGCGACACCCTCTACCTGCACGGCTCGACCGGTTCGGCCTCGCTGCGCGCGGGTGGCGAGATCTGCGTGACCGTCACCCACCTGGACGGCATCGTGCTCGCGCGCTCGGCCTTCCACCACTCGGTGAACTACCGCTCGGCGATGATCTACGGCACCCCCCGGACCGTCGAGGATCCGCAGGAGCGGCTGGCGGGGCTGCGCGCGATCACCGAGAACCTGGCGCCCGGCCAGTGGGAGGCCACGCGGCCGCCGGACCGCAAGGAGCTGGCGGCGACCGCGGTGGTGGCGCTGTCTCTCGCGGAGGCGTCGGTGAAGGTGCGCCAGGGACCGCCCAAGGACGACGAGGAGGACTACGCGCTGCCGGTGTGGGCCGGAGTGCTGCCGTTGCGGGTGACCTGGGGAGCTCCCGAGCCCGACCCGGCGCTCCCGCCGGGGACGCCGGTGCCCGCCCACATCACCGGCAGGGGGATGCCGGACGCCACGGTGTGACCTCGCGGAACGGCCGCGGACCGGCATGCCGCGCATCCTGAAAACGCTGACAATGGCGTCGACAATATAGCAAATATCTATTTAAACATCACGGATCAACCACGCCGCCATTAGGCTTCGTTCTCGCGTCATGGGTGGGGGCCCGGCCATATAAGGAGACCGCATGGACGGCCAGAGCGGGGCGTGGCGAGTCCCCGGATATACCGAGATCCGCGACCTCGGAAGCGGCGGGTCGGGACGTGTCGTGATGGCACGTTACGACGCGGACCAGACCTACGTCGCGATCAAATATCTGTCCGACGAGCTTTGCGCTGATCCGGGGTTCGTCGTCCGCTTCCGGCACGAGGCGCGGCTGCTGGAGTTGATGGACAGCCCGCACGCCGCCCGGTTCTACGAGTACATCGAGCATCCCGGCGGCGCCGCCATCGTCATGGAGCTGGTGAACGGCGTCTCGCTGCGCGCGATGCTGCGCTCGGAGGGCCCGACCGGCGCCGAGGCGGCGCTCGTGCTGCTCAAGGGGGCGCTGCTCGGCCTGGCGGCCGCGCACGCCAGCGGGGTCGTCCACCGCGACTTCAAGCCCGAGAACGTCGTCATCGAAGGCGGCGGCGACAGCAAGCTCATCGACTTCGGCATCGCCGTGCGCTCCGGCGACGGGGTCAGCGGCGCCGGCACGCCCCCGTACATGGCGCCCGAGCAGTGGGCCGGCGCCCCCGCCGGCCCGAGCACCGACGTGTACGCCGCGACCATCGTGTTCTTCGAGTGCCTCACCGGCACCCGGCCGTTCCAGTCGCGCAACATGGCGGCCCTGGCCCGGCAGCACCAGTCGATGCCTCCGCCGGTCGAGCAGGTGCCCGCGCCGCTGCGCGGGCTCATCGAGCGCGGCATGGCCAAGCGCGCCGCCGAACGGCCCGCCACCGCGGAGGCGTTCCTGGCCGAGCTCGAGGACGTCGCCCTCCAGGCGTACGGGCCCGATTGGGAGGACAAGGGCCGCCGCCGCCTGGCCGCGCTGGCCGGCCTGCTCGCCCTGCTGTTCCCGCTGGCGGACGAGATGCCAGGCGCCAGCACCTCCCTCGGGGAGACCGAGTTCGGCGGCGCCCGCCGGGGCCTGAGCAAGCTCAGCGTGAAGATCGCGGTGGGCGCCGTGGGCCTGGCGGTCGTCGCGGCGGTCGGCGCCGTCCTGGTCGGTTCACTGGGCGACAGCACCCTGCAGGCGCAGACGACGACCACCACGCCGTCGGCCGTGCCCGACACCGCGTCCGGCTCGCCCGAACCCGCCATCGCCGAGTCGCCCACAGAAGCGCCCTCCGAGGAGCCGACGAAGCAGGAGAGCCCGACGGCCGAGCCGACGGCCGACCCGCCCGGGAACACCGCGGCCGCGGTGCCGTCGGCCGCCGCCCGGCCCACCGCCACCAAGACCTCGGCCAAGCCGACGCCGAAGCCCTCGCCCAAGAAGCCGCCGAAGACCCTCAAGCCCTCCCCTTCGCCGACGAAGTCCGGCGACCCCGACCCCTCCGACCCCAAGGTCGACGACACGCTGCCCTCCGGCAAGCCGAAGCCCACTCCGACGCCAAGGCCCACCCAGCAGAATCCGCCCTCGCCGTCGCCCGAGCCCACGCGCACCGTGCCCTCTCCCACTCCCACTCCCACTCCGAGGGGGGAGGGCGACACTCCGGCCCCCGACACGACCCCGCAGAGGGGGCCGGCGGGTCTGCTGGCGCTCGGCCTGGTGACGACCGGGGCGGTTCCCGCCACACTGGTCCTCAGACAGCGCATGGCGGGACGGCACCGGAGGCGGCGGTAGATGCCAGATGGCGAGAGCATCGCGGGGTATCGGCTGACGGGCCGTTCCCGCGCCGGTGAGACCGGCACCTGGACCGACGCGCTGGCGCCCGACGGCGGCCGCGGTGGCGTGCTCTGGATCGACCCGGGGGCCCTGGTGGACCCCGGAGCCCGCGAACGGGTGGTCGCCGAGGTGACCGCCGACCGGCGCCTGACGCGGGGCGGCGTCACGGGCCTGATGCCGATCGCCGATCTGGTGGCCGCCCGGGGGCAGGTGTGGCTGCTCACCGCACGCCCGGGCACGCCGTCGCTGGCCGAGCTGATGGCGGGGCCGTTCACGGCCCCGGCGCCGGACGCCGGCAGCGCGGCCACCATCCTGGTCGAGTCGGCGCAGACACTGCTGGCCGTGCACGCGGCGGGCCTGGTCCACGGCGCCCTGCACGCGGGCACGGTGGTGATCACCGATGAGGGCACGGCGCTGCTCGCCGAGCGCGGCCTGGCGCCGGCGCTGCGCGGCCGGCCCGCCACCGTCGAGCGCGACCTTTCCGCCTGGGCTTCCCTGGCGCGCGGGCTCGCGGCGGCGTGGGCGGCGGACGACCCGGACGCCGCGCGGCTGTTCGACCGGGCGGCGGCGACCGCGACCACCCACGGACTGGGCGCCGCGCGGGACGCGCTGGTCAACGGGCGCGACCTGCTGCCCTCCGGGTTCGCCACCCGCGAACGGCTCGTGCGGACGATCCAGTGGTGGTCGGCGGGCGCGGTCCCCACCCAGCGGCCGCCGCAGGCGCCGCAGGGCGTGGACACCGGCGAGATCGTCACCCTGCTGTACTCGCCGGGCACGGGCGAGCCGCCGGTACGCACCCCGCCCACGGGGCAGGCGCCTCCCGCCGCCACCACGCCCGCGGGAGGCGGGGAGATGCGGTTCGGCCCCGGGGTGCCGGTGGACACGACGGCCGCGCAGATCTGGCGGGCGGGGCGCGAGCAGCACACCGTCCCCGCCAAGGAACGGCTGGGAGGCCCTCCGGCCCGGCGGCGCCGCCGGGGTGGCATCCTCGGTTCCGGTCTGCTGTTCGCGCTGATCCTGCTGGCCGCGGCCTTCCTGTGGTTCCAGCGCGGCGCGCCGCTGTCGGTGACGGCGGTCGACGTCCGCCAGCCGAAGGCCGCCGGGTGCGACACCACCGTGAACGTGACCGGGGTGCTCACCACCAACGGGTCGGCCGGCAAGGTCTCCTACGAATGGGTGCTGACCAAGCAGAAGGCGATCAGGCACACCGACACCGTTCCGTCCGGCCGGTCCAGGCACGAGGTCACCCTCGAATGGGACGTGAGCGGCCGCGGGACGCGGAAACTCACGGCGCGGCTCCGCGTGCTGTCGCCGATCGGCGACTCGGGCGCCCGGTTGGAAGACGCCGCGACGTTCACCTATAAATGCTGACGAGTAGCTCGCTCGCCAAATGCGCGTAAAAACGGGGATGTCACTATTCTGACGACATGACGCAGACCCCCGCCGGCTGGTACCCGGACCCATACGGATCTCCCCAACTTCGGTGGTGGGATGGCACGCAATGGACCGATGCCACCCATCCCCTGGAGTCCTCCTCGGGCCAGGCCCCGGTGACGTCAGGTCAGTGGAGCCGGCCGGAGGGCACGCCCCCGGCGGGCGCCGGGTCCCAGCAGGGCCCAGAGACCCCCAAGGACGCGCCGCCGCAGGCGGGGACCGGGCCCCAGCAGGCGCTGGGGCAGCCGTCCCAGCCCGGCGCGGGACAGCAGTCTCAGCCGGGCACCGGCCCGTACGCCCAGCCCGGCGGAACGGGGCCGCACCCGCAGCAGGGCACGGGTCCGCAGCCGGGCATGGGGCCTTACCCACAGCCGGGCACAGGGCCCTATCCGCAGCAGGGCGCTCCGTCACCGGGCCCGGGCGGGCAGCAGGGCACCGGAGCGCATCAGCAGCCCGGCCAGTTCGCCCCTCCCGGCGGCCACCAGCAGTACGGCGGGCCGACGGACCAGTTCGGCCGGCCTGCGGGCGCCTACGGCCAGCAGGGCGGGCCGTACGGGCAGCCCGGCCCGTACGGCGCTCCCGGAGCCCAGCAGCAGTGGGGCGTCCCCGGCGGCACGGCGCAGCTCCCGGTGCCGGAGTTCGGCCCGCAGGGGCCTCCGCCGCGGAAGAAGAGCCCCCTGCCGTGGGTGCTGGGCGGCGGCGCCGTCGTGATCCTCGTGGTCGTGGCCCTGGTGCTCGGCCTCACCTTCGCCAACCGAGGCTCCACCCCGTCGGCGGCCGAGACGCCGCTGCCGAGCGAGACGGCCGCGCCTCCGGACCCGCAGATCACCCCGCCGCTGGACACCCCGACCCCAGAGCCGAGCATCACGGACTTCCCGGCCGAGCTGCCCCAGCCCGAGGGCGACACGATCAACGATCCCCGCGCGGGCCTGTCGTACGCCTACGGCGGCGACGCCGGGTGGGCGGTGCCGCCGTGGGCGATTCTGAACGGCAACGGGCGTCCCGACCCGCGTTTCCCGCTGTGGACCAGCGGCTACCAGGGCCTCTCACAGAAGAACTACGACGGCCAGGACCACGACTGGGTGGGGACGATCACGGCGTGCCGGCTGCCTGAGATCATCGAGTACACCGGGCCGCAGGACCTGCGCAAGGCGGCCGGCGCCTTCCTCCAGAACTACGAGAAGATCTTCTACAGCCCTCCGCACAAGCGCAAGATCCTCAAGGACGAGAGCGTCGAGGTGAGCGGCAAGAAGGCCTGGCTGCTGCGCTTCGAGATGGACTTCACCGCGGAGTCCAAGAAGGCGGGCTGGAAGTTCAAGAAGGAGCAGGGCATGTTCGTCGTGGTCGACCAGGCAGGGAAGCGACCTTCCGTCCTTTACGTCTCCATACCCGACAATCTGGACACTAAGCTGATCAATCGCGTACTGGACTCTCTCAAGGCTCCGTGACCGGGCACTACGCTGAGCATTATGAGTGACCTGTTGGTCTGGATCGACTGTGAGATGACCGGGCTCGATCTGGGCCGTGACGCGCTGGTGGAGGTCGCGTGCGTCGTGACCGACGGCGAGCTGAACCAGCTCGACGAGGGCATCGACGTCGTCATCAAGCCTCCGCAGGAGTCGCTGGAGCAGATGTCGGAGGTCGTGCGCCAGATGCACACCTCCTCCGGCCTGCTCAGCGCCCTCGCGGACGGCGTGACGCTCGCCGAGGCCGAGTCGATGGTGCTCGAGTACATCCGGCGGCACGTGCAGGAGCCGAAGAAGGCGCCGCTGTGCGGCAACTCCATCTCCACCGACCGCTCGTTCATCGCCCGCGACATGCCGGCCGTCGACGCCTACCTGCACTACCGCATGGTGGACGTCTCCTCGGTGAAGGAACTGGTCCGTCGCTGGTACCCACGGGTCTACTTCGCCTCTCCGGCCAAGCAGGGCGGCCACCGCGCGCTGGCCGACATCACCGAGAGCGTGCGTGAGATGCGTTACTACCGCGCCGCCGTCTTCGTGCCGCAGCCCGGCCCCGACACCGCCACCGCACGTGAGGTGGCCGAGGCCATAACCGGATCTTGACCCGGGGCGGCACCAGAACCTCCCAAAGACCGCTACACTTTTCCTGTGCCGCGGCGATGCCCGCGAACATGGTGGGTGTAGCTCAGTTGGCAGAGCGCCAGGTTGTGGTCCTGGATGTCGTGGGTTCAAGTCCCATCACTCACCCCAGCGGTCGATGGCCGGTCCCTCGCGGGCCGGCCATCGCGCTTTTGTGTCTCCGTGCGCTTTCGAGGAAAGTGAGCTTTTCTCGGACTGGCTGCCCCCCAAAGCCCGCGAGAGCGGGCTATGCTCGCAAAAACCGCTACACCGCCAGCGCGGGGGGCTCGGCGATCAGACAATGATTCGTGCCACGGAGGCCGGATGAGTGTCGATGACGCCACTTACAACGAGCACGCGCACACCGGGCTGAGCAAACGCGAGGCCGAGGTGATGGATCTGATCGCGACGGGCCACTCCAACGGTGAGATCGCCCAGCGGCTGTTCCTGAGCGAGAAGACCGTCAAGAACCACGTGAACCGCATCTACTCGAAACTCGGGGCTGACTGCCGGATGACGGCGATCGGCCTGTGGAAGGGCGACGCCGGCCGGGCACGCTGACGCGACCGGTGGCCGGCCGGGCCGGGCAGGCGGCCGGGCCGGGCGCGCCGCGGGCGCCTGCGCTCACACGGGCACGCCCACGGCCTTCCGCACGGCCGTCAGGGCGCGCGCGATCGCGGCCAGGCCGTACGCGATCTCCTCCGGGGTGACCGACAGGGCGGGACGCAGCCGCACCGACCGCTCTCCGCACGGCAGGACGAGCACTCCCTCGTCCTCGCGCAGCGCGCGCACCACCCGGTCGCGGCCGTCAGGCACGTCGAAGGCGCACATCAGACCCCGCCCGCGGGCGTTGCGCACCAGGCCGGGGAAACCGGCCTCCAGGTCGCGCAGGCCGCCGAGCAGGGCCTCGCCGAGCACCGCGGCGCGCGCGAAGAGCCCGTCCCGCTCGATGATCTCGAGCAGGCGGCGTGAGCGCACCATGTCGACCAGGCCGCCGCCCCAGGTGGAGTTGATCCGCCCGCTCGTCTGGAACACGTTGCCCGGCACCTCGTCCACCCTGCGCCCGGCCATGATGCCGCCGAGCTGGGCCTTCTTGGCGAAGGCCACGATGTCGGGCGCGAGGCCGAGCTGCTGGTAGGCCCAGGGCGTGCCGGTGAGCCCGACCCCGGTCTGCACCTCGTCCATGATGAACAGCGCGTCCCGTTCGTGGCACAGGCGCTGGACGGCCTGCAGGAACTCCGGCCGCATGTGGTTGTCGCCGCCCTCGCCCTGGATCGGCTCGGCGATGAAGCAGGCGATGTCGTGCGGGTGGCGATCGAAGGCCGCGCGGGCCTGGGCCAGCGCCCGCTCCTCTGCCGCCTCGACGTCCCCGAAGTGGATCGCGGGCACGTCGATGCGCGGCCAGTCGAAGACCGGGAAACGCTCGGTCTTGACCGGCTCGGTGTTGGTCAGCGACAGCGTGTAGCCGCTGCGGCCGTGGAAGGCGCGCGTGAGGTGCAGGACCTTGCCGCCCTGCTCCCGGGGGCGGCCTCGGGCCTCGTTGTGCCGGCTCTTCCAGTCGAACGCGCACTTCAGGGCGTTCTCGACGGCGAGCGCGCCGCCTTCGACGAAGAAGAGGTGGGGAAGCCCTGGATCGCCGAGCACGCGGGCGAAGGTGTCGGCGAAGTCGGCGAGGTGGGCGGTGTACATATCGGAGTTCGCCGGTTTGTTGGCGGCCACCCGGCCGAGGAGGGCCACGAAGTCAGGGTCGTCGGCGAAGGGGTTCACGCCCAGCGGGGCCGAGGCGAAGAAGGTGTAGAAGTCGAGGTAGCGCCGGCCGGTGCCGGCGTCCACGATCCACGACCCCGCGCTGCGGTCGAGATCGAGTTCGAAGCGGTAGCCGTCGACGAGCATGTGGCGGGCCAGCCGGTCGAGCACGCTCATGCGCCCTCCCCATCGAGGAGCCTGTTTCGGTTGTATGCGGCATCATTCCCTGTCTTGCCGGGGATTATGTGGAAGCTTTCCGGTACATCAGGCTTACCGCGCAGTTTCTTCCACTCACCAGAGCCCGCCGAGGGGTTCGCGGGACGGTTCGCCGACGGCTCGGACAGCGTGCGGGACGGTTCGCCGGCCGCTCAGACGGCGTGCGGGGCGGGACCCGCGGTGCCCCGGTGCGCGGTCTCGCGCAGCCGGTACGCCTGCACCAGCAGCGTGGCGCCGTACAGGACGGCGAACAGGCCGATCAGCCACGTCAGGGCGAGGGCGCCCGAGGCCGGCCAGACGAACAGCAGGATTCCGAACGCCACGGCGAGCACGCCGCTGGCCAGGTACGTCCAGTCGGTGTCGCCGGCCTTGCGGCGCGCGACCGCCGCCACGATCTCCGCCACGCCGATGACGACCGCGTAGGCGGCGATCAGTATGAGCAGCGCCAGCGCCGTGATTCCCGGCCACACCCAGGCGATGAGACCGGCCACGATGCCGAGGACCCCTGAGATGGCCAGCCAGAGGCGCGACTGCCGGGGGTGGGCGCCGCGGAAGGCGCCGAAGAGGGCGAAGGCCCCGCTGATGATCGCGTAGGCGCCGAACAGGACGACCAGCGTGAGCAGGGTGATCAGCGGCCAGACGACGGCCAGGATCCCGAACAGGATCGCACAGGCCCCGCGCACCACCTGGACCCACCAGTGGTGGCCCGTCTCGGCCCGGTGCCTGCCGGCCTCGCCACTGACCTCGTACATGTCGTTCTCCTCGATCGGTCTCCGTTCCGGTTCCTATCCGGGATGTGCCCGGCAATAGACCAAAAGGGCGTCAAAAGCTCTCTACCTGGCACCAAGTCGCCCTATATCGTCAGAAGTCCAAGATGCGTCGGTGACGAATCTGGAGGGGATGCCGGTGTCACTCCGCGAAGCCGCCAACGACATGAGCCCGGAGCTCGTACGGCTGCGCCACGCGCTGCATCGTGAACCCGAACTGGGCCTGGACCTCCCGAGGACCCAGGAGAAGGTGCTCGGCGCGCTCTCGGGCCTCCCTCTGGAGGTGTCCACCGGGGCAGGGCTGAGCTCGGTCACCGCGGTGCTCCGCGGCGCGAGACCCGGCCCGACCGTCCTGCTGCGCGGCGACATGGACGCCCTTCCCGTCACCGAGCGCAGCGGCGGCGAGGTCGTCTCGACGCTGCCGGGGCGGATGCACGCCTGCGGGCACGACCTGCACACCACCATGCTCGCCGGCGCCGCCCACCTGCTCGCGGCGCGGCGCGACCGGCTCGCCGGCGACGTCGTGTTCATGTTCCAGCCCGGCGAGGAGGGCGACGGCGGCGCCAAGATCATGATCGGCGAAGGGGTGCTGGACGCCTCGGGACGGCGCCCGGTCGCCGCCTACGCCCTGCACGTGATCAGCTCGGTGCTGCCGCGCGGCGTCTTCGTCAGCCGGGGCGGTCCGATCATGGCCGCGGCCGACCGGCTGCGGGTCGCGGTGCGCGGCAAGGGCGGGCACGGGTCGATGCCGCACCGGGCCGCCGACCCCATCCCGGCCGCCTGCGAGATGGTCACCGCGCTGCAGACGATGGTGACGCGGGCCTTCGACGTGTTCGACCCGGTCGTGGTCACCGTGGGCAGCTTCCACGCCGGCACCGCCGACAACATCATCCCCGAGGAGGCCGTGTTCGAGGCCACCGTGCGGTCGTTCTCGGCAGCGGCGCACGGCCGCGTCCAGGAGCGCATCCTCGCGCTGCTCAAGGGCATCGCCGCCGCCCACGGCCTCACGGTCGACGCCGAGTACGAGGTCAGCTACCCGGTGACCGTCAACAGCGCCGCCGAGGTGGACTTCGCCGGTGACACCGTGCGGGAGGTGTTCGACGAACACCGCTACATCACCGCGCCGCAGCCGTTCACCGGCTCGGAGGACTTCTCGTTCGTCTGCGACCAGGTGCCGTCGGCGTTCGTCGCCCTGGGCGCCTGCCCCGGCGGCGCCGACCCCGCCCGCGCGGCCTACAACCACGCGCCGGAGGCCGCCTTCGACGACGCGGTGCTGCCCGACGGCGCGGCCCTGTACGCCGAGCTGGCGGAACGCCGCCTCGCCCGGGAGGCCGCCGCCGTCTGAGGGCGGCGGGGAAGGTCAGGTCGCGGCGTAGACGACCAGCGAGACGGCGATGTACTGCACGACGTAGGCGGCGAGGGTGAAGGCGTGGAACACCTCGTGGAACCCGAACCAGCGGGGCGAGGGGTTCGGGCGGCGCAGGCCGTACACCACGCCGCCGGCGCTGTAGAGCAGGCCGCCGGCGATGACGAGCGTCACGGCGGCCACCCCGGCGCCCCGCAGGAGCTGGGGCAGGAAGAAGACGGCGGCCCAGCCGAGGGCGATGTACAGCGCCGTGTAGAGCCAGCGGGGCGCGCCCATCCACACGGCGCGGAAGACCACGCCCGCGATCGCGCCGGTCCACACCACCGCGAGCACGGCGACACGTGCCGCTCCGTCCAGCGCGAGCAGCGCGAACGGGGTGTAGGTGCCGGCGATGATCAGGTAGATGTTGGCATGGTCGAGCCGTCGCAGGACCTCGGCCAGGCGCGGCGCGGGACGGCCGCGGTGATAGGTCGCCGAGACGCCGAAAAGCAGGCCTGAGGTCACCGCGTAGACGGCGGCCGCCAGGCGGGCCTGCTGGGTCGGCCCCAGCGCGACCAGCGCGAACCCCGCGAGCAGCGTGGCGGGCAGCGCCCCTGCGTGCAGCCAGCCGCGCAGGCGGGGAGGGGGCATCGCCGTGCCGGGGGGACGGTCGGGAGCGGGTGCGTACATGATCGAACCTCCTCTCAACCTACGGTACCGTAACTTACGCTTGCGTAGGTGGTGAGCTCGATCACGCCGGCCCCACGAGGCCCCCAGGACGAGAGGAGCGGCCACGCCTTCACAGGGCTCCGAGGAAGCGGGCGGCGACCGTCGCCGCCGCGCCCGCCCCCGCCCCGCCGTGCTCCACGAACACGGCGAACGCCATGTCGCCGCGGTAACCGACGAACCACGAATGGTCCTCACCCGAGGACGCCTCGGCCGTGCCGGTCTTGCCGGACACCCCGCCGGGCAGGCCGGACGCGGCCGCCGTCCCGTCCGTCACGACGGCCGCCATCATCGACCGCAGCTGCGAGACGACTGGTGCGGGCAGGCGCCTCGGCTTGGGCCGGCCGTCGATCTCCAGGCGCTTCACGGCCTTCTCCGACATCAGCCGGGGCGGTCGCCAGGCCCCGTCGCGGACCGCGGCGGCGACGAGCGCCATGCACAGCGGGGTGGCCTGCACCGAGTTCTGCCCGATGGCGTCGGCGCCCAGCTCGTCGCCGTCGCCGGCCTCGCGCATCGTCCCGCAGAGCCCGCCGACGCCCGATTTCAGGTCCCCGCCGAACCCGAGCCGCGCCGCCTGCCGCCGGAGCGCCGCGTCCCCCAGGCGCTCGACGGCGAGCCGGGCGAACGTGGTGTTGCACGACAGCGCGAACGCCTGGCGGAGGCTGACCGTCCCGTGGTCCTCCTCGCCGTGGTTGGTGAAGGTGCGCCCGTTCGGGACGGTGTACCTGGCCGGGCAGGGCACCCGCGTGTCCGCGGTCAGGCCCTCGCCGAGCAGCGCCGCCGCTGTGATGATCTTGAAGGTGGAGCCGGGCGGGGCGGGCTGGTAGAAGGCGCCCTGACCGGCCAGCCGGTCGGCCACGGCGAGCACCTCGCCCGTGGACGGCCTGACCGCGACGACGGCCGCGGGGTGCTCGGCGCCGTCGAGCGCGCGGGCGGCCGCCGCCTGCGTCCACCAGTCCAGCGTGGTGCGGTAGGTCCGCTCGGTGGGCCGGCGGAACACCACGAGGTTCCTGGTCTTCCCCGTGGCGGAGGTCGCCTCGATCGCCCAGCCCGTGGCCGGGTCCTCGTCGAAGTCGTCGATCTTGCGGGCGAGGTCCTTGAAGTAGGACTCCGCGCCGCTGGCGTGCGGCAGCGGCCTGCCCTGGCGGGTGAGCAGCTCGGTGCCGGGCACCGGGATGCGTTTCAGGCGCAGCCGCTCGTCCGCCGCGACTCCGGGGTGGAGCGTCTGGGGCGTCCAGACGACCTTCCACTCGCCGTCCCTGACCGCCAGGTGCAGCACTGAGGAGAACCGCCACTCCCCGAGCTCCCCGATCTGCCGCGCCCCCTCGAACGGCAGGTCGGCGGTCCGCTCGCCGCGCGGCACCACCGTCCCGGGGGTCAGCTTGATCGACAGGACCTGCAGGTCGGCGCTGAGGCGCCGGTGCCGCTCCATGTAGTCGGCGGGCGGGGAGGCGACCCGCTTGCGCATCTCGGGCAGGTTCTCGGCGGCCCAGGCGTCCAGGTACGCCCGCCCCGCCTCCTCGGCGGTGCCGGTGACGCGGCGGGCGTCCAGCACCAGAGCCACCAGGGAGGCCGCGACGATGACAACGCTGAGCCCGACGAGAGCGAGCAGTCCTCGGCGGCGCATACGGTTCTCCCAAGAGTGCCGGGTATGGCACATCCCGATATATCAGAACCATGGGAGACCATGTGGGCAAGCGTAAGACCGAGGCGGCCCCCATGCCCGGCCGCTACCCGGTGGACATGGGCGAGGTCGAGCTGCTCAGGGACCTCGACCGGCCCCAAGGCTGGCTGCTGAGCACGTCCGGGGTCCCGCAGTCCTACGTCGACCTGGAGGACCCGACCTACCTCGACTTCGAGTACGTCCGGCTGATGGCCGACGTGATCGACGCCATCGAGGAAGGCCCGCTGGACGTGGTGCACGTCGGCGCGGGCGCCTGCACCCTCCCCCGGTACGTCGCGGCGACCCGCCCGGGCTCCCGGCACATCGTGATCGAGCCGGACGCGGCCCTGGTGCAACTCGTCCGCGACCAGCTGCGGCTGAAGTCGGTGCCCAGGCTGAAGGTGCGGGTGGCCGACGGCCGCACGGCCGTCGGCGGACTGCACGACGCGTCGGCGGACCTGTTCATCCTGGACGCCTTCAGCGGCGCGACGATGCCCGTGGACCTGGCGACCGCCGAGTACATGGGCGATGTCGCCCGCGTCCTGAAGGACTCGGGCGCCCTTCTGGTCAACATCGCCGACGGCAAGGGGCTGGCGTTCGCGCGACGCGTCGTCGCCACCGTCCGGGGCACGTTCCGCCACGTGGCGCTGCTGGCCGAGCCGGGCATCCTGCGCGGGCGGCGCTTCGGCAACCTCATCGTGACCGCCTCGCCCGCGCCGCTGCCGCTGCGCGAGCTGTCCCGCAAGGCGGCGGGCGGCCTGACCCAGGCCCGGTGCGTGTACGAGGAGGACCTGGTGAAGTTCGTCGCGGGCGCCCCGCCGATCAGGGACGGCGACGCGGTGATCACGCCCGTCCCGCCGCCCGAGCTGTTCGGGTGACGCCGCGCGGGAGCCTCGCGCCGCTCAGTCGAACAGGTCGGGTTCGTCGCGGGCGATCTGGTCGTACAGCGGCTGGAAGTTGATCCACCCCACCAGGTCGTTGCCGATCTGGCCGTGCGTGAGCTTGGCGTTCTCGTGCGTGATCGGCACGACCTGACCCGCGGCCTTGGCCAGCAGCTGCGCCTGGCACGAGCGCTCCATCGTGATGAACCACCAGGCGGCGGCGTCCACCGAGTCGCCGACCGTCAGCAGGCCGTGGTTGCGCAGGATGACGGCCTTGTGCGAGCCGAGCGCCCGGGCGATCCTGCGGCCTTCCTCGATCTCGACCACCACGCCGGTGTAGTCGTCGAACAGGCCGTGGTCCTCGTAGAAGGCGCACGCGTCCTGGGTCAGAGGTTCGAGCGGCTGCCCGAGTGCCGACAGCGCCTTCCCGTGCACGGAGTGGCTGTGGGCGGCGGCGACCGCGTCCGGGCGGGCCTGGTGCACCATCGCGTGGATCGCGAACGCGGCCTTGTTGACGTGATAGCGCCCCTCCACGACCTCCCCCTGGTCATTGACCATGATCAGGTCGCTGACCTTGACGTGCTTGAAGCTCATCCCGAAGGGGTTGACCCAGAAGTGGTCCAGGTGCTCGGGGTCGCGTGCGGTGATGTGGCCGGCGACGCCCTCCTCGAAGCCGAGGCGCCCGAACAGCCTGAGCGCCGCGGCCAGCCGCTCCTGGCGGTGGCGCCGCTCGTCCGCCACGTTCTCGAACGTGGGAGGAAGCCGGAAGGACAGCTGCTCACTCGGCACGGGACGCAGGTCCGCGAGGCTCATGGGGGTCTCTCCTCATCGCCGAACTTCTGTCGGTTACCGCCCAGTATGACCGGCCGGCGAAGGCTCCGCACGCTCCCGCCGGCGAAAGGTCGCGCGCTCCGGCCGGCGAGAACTCCGCACGCCCGGCCTCCGAGGGCGAGGTGCCGCCGGTTGACCGGAGTCGTGGCGCGGGCTTACCGTACCCGTACTCAAACTTTATGACTAGATAAGCAGATTTGGTCATGGATTCAGAACGAGCGAGGCCATGCCGTCCCCCGAAACCGAACCCCGCGCCGCCCGGGAAGCCCCTTCGCCGCCGCCGCTGACACCGGCCCGCGAGCGGCGGGCGCACCGCATCCTCGACACCGCCGCCGAGCTGATCCTGCGCTGGGGGTACGACAAGACGACCATCGACGACATCGCCCGCACGGCGGGGGTGGCCAAGGGCACGATCTACCTGCACTGGAAGTCGCGCGAGGCGCTGTTCGCCGCGCTGCTGCGCCGCGACCGCGTCGCCATGCTCGAACAGGTGCGCGAGGGCCTCGCCGGCGAGCCGGCGGGCGCGACGCCCCGCGCTCTGTTCCGGCACCTCGCTCTGGCGTTCATGACGCGGCCGCTGATGAAGGCGAGCCTGCTGAGCGACACCGAGGTGCTCGGCAAGCTGATCCGCCAGAAGCGGCCCACCGTGCAGACCGCCGCGGCGATGCGCTCGCTGTCGGACACCTATCTGGGCGCACTGCGCGAACACGGGGCCATCCGCACCGACCTGTCGCCGGTCGAGCAGGCGAACGTCATCAGCGCCGCGCTGTACGGCTTCTTCATGATCACTCCGCACATGCCGGAGGACCACCGGCTGTCCGGCGAGCGGCTGTCGGAGCTGCTCGCCGAGACGCTGCACCGCGCCCTGGACTCAGGCCGGCCGCTGAGCGCCGAACAGAACGCCACGGTCACCCGGGCGACCCTCGCGTACCTCGACGACGCGCTGCGCGTCGCCCGGGAGCGGCTCCGCATGTCCCTCACGACCACCGATCTCGGAAAGGACCACGCCCGGTGAGCGAACCGCCCTTGGTACTGCCCCTCGCCGACGCCGGAGCCGACCTGGCCCTCACGGGCGGCAAGGGCGCCTCGCTGGCCCGCATGGCCGCCGCCGGCCTGCCGGTGCCGCCGGGCTTCCACGTCACCACCGAGGCCTACGAGCGCTTCGTCGCCGAGAACAGCCTGCGCGACGCCATCCTGTCCGCCGTCGCCGACGCCGCCGGAGGTTCGTACGCCGACGCCGAGCGGGCGATCGGGCGGTTGTTCGCCGAGCACGACATCCCCGAACCGGTCGGCGCGGCGATCCGCGAGGCGTACTCCGCGCTCGGCGGGCCCGCCGTCGCCGTGCGGTCCTCGGCCACCGCGGAGGACCTGCCCGGCCTGTCCTTCGCCGGGCAGCAGGAGACCTACCTCGACGTCCAGGGCGACGACGCCCTGCTCGCGGCCGTCAAGCGCTGCTGGGCCTCCCTGTGGGGCGCGCGGGCCATCGCCTATCGCACGCGGGGCGGCGTCGCGCAGGACGAGGTCAGCATGGCGGTCGTCGTGCAGCGGCTGGTGCCCGCCGACGCGGCAGGCGTCCTGTTCACCGCCGACCCGGTCACCGGTGCGCGCGACCGCATGGTCGTGAACGCGGCATGGGGCCTCGGCGAGGCCGTGGTCGGCGGCCAGGTCACCCCGGACACGGTCGTCGTGGGCAGGCCGGGCGGGGCCGTCCTGTCGCGGCGGACCGGCGACAAGGCCGTGATGACCGTGCGCACCGGCGGCGGCACCGCCGAGGTCGCGGTGCCCGAGGCCCGCAGGACCATGGAGGTGCTGGACGCCGCCCAGGTCGCGACCCTGGCCGACCTCGGCGAGCGCGTCGAAGAGCTGTACGGCCATCCGATGGACGTCGAGTGGGCGTTCCTCGGCGGGCGGCCGTCCATCCTGCAGGCCCGCCCGATCACCGGCCTGGACGCCGCGGAGTCCGCGCGGGCGGCAGAGGCCTCGCCGACATCGCAGGCGGAGGCAGAGGCGGCGCAGGCGGAGGCAGAGGCGGCGCAGGCGGAGGAGGCGGCGCAGGCGTCGCACGCGCAGGCTGAGGAGGCGTGGAACGACAGCCTCGGCGGCGACTACCTGTGGAGCAACGGCAACCTCGGCGAGGCCATCCCGGACGTGATGACGCCGAGCACCTACTCCTTCGTCGAGATCTTCATGTCCGGCGCGATGCGCGCCTCCTCCGTCGCCGAGTTCCGGGCCTACGGGCGCATCGGCGGCCGCTTCTACATGAACCTGAGCCTCGCCGCCACGATCGCCACGACGTTCGGCATGGGCAAGCGGTTCGCGGCCTTCACCGAGCCGGTCTTCGGCAGGCTCCCCGCCGGCATGGAGATCCCGCTGGTGCCCGTCTCACGATGGCGGATGATCAAGCTGATCCTCCCGGCGGCGATCGCGGTCAAACGCGAGGTGAGGGCCAACGCCCGCAGGCTGCCGGAGTTCTTCGCCACGGCGCCCAGGCGGTGCGAGCGGTTGCGCGAGCACGTCGCGGCGACCTCGACGGCCGCCGGGCTGGCCGCCCTGTGGCGCTCCGAGCTCGGACCGTACCTGCTCGAGTGCTCGCACATGCTGGAGGCCGCCACCCGCCAGGACACCGGGGCACTCGGCCTCGGCCGCGTACGGCTCGCCAAGCTCGTCGGCGAGTCGGAGATCGCCGCCCTGGGCAGCGGCCTGCACGGCGGCGAATCCGGCCTGGCGAGCCTCGGCCTCCTCGTCGGCCTCGACCGGCTGTCCCGCGGCGAGATCGACCGGGACGTCTTCGCCCGTGAGTGGGGTCACCGGGGGCCGAGCGAGTTCGAGGTCTCCATCCCGCGCCCCGGCGAGGACCCACGGTGGATCGACGCCCGGCTCGCAGGCCTCCGCGGGGCGGAGCACGACGTCGACGCGCTCATCGCCCGCCAGAGCGAGCGGCGGGCCGCCGCATGGCGACGGCTGGCGGAACGCCATCCGCGCCAGGTGAGCCGCGCCCGCCGCACGGTCGCGCGCATGACCAAGGCGCTCCGCGACCGTGAGGTGGCGCGCTCGGAGGTCGTCAGGGCCTTCTGGACGCTGCGCGCGTACGTGCTGCGCGCCGGCGAGATCACCGGACACGGCGATGACCTGTTCTTCCTGTCCGCCGACGAGATCCTCGCCGTCCTCGACGCCGGCTCCCCCGGCGGGTCTCCGCTCGCGGCGGTCGCCGGGCGGCGCCGGCTCTACGAGCGCTACCGGGCGCTCCCGCCGTACCCGGCTCTGATCAGGGGCCGGTTCGACCCCTTCCGGTGGGCCGCCGACCCGCTGCGGCGCGGTGACGTGTACGACGAGCACGACCAGGGGGCGCCGGCGGACGAGGCGGTGACGGGCTTCCCCGGCGCGTCCGGCGTCGTCGAGGGCCGCGTGCGGGTCATCTCGGGCGTGGAGGAGGGCGAGACGCTCAGGCCGGGAGAGATCCTGGTCACGACCGTCACCAACGTCGGGTGGACACCGCTTTTCCCCCGGGCTGCCGCCGTCGTCACCGACGTGGGCGCCCCGCTGTCGCACGCGGCCATCGTGGCCCGCGAGCTGGGCATCCCCGCCGTCGTGGGCTGCGGGAACGCGACGACGCGCCTGCGCACCGGCGACCTGGTGCGCGTGGACGGCCGGCACGGCACGGTGGAGGTCCTCCAGGCGGCCCCCGCCTGATCACGCGAGAGGGGCACCTCGCGGAAGCGGATGGGCAGCCCTCGAACCAGGACGAGAAGTTCACCCGTACGCGGCCACATCATTCGAGAGGCGCGCGCTGAACTTTCATCCCACAGCTGATGCCGATGCGTCGAATCGATTCGCGCACACAATAAGCCTATCCAGAACAGCTGCCAAGTACGCTTATCCAAGGATTGAGCCCGAAAGTTTCGCAACGCAAGGCGAGACGGCTGTCGCCTTGCGTGACTTACGTCCATCCTGTGACGCTGTCGAACGCGTCCGGGGCGTCTTACTGCTTCCCTCTGACGCCGTCTGGTCAGACTGCTTCGGCGGCGCCGACGCGAAATGAGTATGAAACTTTCAGCTGTCCGTGCCGGGCATCGGTTTCCTGGAAATATTTCTACGGAGGAGCCCTTCGCCTCCTCCGGCCGGAAGGCCGAAGCCAACGGCGCCGTCGCCCGCGCACCCTCGGCATGAGCGCCATGTACGACAGCCGGTCCGGAAACTTTCTGCCTTGACAGTGGAAAGCCGATCCCTACCGTGTGGTGCTGAGGCGCTATCGAATCGATACGACCGCACCGTCGACAGGAGTCAGCGTGCCCTCCATCAAGCTGTCGCGGCTACGCGAACGGACCGCTGTGGCCGGTACCGCTCTGCTCGCCGGGGCCCTGCTCACCGTGCCCGCCGTGACAGGCACGGCCGAAGCCGCCCCGGCCGTCTACCAGCCCACCTGGGCGTCGGTGGACCAGCATCCCGCCGCTCCGGAATGGTTCCAGGACGCGAAATTCGGCGTCTACTGGCACTGGGGCGCCTTCGCCACGCCCGAGTACGGCACCGAGTGGTATCCGCGCACCATGTACCTCCCCGGCTCCCCCGAGAACAACCACCACAAGAGCGTCTACGGTGACCCCTCGGCGTGGCCGTACCACAACTTCATCGACGGCGCGCGCGACAAGGCCGGCAACTGGGTGCAGTTCACGCCGAAGCTCAAGTCGCAGGGCGGGGCCTTCGACCCCGGCGAGTGGGCGCAGCTGGTGGCCGACTCCGGGGCCAGGTTCGCCGGGCCGGTCGCCGAGCACCACGACGGCTTCTCCATGTGGGACAGCCAGGTCAACGAGTGGAACTCGGTCGACCGCGGGCCCAAGCTCGACCTGGTTCGGCTGTTCGCCGACGCGATCCGCGCCAAGAACCTGAAGTTCCTGGTCACCATGCACCACCTGTACAACTTCACCGGCTACTACGACCACGTGCCCGCCCAGTCGACCACCACGCTGAAGAAGCTGTACGGGCAGCTGGGCAACGCCCAGGAGCAGCAGCTGTGGTACGACAAGCTGAAGGAGGTCGTCGACAAGTACCAGCCGGACATGATCTGGCAGGACGGCGGCCTGTACCTCGTCGACGAGGCCAAGCGGCTCGACTTCCTGTCGTACTACTACAACCAGGCCAACGCCTGGGGCAAAGAGGTCGTGGCCGCCTACAAGGACGGCTTCAACACCAACGGCGAGGTGTACGACTACGAGCGCGGCGGCCCCGCCGACATCCGCAACCCCTACTGGCTGACCGACGACGCCGTCAGCAACCCGTCGTGGTCCTACACCCCGACGATCACGTACTACAGCTCCGCCGCGCTCGTCCACGCGCTGGTCGACCGCGTGAGCAAGAACGGCAACATGCTGCTGAACATCTCGCCCAGAGCCGAGGGCTCGATCCCCCAGACGCAGAAGGACCTGCTCAACGCCATCGGCACCTACCTGAAGCGCAACGGCGAGTCGATCTACTCCACCCGCGCCTGGACCACCTACGGCGAGGGACCGACCAAGATGGGCGGCGGCAGCTTCGTGGAGCCGCGGGCCGGCACCGGGCAGGACATCCGCTACACCCGCAGCAAGGACAACACCGTGCTGTACGCCACCGTGCTCGGCTGGCCCGGCTCCACCCTCAACCTCGCCTCGCTGGCCGGCGGACGCATGGACCTGTCCAACCTGAGCAAGACCGAACTCATCGGCAACACCGCCGGCACCTACATCGACCTGCCCACCCGCACCCAGGACAGCAGCGGTCTGCACATCACCCTGCCGGGCCAGCCCTACTCGGCGCTGGCCTACGTGGTCAAGCTCACCTTCAACGGGCCGATGAAGACGCCCGCCACCACCAGCGGCCCCTTGCGCGACGTCAACTCCGGCAAATGCCTGGACGTCAACGGCGCCTCCCAGACCAACGGCGCCCAGGTGCAGATCTGGGACTGCACCGGCGGCGTCAATCAGCAGTGGGCGACGACCAGCGCCGGCGAACTACGGGTGTACGGCAACAAGTGCCTGGACGTCAACGGCAACGGCACCGCCAACGGCACACCCGTGATCATCTGGGACTGCAACGGCCAGAACAACCAGAAATGGCGCCTCAACTCCGACAGCACCATCACCGCCGTCGGCGCCGGAAAGTGCCTGGATGTCAGCGCCCTGGGCACCGCCAACGGCACCAAGGTCCAGATCTGGACCTGCACCGGCCAGAACAACCAGAAGTGGAGACGAACCTGACCCTGTGACCGACGACCTCACCCGCTTCGCGGTGAAGTCGATGGTTCGGCCTTCCACCGTCATGTTAGCGCTAACGTTCAGCGAGAGGCTCCCCCATGCTCCTCCGAAACCTGAGAAAAGCGGTCGCGACGGGCGCCGGCGTGTTGCTCGCCGTCGCCGGACTGGCGGGCTCCGGCACCGCCCAGGCCGCGGCGTCGCAGCCGTGTGACATCTACGCCGCGGGCGGCACGCCGTGTGTGGCGGCGCACAGCACCACTCGTGCCCTGTACGGCGCCTACACCGGCTCGCTGTACCAGGTGCGTCGCTCTTCGGACAACACCACCCGCGACATCGGCGTGCTGAGCGCGGGCGGGGTGGCCGACGCCGCCGCCCAGGACTCGTTCTGCTCCGGCACCACCTGCGTCATCACCATCATCTATGACCAGTCCGGACGCAACAACCGCCTCACCCAGGGGCCCGGCGGCGCCGTGCCCGGCCCCGGCCCCGGCGGAATCGACAACCTCGCCAACGCGACCGCGGCCCCGATCACCATCGGCGGCCAGAAGGCCTACGGCGTCTACGTCGCTCCGGGCACCGGCTACCGCAACAACAGCACCAACGGCGTGGCCAAGGGCGATCAGCCCGAGGGGATGTACGCCGTCTTCGACGGCACCCACTACAACGGGGGATGCTGCTTCGACTACGGCAACGCCCAGACCAACGGCCAGGCCGACGACATCGGCATCATGGAGGCCATCTACTTCGGCAACAACAACTGGTGGGGCTACGGGGACGGAGCCGGCCCCTGGATCATGGCCGACATGGAGTGGGGGCTCTTCTCCGGGGTGAACGCGCGATACAACCCCATGCCGTCCATCAACCACCGCTTCGTCACCGCCATCGTCAAGGGCGAGCCCAACCACTGGGCGATCCGGGGCGGAAACGCGCAGTCCGGCGGCCTGACGAACTACTTCGACGGACGGCGCCCCAACGGCTACCACCCGATGAAGAAGGAGGGCGCCATCCTGCTCGGCATCGGCGGCGACAACAGCAACGGCGCCCGCGGCACCTTCTACGAGGGCGTCATGACCTCCGGCTACCCGACGGCCGACACCGAGAACGCCGTCCAGGCCAACATCACCGCAGCAGGCTACGCGCCGTCGGGCGGCACCCCGCAGCAGGGCTCCCAGATCGTGGGCGGCCAGTCCAACCGGTGCGTGGAGGTGCCGAACAGCAGCACCACCAACGGCGCCCAGGTGCAGATCTGGGACTGCGGCGGCGGCGCCAACCAGCGGTGGACCTCCACCTCCGGCAAGCAGCTGCAGGTGTACGGCAACAAGTGCCTGGACGCCTACGCGCAGGGCACCGCGAACGGCACGCAGGTGGTCATCTGGGACTGCAACGGCGGAGCCAACCAGCAGTGGAACGTCAACTCCAACGGCACCATCACCGGCGTGCAGTCCGGACGGTGCCTGGACGCCAACGCCGCCGGCACGGCCAACGGCACCAAGCTCATCCTCTGGTCCTGCAACGGCCAGGCCAACCAGCGATGGAGCCTGCGCGGCTGAACCGTCGGCAGCGAGAGCCGCACATCACGTGAACCCCGGCGGGACGCCGTCCCGTGGCGCCCGGCCGGGGGACACCGCCTAGGCGGACGTCGCGGCGGTCAGGCGGATCAGGCGGTGGCGCCGTGGTCGGCGGCGATGGCGTCCACGCGGGCGGCGAGGGTGAAGTCCTTCTCGGTCAGGCCGCCGGCGTCGTGGGTGGTCAAGGCCAGGTGGAGCCGGCGCCACCGGATGTCGATGTCCGGATGGTGGTTCATGTTCTCCGCCTGCTCGGCCACGTCGTTCACGATGGCGATGGCCGTGCGGAAGTCGGGGGCGACGATCGTGCGCCTGATCTCGTCACCCTCGCGCCGCCAGTCGGGCACCGCGCCCAGCCGAGTGGAGATCGCCGCTTCGTCCAACCTGTCCATGGCAGGAGTTTTTCACGCGCCGGGGACGGTTGTCGCCCGTCCCCGGCGGCGCGGCTCATCCTTCGGCCGACAGCGATGCCCCGTATCCCCGTCCGACGATCAGGTCGGCCATCTCCTTGTACGCCCCAGGGTCCTCGGGCGCGTAGGTGCCCAGCCCGTCGACGTAGCGGTTGTACATGCAGAAGGCCGCCGCGATGAGCACGGTGTCGTGGATCTCGACGTCGGTGGCGCCGGCCTTGCGCGCCGCCTCGATGTGGGCGGTGGTGACGTCGGTGCCGATGCGCTGGACCGCGCCGGCGACGTGCAGCAGCGCCTTCATCTTGTCGGAGACGGGCGCGGTGTCGGGGTCGGCGCAGGCGTGGGCGACGGTGTCCGCGCCGCCGGGCAGCTGCGCGGCGGCGAACGCGGCGTGCGAGGCGTGGCAGAAGCGGCACTGGTTGAGGCTGGACACGTAGGAGGCGATGAGCTCGCGCTCCCCCCGGGTCAGCGTGTTGTCCCCTCTTAACAGGATCTCGGCGAGCTCGTTGAGCACCTTGGCCGTATCGGGCCGGTACTTCATCAGTCCGATGATGCCGGGCGCGTCGTTGCCGAGTTCGATGTGCGGCATGGATTCTCCCTTGTGTGCGCGTCCGGGCCACGCCGGATCGGACGCGGAGACGCGCCGGGCCCCGTGCGGGCCTGGCGCGGGACTGTGGGGCCGGCGGGCGCGGCACGGTGCCGCGCCCGCCCCGGTGCGGGACGAGCCGGTCAGACGCCGACCAGCCCGCAGGTGGCCGTCGACTTCTTGGACGGGTCGCTCTCGGAGGTGGCGGTCAGCTTCAGCCGCGCCAGGTGGTCGCCGCCCTTGCCCCGCTGGGCGTAGACGGACACCAGGGTGCTGTCGCCGAACCCGACGGCGGCGAGCCGGTTCGGCGCCCACGCCGTCCAGCCCTTGCCGTCCACCGTCGCCGACAGGCGGTAGACGTCCGACTTCAGGTAGGCGCTGACGTCCTCGGGGTGCTGTCCCTGGGCCGCGGCGGCCTTGCCGGTGTTGGCCAGCGGGAAGCGGCACTGCGCCCACTCGGTCCCCTTGGCGACCGCCGCGCTCGGCAGGACCCTGACCCCGCGCCGCTGTGGGCCGGCGCCGTCCAGGGATCGGACCGCGACGGTGTAGGACAGCACGCCCTTCTTGTCGCGCCGGACGTCGAGCACGTAGAAGTGCAGGCGGTTGGCCTGGTCGGCGTACTCGTACTCGCTGCCGGAGTCGGCGCCCGCGTGGAAAAGGGCGTCGGACAGCTGCCGGTAGTCGCCGATGGTGATCGGGACGCGCGTCCCGTCCGGAAGGACATAGTCGGTCATGCCGATGTCCTGCGGGTTGGCGTCGATGACCCACTCGAACGGCGCCTGGTCCTGGTTCTTGGTCTTGGCGAGCAGCACGCCCGCGTCCGGGGTGAAGGAGTCGGCGCCCATGCGGTCCACGACCTCGATCGTGTAGTTGTGGTAGCCCCCGCCGTCGCAGAGCGGGTCGGTGGTGACGTCGCACGCGGGGCTGAGGTCGCCGGTGCCGAGGGCGATGTTGACCCCGGACAGGTCCTTCTCGCCCGGCTGCACCTCACGGGCGGTCACCCGGGCGACGACCAGGCCCGACGCGGCCAGGGCCTCGCGGGACAGGCGCAGGACGTTCTTCTCGTCCACCATCTCCAGCTTGATCTTGTTGCGGAGCATGTGCTGCGCGCCCATCGAGCCGCCGCCCGTCGGCGGGATGGTCCAGCGGCTGTGCGGACCGCCGGGGCCGTTGAAGCTTCCCCGGCTGAGCATCTCCCAGATGCCGGTGTAGGCGCGGCGCGGCGGCACGCCGAACGGGTTGTTGTAGTTGTCGCCGATGCCCAGGATGTGGCTGAACTCGTGGGCGTAGACGCCCTGGCCCGAGCTCTCGGCCTGGGTGGAGGAGCCGCCGCCCGCGTTCGGCCAGATGGTGGACGCCGAAGCCCAGGAGGTCCACTCCACGTACCGGGTCCTCGCCCAGTTGGGCAGGTTCGGGTCGGGCGGGCCGAAGACGTCGGTGACCTGCTCCTTCGCGGGGAACTTGATCGACCCGAACTCCTGCCAGGTCGACGATTCGTCCTGGCCCGCGCTGAGGTAGAAGACGAAGTCGTACTGGCCGAGGGTCGCCTCCCCCGCGTCGGCGGACCAGGCGGCGCGCCCGTCGGTGCGGATGTTGCGGTTGCAGGTGTCCCCGGCCGGGCAGGCGGTGCCGGCCTGGAACTCCATCGCGTACTCGTGGGACTTGCCCGGCATCTCGTACGGGCCGAAGGCGGTGAGGTCGACGCCGTACCGGCCGCCGGAGTCCTCCATCCAGTACTCGTTGATGGTGTGACCGCGGTTGAGCTGGTTCGGGGTGTTGAGGAAGTCCTTGTAGAACTGGGCGACCTTGTCGCGGGGGATGTCGTGCGCCTCGGTGCTGGGGTTGCCGAACACGGTCGAGTGCGGCGGCCGGGTCACCACGAAGGCCTGGTTGGGGTAGTCGAGCAGGACGAGCGCGCCCTTGAACGTGCGCTTGGAGGCGACGCCCGCCGGGTCCGCCCACGTGGTCCCAGGGACGGGCTTGTAGTCCTCCCAGGTCATGTGGTCGGGGTTCTTCCAGTTCTGCGGGTCGATCACGGCCGGGCCGCCCGGCTTGCCCCTGACCACGGAGGCGGGCTCCCCTTCTTGCCACGGTTGCCGCTGTGGCCAGTGGTCGGCCTGCCACGGGTTGGCCGGCTCGGGCGGCGGCTCCGCGAAGGCCGGCGCCGCGGCCAGCCCGGCGGGGGCCAGCACGGCGGCGAGGAACAGTACTGTCAGTCGTCTCTTCCTGCGATGGGTCGACGACTCGGTCACGGCCTCACCCCTCCGTCTGGACCGGCGAACGGCCCATGACGCAACGACACCTTTGCCGGAGATCATCCATCACTTGACCGAACTCCGAAAGGGGGTTTATCCGTCAAATGGCGAAAAGTCCGGCAGAAGCGAGGGAGAAGACCCCCGAGGCGCGGGGCGACTACTTGACGGCGCCGGCGGTCAGGCCGGACTGGATCTGCCGCTGGAAGATGATGTAGATGATCAGCATCGGCAGGATGGCCATGCTCAGCGCCGCGAAGAGCCCCGGCCAGTCGGCCTCGTAGCCGGCGCTCGTGTTGATGTTGGCGATGCCCTGCGTGATCAGCCACTTGTCCTCGACGTTGCCCGACAGCAGCACGATCGGCAGCAGGTACTGGTTCCACTGGCCGAGGATGTTGAAGATCGTGATGCTGATCAGGCCGGGCCTGGCCATCGGCATCATGATCTGGAAGAACGTCCGGGTGTGCGAGCAGCCGTCCATCATGGCCGCCTCGGCCACCGACGTGGGCAGCGTCTTGAAGAAGGCGGTCAGGAAGAACACCGTGAACGGCAGCGAGTAGGAGATGTAGACCAGGATCACGCCGGTGTAGGTGTCGGTGAGGTGGAAGCCCTTGACCACGAAGAACAGCGGGACCAGCGCGAGGAACACCGGGAACGCCAGCCCGGACACGAACAGGAAGTAGATCGCCCTGTTGCCCCAGAACCGGTAGCGCGCCAGCACGTACGCCGCCATCGAGCCGAACAGCATCGTGAAGAAGGTGCTGACGCCCACGACGAAGACGGTGTTCAGCATGTACCTGCCGACGTGCGCCTTGTCCCACGCCCGCCCCCAGGCCGCCCAGCTGAAGCTCTGCGGCAGCGCGAGCGGCGCGTCGCCGACGATCTCGGGGTTGGTCTTGAACGAGGCGAGGAAGGTCCACAGGATCGGGCCGATGACCAGGAGGGCCCACACGATCAGCGCGACGTGCGACAGGGCGCCGAACACGCCGACCGGGTTCCGCGGGCGCCGGGTCGTGGCCACGCGCGGCGCCTTGGCCACGCGCACCGCATCGGTTTGGAGCGCCATGTCTAGAACTCGATCCTCTCGCGCCGCGTCACGCGCAGGCTGAGCGCCGCGAACGTGATGGTCAGGAAGAACAGCGCCACGCCCATCGCCGAGGCGTAGCCGAACTTGGAGAAGGTGAACGCCGTCCGCCAGATCTCCAGGGGCAGCACCGTGGTGGCGTTGTCGGGGCCGCCCCGGTCCACCGACAGCACCTGCACCAGGGCGAAGCAGTCGAACGCCGCGATGCCGAGGTACACCCAGCCGACCTGGATGGTGTCCCAGATGAGCGGCAGCGTGATGCTGAAGAACAGCCGGAAGCGGCCCGCGCCGTCCAGGGCCGCCGCCTCGAACACGTCGCGCGGGATGGCCGACATGCCGGCGGAGAACAGCACGACGTAGAACCCGACGGACTGCCAGACGACCACGCCCATGATCGACCAGAGCGCGAGGTTGGTGTCGATGAGCCAGCCCACGTGGGAGATGCCCACGGTGGCGAGCAGGCCGTTCAGCACGCCGGTCCCGTCCGGGCGGTAGATCGCCTGGAACAGGACGCCGACCACGGCCACGGCCAGGACCTGGGGGAAGAAGTACACCACCCGGTAGAACCGCGACCCCCAGACGCCCTTCATCTTGCCGCTCCCGCTGCCGCCCCCGACGTTCAGCAGGAACGCGAAGAACAGCGCGATGGCGATGGTGATCAGCGGCATGGCGAGCAGCAGGAGGCCGTGGTGGCGCACCGCCGCCCAGAAGACGTCGTCGCCCAGCAGCCGGCCGAAGTTCTCGAAGCCGATGTACTGCGGGTTCGCCGAGATGCCCTTCCAGTTGGTCAGCGAGATGTAGAACGCCTGGATGTACGGGCTGATCACGAAGACCACGTACAGGACCAGCGGGATCGCCAGGAAGGAGACGATGAACCCGTAGGTCCGCATCTGGGCAGAGAGCAGCCTCGCGGCCAGCCCGCCGTCGCCATGCCGCATGATCTACTACACCGTCCGGTTCTGCTTGGTGATGGAGGAGTCGGCCTTGACCGAGTCGGCCTTCTTCTGCATGTTCGCGCAGAACTCCTCGGCCGAGATGCGGCCGAACATCAGCGAGTTGGTCTGCTTGCGCAGCTCGGTCTCGAGCTCCTTGTACCAGTTCTCGAAGCTGCTGTAGGTGACGACGTTGCTGCCCGCGGCCGTGAGGGCGTCGTTGACGCTCTTCAGGCCCGGGCTGAGCGCGAGCCCCTCGGCGGCGCCGGAGACGACGGTGAGGCTGCCGGACTTCTCGGTGAAGCCCTTCGCCCCCTCCTTGGAGAGCATGATGCGGGCGTACTCGAGGGCGCCGGCGGTGTTCTTGCCCTTGGCCGGGATGATGTAGGGCTCGCCCGCGGCCGAGCGGATCGCCTCGAACGGCATCTTGTCGGCCGAGGTCAGGCTCGGGGTCGGCGTGACGGCGTACTCGAACGAGTCGGGGGTGTTGGACTTCTGCTCGTTCTCCAGCCACGAACCGGACGGGTACAGCGCGACCTTGTCCTGGTTCTGCCTGGTCTGGACCTCGGTGTGGATGAGCCCTTCGTAGCTCTTGTCCATGAACTTGCCGATCTCGGCCCACGCGGCGGCCGACTGCTTGATCGAGTCGCGGTTCCAGACGCCGTCCACCAGGTTGTCGATGTCCATCAGGACCTGGTTGCCCTCGACCTTGGCGGCCGTGATCAGGATCATCCAGTACTGGTAGTAGGAGGCGTTCTTGCCTGCGTAGGCGTACGGCGTCAGACCGGCCTTCTTGATCGTCTCGCAGAGCGCCTTGAACTCGTCGAACGTCTTCGGCGGGGCCCAGCCCTTCTCCTGGAAGAGCTTGCCGTTGTACCAGAGGCCGTAGCCGCTGGAGACGTAGTTCAGGATGTACGGCTTGCCGGCGACGAAGCCCGACTCGTAGGTGCCGGGGATCAGGGTGTCCTTGATCTTCTTGCTCGGGTCGTCGATCGAGGGGGCCTCGAACAGCGGGGTGAGGTCCAGGAGCTGGCCCTCGGACTGCAGGGCGCCGTTGTCCATCAGGTCCGAGCCGGAGTTGGCGATGAAGTCGGGGACGTCGCCGCTGGCGAAACGGGGCTGCAGGGTCTGGGAGATCTGCTGCGTGGCGACGTGCTTGACCGACGCCTGCGGGAACTTCTTCTTGTACAGCGGCTCGTGCACGTCGGTGGCGTAGCCGTCACCGAGGCCGCCCTTGAAGATGACGACTTCGAGCGGGGCGTTCGCCGCGACCCCGAAGGGGTTGGCCGCCGAGGTCGCGGCGCCGCCGGCGGTGGCGGTGGCGCTCGGGGCGGCGGTGCCGGTGCCGCTGGTCGCGCAGGCGCTCAGGACGCCCGCCGCCGGTCCCGCGACGAGTGCGGTAAGGCCTATCCGGCGGAGCATCTGCCGCCGGGTGATCTCTCGGGGCGTGCCGGCGGAGTTGGACATGCAACCCTCCAGGAATGGGGCTATCAATTAGGAAAGTTTCCTAAACGTTTGGAGGAACGTACGTCCATCCCTCTACACCGTCAAGTGGTATGGGCCAAGCCGTGATCGAGCTGTGGCCGACCAGCATTCGACCCGCGACGAAGGGCCGCGCCGAGGCCTTTACGAAACCCCGGTGTAACCTCGCAACAGCACAGGTCATGGGCCGATGATGGCACAAACACCCCTCAATTCGACACCCCCCGAAGCCGGTCTAGACCAGATGCCCCACAGCCCCGGACCACACCCTCACAGGTCCGGTCGGCTTCCGCCCTCCGCGCCCGCCGAGGTCACGATCGAATAACGGGCGCCTCCGCGTCAGGTGAACACCCGGCGGCGTCCACGGGCCGGACCGATCCGCCGCGGCGCACCAGGAACGGCTAGCGTCGGCACGAACGGGAGCGAATACCCTTGAACACACCCCCACCGACGTCCCGTCCGCTTTCTCCCCTCTCGACCGAGACACCCGTACCTCCCTCTCGCCTCCCGCGACCCCGGCCCGCACCGCCCCCGATCTTCAAGGAGCCCGAGCTTGCCGCTCCAGATGACTGGCGCTCCCAGCGATCCCGACCTGATCCGCCTTCCGTGGGACGTCCCACTGGAGGAGTGGCCCGAGCACTACCTCGTGACGCTGCCACGCGGCATCTCCCGGCACATCGTCCGGTTCGCCCGGCTGTCCGGGCGGGTCTACGCGATCAAGGAGATCAGCGAGCGGTACGCCAAACGCGAGTACCAGCTCCTGTGGGACCTGAGCCGTCTGGACACCCCCTCCGTCGAACCGGTGGCCGTGGTCACCGGCCGGAGATCGGCCGACGGCGAGCCGCTGGACTCGGCGCTGATCACCCGCCACCTGCAGTTCTCGCTGCCCTATCGCGCCGTGCTGTCGGGGACGCTCCGCCCCGACACGCTCATCCGCCTGCTCGACGCCCTGGCCGTGCTCCTGGTGCGCCTGCACCTGTCCGGCTTCTTCTGGGGCGACTGCTCGCTGAGCAACACGCTGTTCCGGCGGGACGCGGGTGCCTTCGCCGCCTACCTGGTGGACGCCGAGACCGGTGAGCTCCACCCGGTGCTCACCGAAGGCCAGCGCGGCCATGACATCGACGTCGCCCACGTCAACATCTACGGCGAGATGCTCGACCTGGAGGCCGGCGGCCTGCTGCACCCCTCGATCGACCCGCTCGCCTTCGCCGAGCAGCTCATCGAGCGCTACCACCGGCTGTGGGCGGAGCTCACTCAGGAGGAGATCGTCGAGGAGGTGGAGTGGCACCGCATCGACCAGCGCATCCGGCGGCTGAACTCCCTCGGCTTCGACGTCGCCGAGATGATGGTCAGGCGCAAGGCCGGCACCGCCCGCCTGATCGTCCGGCCCAAAGTCGTGGACGCCGGCCACCACCAGCGCCGCCTTCTCCGTCTGACCGGGCTGGACGTCGAGGAGAACCAGGCCAGACGGCTGCTGAACGACCTGGACTCCTTCCGGGTGGCGAAGGGGCTGCGGCACGAGGACGAGGCGATCGTCGCGCACCGCTGGCTGGCCGAGATCTTCCAGCCGACCGTCACCGCCATTCCCGCCGAACTGCGCGGCAAGCTGGAGCCCGCCCAGCTCTTCCACGAGGTGCTCGACCACCGCTGGTACATGTCCGAGGCGGCGGGCCGCGACGTCGGCCTCGAGACGGCCCTGAAGTCCTACATCCAGACCGTGCTGGTCTTCAAGCCGGACGAGAAGGCCGTCATCGGCGAAGGCCACACCGCCGACCCCATCAACCCCTGACAGTGATGATGTAGGTGAGCGCCTCCCGGCGGGGCCGTGGGCACCGCCGCGCTGACTACGGTGGAGGGATGGAGAGGATCCTGGTCAGCGCGTGCCTGGTAGGGCGTCCGGTTCGCTTCGACGGCCGGGCCAAGACCCTCGACGACACGCTCCTCGCCCGGTGGCGCGCCGAAGGACGGCTCGTGGCCTTCTGCCCCGAGGTGGAGGGCGGTCTTCCGGTGCCGAGGCCGCCCGCCGAGATCGAGGGCGGCGCCGGCGGCGCCGCCGTGCTGTCCGGCGTGGCACGCGTCCTCACCCCCGACGGCGCCGACGTGACCCGGCACTTCCTGGCCGGCGCGCGGTCGGCGCTCGATGTCGCCCGGTCGACGGGCATCAAGCTCGCCGTCCTGAAGGAGGGCAGCCCGTCCTGCGGCAGCCTGCGCATCCACGACGGCGCCTTCCGCGGCCGGGTGACCCCCGGCGCCGGGGTGACGGCCGCCCTGCTGGAGGCGCACGGCATCCGCGTCTTCGGTGAGGACCGCCTGGCCGAAGCCGCCGCCTGCCTCGACGATCTGGAGTCCGCCACCGCTTGATCGTTCCCCGGAGGAACGACACCCAGCGGGAATTCCGGCACGAGAGGCATAGCTCGCGATTTCTACATTCGCGACAAATGCTGCTGTGTATGTATTTATGGCGTGAATACCGAGCGACGTTCGACGTCAAGCCTGCTACTTGGTCGGCTAATCCTTCTACATGATGAGACATCCTTCTATCTCCGGCCTTTCGCCGCTATTTACACAGAATCGGCTTCCTCGGTCATCTCTCTAAAGTGAGCCGCCAGGTACGAAGGGATCGACCGGCGAGGAGTCGACCGACCATGCTCGACATCGAGGACTGTCTCACCGACATCCTGGCCATTCCGGGCGCGCTGGACGTGCTCGTCATCGAGGACACCGGCAGCACGGCCGTCGCCGCGAGGACCGCCACGCGGCTCGATCCGCAGGAGTCGGCCACCGCGCTCACCCGCATCCTGCACGCCGCCCTCGACGGGCTGGCCCTGACATCCCCCGACGGAACGGTGCGGGTCGAGGACGTCATCATCACCTCCGACCAGGGCCATCACCTGCTCAGACCCCTGGAGACGGCGCTGACCGGGCCCATCCTGCTCTATCTGAGGCTGGACCTGGACCGCGCCAACCTCGCGCTCGCGCGCCACCGCCTGCGCACCATCTCCGGACGGCTGATCACGACGTGAACCATGTCCCCGCCCGGCGGCTGGAGACCGTCCTCGGCGACCTGGCCCGGGAGCGCGCCACCGGATCGCTCAAAGTGGGCCGCGCCGGCACGGTGTACCTCGCCGGCGGGCGGGTGACCTACGTGGAGAGCCCGAGCGCCCCCGGCGTCGAGAAGATCCTCGTCGCGTCCGGCCGCGTCAGCGCGTCCGCGTTGCGCGTCGCCCGCCGCCCGGGAACGGCGAACCGCCCAGGTGAACGGCTCGCGAAGCCCCCTGGCGACGGCGTCACCGAGCGGTCATGCGGCGTCACCGGCGACGCCGGTGACGCCCTGCTGCGGCGGGGCCTGCTGACGCGAGGCGAGCTGGAGCTGTGCGTGCTCGGCGCGATCCTCGACGCCGCGTTCTTCGTGCTGGCGGCGACCGGGACGCGCCACCGGTTCAAGGAGGGGGACCGGCACCCGTTCGGCGACCGGTGGTACTTCGACGTCGCCGGGCTGTTCCGCGAGTACGGCCGCAGGAGGGTTCAGTTGGACCGCGCATGGCCCTACCCGGAGCTGGACTCCCTGCCGGTGGTCATCACTCCGCGCATCACCGCCCAGCGCGTCGTGCTCACCCCCGTGCAATGGGAGGTGCTGCTCAACGCCGACGGGACGGCCACACCGCTCGACCTGGCGCGGCGGATCGGCCGGCCGGCGTATTCCGTGCTGCTCGCCGTACGGCAGTTCGGCGCGGCGGGACTGCTCCTGGCTCCGGGGAACGCGGCGCCTCTCCCGCCCGGGACCTCGGCGGACGGCGCCGCGCCCGCCCTGCCCCCCACCACGTCCTCCACCACGGGCTCCTCCACCGCGGTCACCTCATCGCCTTCGGCCGCCTCCTCCCCGGCGCTGCCGAAGCGGACCGCGCACGCGGGCCTTCGCCCGGACGCCGCACCGCACACGGCCGGGCCCGGACCGGAAGCGCCACCAGGGACAGGGCTTCCGCCGGTGAGCGGCGACCCCGCCGACATCAGCATGCTGATCAAGCTGCGCGATGCCCTGGAGAGGCTGTGAACGCTGCTGTCGACCGAGACGCGACGGCCGGCCCGGACGCGACGGCGTCATGAGGCTGCGGTCGCCCAAGCGGGCCGGAAAGAGGCTACCGATGGATCTACGCCGCGACGTGCACGAAGAGATGCTCCTCCTCCTGAAACGCATGGACGAGGTGACCGGCGCCCTTGTGTGCACGGTGGACGGGATGCTCGTGACGGCCGACGTGCGCGCCGACGCCGAGCAGGCGGCGGCGCTGACCTCGGCGCTGCACGCGATGAGCCACCGCATGACCGACCTGGTCCAGGCCGGCGCCCTGGAGGAGACGCTGATCTCCGGCGCCGGCGGCCACGCGGCCTGCTATGCCGCGGGCCCCAAGCTCGTTCTCACCATCCTGGCGGCCAGGGGCGCCAACCTCGGGCTGCTGCGGATGGAGGGACGCAAGACGGCGGCGCGACTCGCCGCCATCGTCGAACGGGCGCCGGCCGCCGGCTAGAAGGCGTCGGCCCCTCGTGACCCCGAGAGGAACAACGAAGAACATGGCCAGCATTGACGTCTCCCTGAAGGAGATGATGGCCGTCGACGGCGCGATCGGCGCCGCGGTGGTCGACTACAACAGCGGCATGGCGCTCGGCACGCTGGGCGGCTCCAAGGATCTCGACCTCCAGGTCGCGGCCGCGGGGAACACCGAGGTCATCAAGGCGAAGCTGCGCACGATGGAGGCCCTCCAGCTCAAGGACGGCATCGAGGACATCCTCATCACGCTGGGCGGTCAGTACCACATCATCCGCCCGCTGGCCGGCCGGGGTGGAAAGGGCCTGTTCCTGTACCTGGCGCTGGACCGGGGCCGCGCCAACCTGGCGATGGCGCGGCACTCGCTCCGCACCATCGAGGAGAAGCTGGACGTCTGACGCGTGCGAGGCGTCCGGCCGGCCGGACGCCTCGCACCAGGGACTTCATGGGGACTTCCGTCGTCCCGGTCGAGATACGGATGCGGAGAGGGACTAAAGGGTCAGTACGGCCAGCCGGGGACGTTCAGCCGGACGCTGTAGAGGCCGAAGTTGCCGGTGTTCCCGCCCCGGGAGGGCGTGCCCGAGGTGATGTACAGCGTCCGGCCGTCGGGGCCGCCGAAGGCGACGTTGGTGGTGTTCTGCCCGGCTGCGATGGTGCCGAGCTGCACGCCGGACGGCGCGTACACGTGGACCTTGCCGTCGTTGTAGGAGGCCTGGTAGAGGTTGCCGGCGCAGTCGATGGTCGCGCCGTCCGAACCGTTCAGGGACGCGAAGTCGGCCCGCGTGCCGACGCTGCCGTCGGCGTTGACCGGCCACTTGTAGACCCGCCCCGTACCGTTGCCGCCGACGTAGAGCGTCTTGCCGTCAGGCGAGAGCACGATGCCGTTCGGCTCCCGGATGGTGTCGTCGATCAGCGAGACGACGCCGTTCTTGACCCGGTACACGCCGGTGCGGCCGGACATCTGGTCCGGCCGGTTCGCTCGCTGGAAGTCGGGGTCGGTGAAGTAGACGGTGCCGTCGGCGCCGACGGTGAGGTCGTTCGGCGAGTTGAAGGCGCGGCCCTGGTACGAGGAGGCCACCACACCCCGGGTCCGGTCGGGCAGGCGGAAGGAGGAGACGCTGCGCTGGTCGTGCGTCGCGGCCAGCAGCGTGCCGCCGTCCCGGCTGAGCGCCAGGCCGTTGCTGCCGGAGCCGGCGATGAAGGTCTCGAAGGTGCTCGGCTCGGTGAACCGAAGCACGTCCGCGGGCTGGACGCCCTGCGACCCGGTGCCGTCCCGCATCAACGACAGCAGCAGGGTCTGGGTGGTGGCGTCCCAGACGGGGCCCTCCAGGAAGTTGAACCCGTCCCGGATCTTCGTCGCGGTCACCGACGCCGCCGGCAGCGGGTTGGGGTAGCTCGCGCCCGGTGTGCACGGCCCGACGCCAGGACGCGGCGTGCCCGGCGTCGGCGTCGGAGTCGGTGTGGGCGTGGGCGTGGGGGTCGGCGTCGGGGTCGGGCTCGGCGACGGCGTCGGGGTCGGGGTCGGCGTGGGGGTCGGGCTCGGCGTCGGAGTCGGAGTCGGGGTGAGGGTCACGGGCCCGCTGCACATGACGCCGTTGAGCCAGAACGTGTTGGGCAGGGGGTTGGCGCCGGTGATGGTCGCGGTGAACCCCATGCCGCTGACCGTGGCGTTGGTCGCGATGGAGCCGTTGTAGGCCACGCTGGTGGCGGACACGCGCGCGCCGGACTGCGTCCACGTGGCGTTCCAGCCGGACACGACCCTCTGGCCGGAGTCGGGGAAGTCGAACTCCAGCTTCCAACCGCTGATGGGGTCGCCGAGGTTGGTGATGGCCACGTCGCCCTGGAAGCCGCCGCCCCACTGACTGACGATCTTGTAGGTCACCTTGCATCCGGCGGCGGCCGCCGCCGGCATCGTCACCGCTGCGACTCCACCGGTGGCGGCCAGCGCGGCCGCCAGCGCGGCGGCCGCGAAAGTGGCGAGACTCCGTCTCATCAGGGCGTCCTTTCGAGGAACGACGACGGGCAGCCGCCGCCCGCGTCGGGGTGCCGGGCGGGGCGGGAAGCCACCGGCACGCCACGCGGCGCACCGCCTGCCGAGCGTCCCGAAATTAACCGATCAAGTCGACGGTCGCGATCGATCGCCGGTCAAGGCGTTCGCGGTGTGAGACGCCGTGTGATCACCCCGCGCCCGGCTGCCGGCCGCGCGCCGCGCCGACGACCGCCTCAGCCTGGGTGAACGCGACCGCCCGCCCGTCCGGCGAGCCGCTCAGCGGTCGAACGGAGCCCGGGCTGAGGCGTTGAAACGTTCAGCTCGCGTCGAGGGCGCCGGAGCGTTCGCCGCCGGGCACATCGGCGGCCACGCCGGCGGTCCTGCGCAGTTCCTGGAAGCCGCTGATCCGCCACACGACCAGTGCCGCGAGGACCGCCGCCGCGACGCCGGCGAGCGGGCGCGCGACCTCCAGCCGCGCGAGCCACGGGAGCGCGTCCTCCTCCAGCATCCGTTCCAGGGTGTTCTCGGTGGCCCGTATGCCGAAGAAGTACACCAGGTAGGCCGTCCACCACAGGAAGACCAGCCACGACGGGCGCTCGGCCCGCCTGCCGTCCGGCGGCGGGCCGGGCCGGCTGCTCAGCCAGATGTCGTCGATGATCCGCCTCGGCACGAACAGGTTGGCGATCGGGACGACCCACGCCACAACCAGCCACGGCCTGCCGTGACGGTGCTGGACCCAGCTCAGCCCCTCGGCGTTCGCCCGGGCGCGGAACAGCCAGACGATGTAGACCGCCGCGGCGACGGCGAGAACGCCCAGCCGCAGGTCCGAGCTCAGGTCGTAGAGATCGTCGAGCGACCGGGCGTCGCCGGCAGAGGACGGCTCCCCGGCCGCCGTGCGCCCGATCAGGGAGAACCTGATCGCCCCGATCACTCCGGCGAACAGCTCCACCACGCTCCACAGGGCCAGCGCCGCGACCACCGCGACCGCCCTGCCGTGGACGGGACGCGGCGGCGCCCCCGCCGGGGGGCGCAGGTGCGCGTCCGCGCCGAGGCCGCAGGTGGGGCACTTCACGGCGTCGGTGGGCAGCGCGAACCCGCACTGCGGACAGCCCATGAAGACTCCTCCTGCCAGGTGGCCCACGACGGTGGGGCGCCCAATGCTATTCGGCTCGCCGCCTCCGCGGGCGAGTTGGTCACTCGCCGGGTGGGGTGCCGATGACGGACGTGCCGAGGATGAGGTGGCCGGCGGGATCGCAGCCCAGGAGGTCTTCGAGGAGCTGATCGCGGAGGGCAGCGGTGAAGGTGATGTGCAACCCGGCCGCGGTTGCGAGCAGGTAGACGGTCTGGCTGAGGTGCCCGACGTCCATCATCAGGCTTCGGTAGACACGCGGGAAGGTGTACTTCCACTGGTTGCGGGCGATGACGCTGGTGTAGAAGATCAGTGCTCCGGCGCCGCCGACCCAGTCCTGGTCGCCGACCGCGGCCACGAGCCGCTGGTCGTCCAGACGGCGGTCGAGGAACTCCAGGGTGTGGTCGGCGGCGGCGTAATGGTAGGCGCCCGGGGCGAGACCCTGGACGTTGCGGGCGTAGAGGTAGATCTCGGTGGGGTGGCGGGCGCCACCGGAGGGGCTGGTCTTGAACACCCGCTGCCAGGAGTCGGTCAGCACCCCGTCGGGGTCGAGGGTGACACCCGCCGGGGTCAGGGGGCCGTCGGCCCGCGGCAGTGGGCCGGCCGCGGTCTTGAGCAGGGTGGCGACGGTCTCCAGCGGTAGCGCGGCGGCGCCGAAGTAGCGGCGGGTGCGGCGCCGGTGCAGCACGTCGATCAGGTCACGGTGGCGCCAGACGCCGGGGTCGGCCTCCGGCAGCGCGTGGCGGGTGGTGCCGGACAGGGACCAGAACGCCGGAGGCGGCGGGTCGGTGAGAACCTTGGCTTCGAGTTCCTCGTTGTCCTGCTCGGCGGTGCGCATGGCGGTGCCGGCGTGGGAGCGGGTGGAGAAATGGTACGCGCGGGCCAGCGGCCCCCACGGCCGCCAGGCCTGTTCGATGGCCTGTTCGCGCTGGTGACGGGGTCCGTCCTGAGTGATCAGGATCTCGTTCTCCGCCAGGACGGTGGCGGTCTTGTGCCAGTGAGCGGCCTCGTTCGCGTCATCCGACATCTCGCGGATGGAGTCCAGGTCGCGGAAGGTGGTGAACCAGCGCAGCACGCGCTCGACGCCGTCGGCGAGGGCGAGCTGGCGGTGGTCGAGGTAGTCGTCCCAGACCAGTTTGCCGGCGTCCCATATGAGGGCACCGCAGGCGGACAGGCGTACGTTCACCATGACCTCTGTTCTTCTGTGTGGGTGCTGTCCGTCGGACCGGCCTTCTGTGTGGGCGGTGTCCGTCAGGCCGGCTCGCGCCGAGCGGTCGGCAGGTCGGTTCGGGTGGCCGCCTGTCCGCGGCGGGCCACCGACAGGTGGGGATGGCCTGGTGCCGCCCGCTCCAGCACTTCCACCGCCCGGCTGTAGCAGGCGTGGGCCTGGCCGGGCTGGTCGAGGGCGCGGTGCAGGGCACCCAGATTGATCAGAGTGATCGTGGATTCCGGGTGACCCGGCCCCAGAACCGCGTCCTTGACGGCCAAGGCACGGGCGTAGTGCGCCTGAGCCGTCGCGAGGTCACCGCGGCGATGCGCTATGGCGGCGAGATTGTGCAAGGCGGCGGCGACATCGTGGTGCTGGGGGCCGTACGCGGCCTCGAAGACGGCGAGGGCACGCCGCAGTAGCACCTCGGCCTCGCCCGGGCGCCCGCAGGCGTCCACCAGCGCGGCCCAGGCCGCCAGGTCGGCGGCCACCCTCGGATGGTCCTCGCCCAGGAGGCGGGCGCGCACCTCGGCGGCGCGGCGGGCCCACGGCTCACCAGCCTGATGATCACCACGGGCGTGGGCGAGCCCTCCCAGGTTGTGGCAGATGGCGGCCACATCCTCGTGCTCACTCCCGCGAGCGGTCTCCAGGATCGTCAAGGCCCGCCGATACAGGGCCTCGGCCTGATCGAAACGGCCGGTGTACTTCCCCAATACTCCCCATTCGTTGCACACCGTGGCCACTTCCACTGACATCGGACCGAAGGTCCGCTCCGCAGTAGGAAGGGTGAGGGCGAACAACAGACCCGCCTTGCGGTAACCGCCACACGCGCGCCACAGACTCGCCAGCTCCCACTGGGCGCGGACGCGCTCCGCGCTCGAACCGTCGCGCCGAGCCTGGGCGACAGCGGCCCGGAAGGCCCGCTCCGCCGCCGCGAAGGCGTTCTCGGCGCGCCGCTTCCGCCCGTACCTCAGCAGCGTCTCGGCCGACGGCTCCACCGCAGCCGGGGCAGGGCGAGGGTCGCCGCTCACTACGCCTCCTGACGATCTCACCGGATGCTCACCTGCTCCGGCGACGATGGCGAACTCGGTCATGCCCGACCGGCTCCAGCCTTCGTGTGACGCGGCCGCGACCGGCACCGCCTGACGATCCACCGGCGACATGCCGCCTCCCAGGACGACGCCGGCCTGGGAGGCAGGTGCGAAGTCGCACGACGGCAGACCTAGGGCGTCACGGCGATCCGCGAAGCCCGGCCCGCCGCGGGCTCACACGTCGACCAGAACCTCATTGTGGTTGACGTTCAGGGCGGACTCCGGCCTGTCGTAGGCGTCGTCGTGGCTCTCGAACACCGCGGTCTCGTTGTGGTTGTGATTGAGGGCGGACTGCGGGTTGTCGTAGGCGTCCTCGTGGCTCTCGAACACCGCGGTCTCGTTGTGGTTGTGGTTCAGTGCGGACTGCGGGTTGTCGTAGGCGTCCTCGTGGGCTTCGAACACTTCGGGCTGCTGAGACATGACCGTGGCTCCTTGATCGATCGACCGCGTTTCCGCTGCTCTGACACTGGACTACCGAACGATCTCAACCACATGGTCATCGCCGCAATTCCTTTTCGCGCCGAAATCGATGACAGGAACCGCGGCCAGGCCCGTCTCCGTGAATTCGGCTGGTCCATGACCAGCGTGACGTCGCCCTCCGAAGCGGGTGGGACCTGCCCAACAATAAAGCAGGGCATGATTTCGGATACCAACTATCACCGATATATGCAATACCACGCCCGCTTGACCGCGACATGAAGTCGCGTGGTCAGCGGAGTCGCCGCACGTGATCGGCGATGGTCGTCGCGCACACCAGGGACTCGGTCCGGGTGGTGTCCACTTCCAGGTCATAGACCACACCTTCGTGGACGACCTCCGCCTGAGCGGCGGCCATGCCCCGGACGCGGTCGGGCCGGGCCGTCTCGCGCGCCGCGGCGATCGCGCTGTCGCACCTGACGCCGACCCACAGGACGTCCAGCCCGTCGAGGACCCGCCGCCACCGCTGCTGGGTCCCCGCTCCGCCGAGGAAGACGTCGTCGATGACGACCTGAGCGCCCGCGCGGGCCATCGCGGCGATCCCTGCCATCCACGCCGCTTGCAACCTCATGAACTCCGGCCCGACACTCACCCCGCCGTCCGGGGCGAACTCGATTCCCGCGTCCGACGTCCGCATCGATAGAGGCATCGCGTCAATGAGCGAGTCGACCCCCATGGCAAGCCATGGCTGCGGCAGAAGGGCCTGCAGATGCCGGACGATCTGGGATTTGCCCGCACTGGATCCGCCATTGAGCACGATCACCTGTGTCGTCATGGCGGCCACATTAGGGGCTGCCTTTCAGCCTCCGAAACCGTTTTCCGCTGGCGCCACCCGCGACGACCCGGTGCCCTTTCCGGTCGGATCACCGGCCATCGTGGACGTGCCGAAGCGCCGCTCGCGCCGGCGTTCAGGCGGAGGCCCGGACCTTGGGGAGGACCTCGGCGCCGAGACGGGCGATGTTCCGGATGGTGAGCGCCGGGTCGCCCGCCCCTTCCACCAGCAGGATCAGGTGGCGGACGCCGGTGCGCTCGATCGTGGTGAGCATCGTGTCCGCGCAGTGCCCGGGTGAGCCGACCGGATGCAGGCGGCAGAGCAGGCCGGCGTACTCGACCGGGTCCTTCGGGACGTACGGGCGGCCGTCCACCGGCCGGTAGCCCGAAAGGCCCGGCCCGAGCCAGCGCGGCAGCGTCTCCTCCATGACCGCGACCGCCTCGCGGGTCGTGTCCGCGACGTAGGCGACCCCCGCCGCCACGTGCGCCACCTCCGGCCCGCCGAGGTCGCCCGCCGCGGCGGTGTACTCCTCCACCATCGCGGCCTTCTCGGCGTCGCCGACGTGCATGCCGAGCAGCATGGGCAGCCCGCGCGCCGCCGCCAGGCGGACGGTGCCCGCCGAGGTCGCCGCGACGACCGGGAGCATCGGCCGGGCAGGGCGGGGCACCATCGCGACCTCCCGGAAGCGGAACCGCTCGCCCTCGGCGGAGACCCGCTCACGGCCGAGGGCGGCGAGCAGCACGTCCAGGCTCTCCTCGAAGCCGTTCTCGTACCGGTCGAGCCCGGTGCCGAAGACCTCCAGGTCCACCCAGGGGCCGCCACGCCCGACGCCGAGCCGGAACCGGCCGCCGGAGACGCGGTCGAGCAGCGCGGCCTGCTCGGCGAGCGCCACCGGGTGACAGGTGGACAGCACGCTCACCGCCGTGCCGACCGTCACGCGCTCGGTGCGGCCCAGCACGTACCCGGCGAGCGTCACGGCCGAGGGGCACATGCCGTACGACATGAAGTGGTGCTCGGCGATCCACACGTCGTCGAACCCGGCCCGCTCGGCGGCCACCGCCGCCTCCACGGCCGCGGCGAGGACCTCACCGTGGTCCATCCCGGGAAACCCGGCCGCCGGCAGAAAGACCCCCACCCGTACCCCGACACCCATGCCCCCACTCTCCCACCGCGTCCTCCGCGAGACCACGACGCGCCACGCGAACCCGGTGCAGCGAGGTGATCTCCACCCCTCCATTTCGCACACTTGTGCGATACGGTGAGGACTCGGCGAGCGAAGGACATCGATGAGAAAGATCATCTGCTCCATGTCCGTGTCCCTCGACGGTTACATGGAGGGCCCGAACCGCGAGATCGACTGGCACATGGTCGACGACGAGCTGCACGAGCACTTCAACCAGCGGCTTCAGGCGATGGGCGCATTCATCAGCGGCCGCGTCACCCATGAGCTCATGGCCGAGTTCTGGCCCACCGCCGACTCCGACCCGGCGAACACCGGGCCCGTGAAGGAGTTCGCCGGCATCTGGCGTGACACGCCCAAGATCGTGTTCTCCCGGACCCTGGAGAAGGCCGACTGGAGCACCACCATCCTCCGGGAGGTCGACGCCGACGAGATCAGGGCCCTCAAGGCGCGGCCCGGCGGAGACCTCGCGCTCGGGGGCGCCGACCTCATCTCGGCCTTCATGCGGCTCGACCTGGTCGACGAGTACGCCATCTACGTCCACCCGGTGCTCATCGGCGCGGGCAAGCCCCTGTTCCCCCTCTCCGGCGCCAAGATCCCACTCCGCCTCGCCGAGACCCGCACCTTCGGCAACGGCGTCGTCCTCCTCCGCTACGAGCGCGCCGAGCCCCCGGTGTCCACCTGACCCGGAAGTCCGGATCTTCGACATCCACGATCTGGACCACATCGCCATGGTCGCCTCCGAGGTCCTCCCGCACGTCGCCGCGACGAATGTGACCGGTCCCCGACCACGTCTCGGCAGCGCGGCGGTTCCCCGGGACGCGGAGGCGAGGATCATGGGCGTCATCGGTGAGAGAGTGCGGGCCGTTCTGATCACCGGCGACGGGCACTTCCTGACCATCAAGCGGGTCAGGCCGGGGCAGGCGCCCTACTGGGTGCTCCCCGGGGGCGGCGTGGAGCCCGCCGACGACGGGCTGGAAGCGGCGCTGCACCGCGAGATCCAGGAGGAACTGGCCGGTCAGGCGGAGATCCACTCGTTGCTCGGCGTGGTCGACAGCGGGCCGGACCGCCAGCACATCTACCTGGCCAGGATCCTCCGGTACGACTTCGCGGCCCGGTCAGGCCCCGAGGCCAGAGAGGACGTGCGCGGCGAGTACCTGCTGCACCCGCTGCCGCTCACCTCGGCCGCCCTCACGACCATCGCGCTGATGCCCCCGCAAGTCGCCACACTTCTGGCCCACTGCCTCACGATCACCGACGACCTGTTCACCCTCCCCGACAAGCGCGCTCCCCGGCACGGGAGTGATCGTCCTCCCACTTTCGGGCCTCGGCGATGATGTAGGCGACCGCCTCCGCGATCTCATCGACCGGGAACAGCATCCGATACGCGTCGCCCATTCGGGGATTCACCCTGTATGAGAACCGCTGCGCGGCACGGACGACCGTGACCGCCGCGCGAGCTTCTCCGTCCCTTCCTACTATCTCCAGCCACGGCGGAACACGAGGAAGGGCATCACCGGGTTCCGGGCCGGCCGCGTAAGGCGGCGTTTCGGCCAGGCGCGCGAAGATTCCGTACTCGGCCAGGCCATGCTGCAGCGTCGCCAGCAGCGCGTGATGTTCGCCGCCCATATCAGCGTCCATACCGCCCGGCTTCATCGTCCGGTCACCTCGAACCAGACCACCCGTCCCGCCACGTTCTCGTACCACCCCCACGACGCGGCCAGCTCTCTCACCAGCCACAGTCCTCGGCCTCCCTCGCTGTCCGCGTCCAGCTCGGCGGGCACCCGGGGAGCCGAGATCGTGGAGCCGCCGTCGGCCACCTCGACGCGGAAGGCGCCACGGCGACGGAACACAGCGACCGTCAAGACGCCGGAGGACCGCCGCGAGTCCGCGTGCTTGACCGCGTTCGCGACCAGTTCGCCGACCAGCAGCTCGGCATCGTCCGCATCCATATGACCGGCCGCCCGCAGGAGGGCGCCGACCTGCCTGCGGGCTCGCGGAACCGACGCCGTCTCCATCGGCAGATCCACCAGGCCCATGAGCTTCGCCGTGCGTACCGCCTCAGCACTCATCAGCGCATCACCGTTCTTCCGATAATCCAGAGACCGCGATCACCTCTGTCCGGATTAATCCATTAGCGAGGCGAATTGTCGCCGCACCGTCATGACATCGTCCGGATAAAAGTTCGGACTTCCAGAGTGCCGACTTATAACCTGTCGACGGGAAGAACTTCCGCCGACAATCGACCGACAGAAACCCCCGCACGGCGTGACCACACGTCAGCATTCGCGTCATCGAATGTCATGCACGCCACAGGAGAACCCCGGAGGCGACAATGGGAAACGATCTCGATCCACGCCTTTCTCCAGTTCAGCGCTTCGGCCGTGAGCTGGCGCGAGTACGCAGAGAGGCGAGGCTGTCCCAGGCCCGCCTTGCCGCGCATCTCGGCGTCTCGTCATCGCTCGTCGGCCATATCGAGATCGGCGACCGGAATCCGAACAGGGATCTAGCGGCACGATGCGACGTGGCGCTGAGAACCGGCGACCTTTTCTCCCGGCTCTACCGGAATATCGCCTCTCCGTCCAGCCCGATATGGTTTGTCAGATGGCTGGATGACATTGAGCCGCGAGCACGAGCGCTTCGAAGCTGGGACCCCCTGCTCGTCCCTGGCCTCCTGCAGACGGAGGAGTACGCGCGGGCGGTCTTCGAGGGAGGCCGCGCCGCCCCGCCAGAGGAGATCGAGCAACGGGTCCTCGCCCGCGTGCGGCGCAAGCAGATCCTCGAACAGGACAGGCCACCGGAGCTCTGGGTGCTCATCGACGAATGGGTGCTCAAGCGCCCCCTGGGAAACGCCAAGGTGATGCGCGACCAACTCGACTACCTGACGGACCTCGCCGAACGCCGCCACATCACCGTGCAGGTGGTCCCCTACGACAGCCCCTGCACCGACGGCCTGCTGTCGAGCTTCACCATCGCCGAACTACCGGACGCGCCGACAGCCGTCTCCATAGAGTCGGCAGGGAAGGGCGAAGTCTCCTCAGAACACGATCTTGTCACCGATATCTGGGGGCAGTATGACAGGCTGAGAGCACAGGCATTTCGTCCGATTGATTCTCTCGAGAAGATCAGGGAAGCGAGAGCCCAGTGGAATCACTAGATTCGATCGCCGTGGATCTCTCCAGGGCGGCATGGCGGAAGAGTTCTCGTAGTGGCAACACCGGCGGGAATTGCGTTGAGGTCGCCCTCAACCTGTCCGGTGCCGTGGCCATGCGCGACAGCAAGCGTCCCAATGGGCCGGCCGTGGTCTGTTCTCCTACCGCCTGGCGGTCGTTCATGCGCGGGGTGAAGCACGACCAGCCCGGCTTCTGAGCCTTCAACCGCCACGTAGCGATAACCGGCAAGAAGCAGCACATCGCCGCCGGCCACTGCCGCAGTTCACCAGCGGCCGGCGGCCCGCCGGTCGGTCGGTCGGTCAACGCCGTCACCCACCGGACCGCCCCTGCCGCCACCCGGTGCGGGCTGATCGGAGTGACGTGCGCTCGTGTATTGCCCGTGCGGCCGCCATTCTGCATAGTGAGATCATCACGGCTGATCCACGAGGCGCCGCGTCCGCCCCGTGTCCGTTCGCCGCCGCGCGCACACGCGCCGTCCGGCGGTGACGGGCGCCGGCACCACCCTGTGCGTCGGCGCGGCGCTCGGAGCGCGTCCGGAAGGCGGTGTCGTCACGTGGCGGGAACGGACAGGGTCGGGATCAGGCTTCGTGTGCTCATGGAGCCGCTGCACGGGGCCCGCTACGAGGACATCCGCGCGCTCGCGCTCGCCGCCGAGCGCAGCGGGTTCGACGGGTTCTTCCGCTCCGACCACCTGCTCGGCGTCGACCCGGAGGACCGGATCTACCGGCCGACCGACTCCTGGACGACACTCGCCGGGCTTGCCCGGGACACCGAGCGCGTACGGCTCGGCACGCTGGTGACCGCAGGGACGTTCCGCGCCCCCGGCCTGCTGGCGGCCATCGTCGCCTCGGTGGACGAGATGAGCGGCGGCCGCGTCGAGTTCGGACTCGGCACCGGCTGGTTCGCCCGGGAGCATGCCGCGTTCGGCCTCCCGTTCCCGGACACGGGCGAGCGCTTCGACCGGCTGGAAGAGCAGCTCGCCATCATCACCGGGTTGTGGCGCACGCCCGCCGGCGCCGACCGCGGGTTCTCCTTCGAGGGCGTCCACTATCGCGTCGAGGACAACCGCACCCCGCCCCGGCCGGTCCAGACGCCGCACCCACCGATCCTGATCGGCGGCACCGGGCCACGGCGAACCCCGGCGATCGCCGCAAGGTACGCCTCCGAGTACAACACCGGGCTGGGCGGCGACCTGCGCGAGCAGATGACCGTCTTCACCCGGGCCTGCGAGCGCATCGGCCGCGACCCCGGCGAACCGCGGCGTTCGACGGCGCTGGCCGTCGCCTGCGGGTCCACCCCCGCCGACGTGGAGCGCCGCGCGGCCGCCATCCAGGCGGACTTCTTCCGCAGCACGGCGGCCATCGGCTCCCCCGACCAGGTCGCCGAGCGCATCGCGGGCTTCGGCGCGATGGGCATCGACACCGTCTACCTGTTCATCTTCGACATCCACGACCTGGACCACATCGCCCTGATCGGCTCCGAGGTCCTCCCCCACGTCGCGACGACAAAGGTCGCCGGCCCCTGACCACGTCTCGGCGGCGCGGCGCCTCCTAGAGCGCGGAGGCGAGGAACCTGGACGTCATGGGTGAGGACGTCGTGAGTGAGAGCGGGCCGTTTGGCGATGCGTGCTCTGATGAGGCCGGCGCGAGACGGCCGGCCGTCTCGCGCCGGGGTCTGTGCGAGGAGGTCGCCTACGAACCGCTGATCACCTTGTCGGATCGCAGGCTCTCCGTTCGCGTGCGAAGCGTGGTCCGCAGTGCCTTCGCCTCGGCGTCGATCTCCGCGACATCCGCTCGCTCGTTGCGCTTGTAGCTCGCGACCAGGCCGTCGAGCAGCGCGGAGGCCGTGCCGCCGGCCAGGAGCTTTCGATACAGGACCCGGTACTGCTCCTCGTAGACCTTCTTGAAGGCGGGCGTCTTGAGGAACTTCTCCTTCAGCGGGTGGCCCATGCGCATCATGCCGCCCGCCGGACGCCGCCGGCCTTCCTCGGGCGGGGTGACGCCCTCCGGCCGCTGCCCCTGCGGCTGCTGGGCTCGGCCCTGTTGAGGTCGGCCGGGACCCATGCCCATGCTCGCCGTCTCGTGCACGCCCAGTTTCGCGTCACCGTTGAAGGCGAAGTTGAGGTCCCAGGTGATGACCGTGAACTTCTTGGTGTCCTGGTCGTACCAGAGGTAGTAGTTCTTGCCCGGGCCGGCCATGTCGTCGAAGTTCATCATGATGTTCTGCAGGGCTACGTAGCGGGCGAACGATTCCACCTCCAGGCGTTCGGCGAGCCCGGCGGCGAACTCGGCGCCGGAGACCTCGTTGACCCACTTGATCAGGTCGATGACCGGTTGCCGATCCTTGCCACCGACCTGGTTGATCTGCTTGAAGTCGTTTGTGTACTCGGTCTGGTCCTCGCCTTTGTAGGTGAAGGAGCCGGAGGCCAGTGACTTGTACAGGACGCCTTCGCCGAGGCTCGCGGCGTAGTCCTCGTCGAGGTACTCCACGAGCAGGCGCGGTGTGGAGGCACGGCCGTTGACGGTGAAGGCGCTGTAGGTGGAGCGTTGGGTCGGTTCGCCGGAGGCGCCGACCAGCGCGATGCCGAGCGCCTCGTTGAGCAGCGTGTTCGACCCCATGGCGGCAGGGCGTACGGCGATCTGGCTGTGGCCCTGGTAACGGCGTCCCTCCACGAATTCGTCGAAGCGGATCAGCCAGGGCAATTTCTCCGGCTCTTCGGCCTTGAGCGACGCGAGCCCGCCGAACCCGCCGCGTGGAGGCTGCCCAGGCTGGGGTTGGACAGGCTGGGGTTGCCCGGTCGGGGGTTGCCCGGTCTGCGGCTGTCCATCGCCGGGCGGTTGGAATCCTTCAGGGGGTTGGAAGCCTTCGGGAGGCTGAAAGCCCTCAGGGGGTTGGAAACCCTCGGGAGGCTGGAAACCCTCGGGCGGCTGAAAGCCCTCGGGCGGCTGTCCGCCCCGGCCACCGGGGAAGCCGCCCGGCCCTCCCATACGGGACTTGCCCTTCCAGGTCAGCCCCGCCAGCGTGGAGTTGCCCTTGAGGCGGACGCCCACGCTCTGGACGCGGGTGCCGTCGATCGTCAGGTCGGCTTCGACGTACTTCTTCTCGCCGTCGTTGAAGTATTCGCCCAGCATGTCCTCGTACGCCTCGTCGGTGAAGGTGAGCTTCACCTCGTGCGGCAGCGAAGTGTCGAACAGGTTCTTGGTCCCTGTGAGGTTCTGGGTGACGGCGCCGGCGGAGGCGGTCTGGGCGGTGGCGACGTAGGGGCGGACCGTTCCGTTGCCGAACACGCCCCAGCAGACGGCCAGGAATGCCGCGCACAGCGCGACGAGCTTGTAGTTGTGCCGCAGCTTGACCGGGATCCGGTGCCGGAGACGGCGGGCGGGTGGTGTCATGGCCGGCTACAGGTCGGTCTGGTCGTATCCGGTCAGCACGGTGACCGACTGGCCGTGGTTGCGCTCGCGCAACGCCGCGATCACCTCGGACGGCTCGCTGCCCTTCTTTATCTTGACCGTGTACATCAGCTCAATCAGCGCCCCTGCCCTGATGGACTCCATGCTGACCAGTTCGAACTCGTCGGTGTGCTGGATCAGCACGTCCTGGATGACGTGCGTGTAGTCCTCGTCCGACGGCACCTGCACCTTGACGACCTGGCGTCGCACGTTGAGCGCGAACCAGTTGAAGCGGTACATGACCACGATGATCAGGGAGATCGCCACCGCGGCCGCGATGGCGAGCACGTAGAAGCGGGTGCCGACCGCCATGCCGACGCCCATCACCAGGAAGATGAAACCGACGTCGCGGGTCTCCTTGATGGCGTTGCGGAAGCGGACCACGGAAAGGGCGCCGACCAGCGCGAAGGCGCGGGCGATGTTGGAGCCGACCACCAGCATGATCAGTGAGATGAGCATGCCGAGGATGACCAGGGTCTGCACGTAGGACTGGCTGTAGGACACGTTGCGGTGCGTGGCCCGGTACACCCAGCCGATCATCGCGCTCAGCACGAACGACAGCGACAGGGCGATGGCGATGTCGGCCACGCTGAACGTGCCGGACAGATCCTGAAAGGAGAAGGGCATGAGGGGTCAGGCCTCCGGGTGGTCCATCGACCGGTCGCGGCCGAGAGCATGATCGTGATCGGGGATGTGGAAGATCGAGCGCGGCGCCAGCCCGTAGGCCTCCACGCCCTGGCAGTACTTCGAGACCCGCACCACCTGCAGGTTCCTGGCGGCGGTCAGGTCGGTCAGCCAGTACGGCACCCGCTCGTTGGCCTTGACCTCCATGATCGCCTTGCGGGGCGGCACGATGAGCCGGTTCTCCGCGTCGGCGCCGAGGTGGAAGTCGCGATCGCGGCCGCGGATGCGCCGGTCGAAGGTGACGCGCAGACCGACGTCGGCGTCGCGGCCCATGTAGGCGTGGCGGGTGTAGCCGGTCATCGCGGTGGCCCGCAGGTCGAGCCGGGAAACCAGGTCGAGGACCTCCTCCAGGAAGGCCCGCTGCGACGGCTCGTGCTCGACCATCCGCCGGTCGTCGCACAGACCCAGCGCGTCGGCGTACGGCAGGCTCACCCGGCGTTTCTGGGTGACCCGGTTGATCCGCTGCTTGATCTCCACGAACACCGGGGTCCTCTCGTCGATCGAGAACCGGTCGCCGTAGTGGCGCACGCGCAGTTTGCGGCGGAACTTCAGGCCCTCGATCTTCTCCCAGTAGAAGCGCAGTCGCCGGGTGTCGTAGTAGACGCTCCAGATGCTGTAGCCCTCTTCGGGACAGTGCCTGTCGCGATCGAGCCGCCGTTCCATCTCCGCGCGCAGGTCGTCCGCCTGATCACTGTCGATCAGATACTTGATCTCGTAGCGGTTGAAGGCGTGCAGCGCGCTCGGCGCGCGCAGCCGGTGACCCGCGTCGCCGTCCGCGAGTGCCGCCGCCGGTTCAGGGCTCTGACTTCTGGAGACGATCTGTCGGCGAAACCTTCGCAGCATGTCCCTCCTTCCGTGTCAGCGCACATCCGACACGACGAAGCTGGGAATAATGTGTGAACTGCGGCCCAACCGGAGGTGAACAGTCTCAGTCATGGGGGCGGTACAGGGGAAGCTGGATGGGCCGTTCGCGGTCGCGGGCCTGAGCGGCCTGGAGCACGTCGCCCGCCAGCACGCGCAGGTCCACCGTGCTCGGTTCCAGGGTGGGCTCCTGATCGAGGCGGGCCAGCGGCAGCATGTCCTCCACCAGCACGCTCATCCGCTCGGCCTCGCCCCCGCGACAGCAGGGAGCGCTTCAGCAGCAGCACCCCTGCCACCGCGAAGACCGCCAGGCCCGTGGCGCACAGCGCCACCAATGCGGCCAGCAGCCGCAGCCGCAGCGGCCACGGGCGGCCTGCCACCCTCATGACGGGCCCTGCAGCCGGTAACCCACGCCCCGCGAGGTGTGGATCAGCGGCTCGCCACCGGCGTCGATCTTCCGTCGCAGGTAACTGATGTAGGACTCCACGATCCTGGTGTCACCGTCGAAATCGAAATCCCAGACCCGCTGCAGGATCTGCGTCTTGCTCACCACCCGCTCGGCATTGATCATCAGATAGCGCAGCAGGGCGAACTCCGTCGGCGACAGGTGGATCGCCCGTCCGGCCCGCCGCACCGTGTGGGCCTCCTCGTCGAGCTCCAGGTCCGCGTAACGCAGCACGTCGTCGTCGATCCGCTCCTCCGGCGGCCGGATCCGGCGCAGGATGGCGCGCAGCCGCAGGACCACCTCCTCCAGACTGAAGGGCTTGGTGACGTAGTCGTCGCCTCCGGCGGTCAGGCCGGCGATGCGATCGGAGACCGCGTCCTTGGCGGTCAGGAAGAGCACCAGCGGGCTGTCGGGCGCCTCGCGCAACCTGCGCGCCACGGTGAACCCGTCGAGGTCGGGCAGCATCACGTCCAGCACGATGATGTCGGGCCGCTCCCGCGCCACCGCGTCGAGCGCCGCTCTCCCGCTGGAGGCGGTCCGCACCGCGAAGCCATTGAGGCCGAGCGCCTCGGACAGCAACTCGCGGATGTTCGGCTCGTCGTCGACGACCAGCACCTTCGCGGCGGCGGGGGAATCAGTCATGACCTCGTTCTACGCGGTCCGTATAAGAGCAAGATGAAAACGCGGCCCGTTCGTACTCCCCCACCGCGCCTGGCCGGGACGCTCTCCACCCGTGCGCCGAATGTGCGCGGGAGGGACGGCCTCGGGCGTGGAACGCGTAGGGTGCCTGGGCATGAAGGTGCTGATCTCTGTCGACATGGAGGGCATCTCGGGGATCGTGCATCCCTCCGAGACGAATCCGGACCGCTACGACTACGAGCGCGGCCGCGTCCTGATGACGGCCGAGGCGAACGCCGTGATCGCTGGCGTCCTGGACGCCGAACCCTCCGCCGTGGTCTGGGTCGCCGACGCGCACGGGCCGTTCCGCAATCTGCTGCCCGAGGAACTCGACCGGCGGGCACACCTGGTGCGCGGCAAGCCGCGACCGCTGGGCATGCTCGGCGGGCTCGACGAGGACACCGACGCGGTTCTGCTCGTCGGCTACCACGCCCGCGCCGGTGGCGGGCCGGCCGTGCTGGCGCACACCATGAGCGGCGAGATCCTCGACGTGCGCGTGGGTGGGCGATCTTTGGGCGAGATCGGTCTCAACGCCGCCATGGCCGGGCATCTGGGCGTGCCGGTCGTGCTGCTCAGCGGCGATGACACCGCCTGCGCCGAACTGCGCGACCTGGTCCCCTCGGCCGTCACCGTCGCGGTCAAACAGGCCCTCGGCCAGGCCGCCGCCGTCGCCCCGCACCCAGCAGAGGTCCGGGAACGGCTGCGCCGGGCCGCCGCCGACGCGATCAGCCGGCGTGCGACGGTCCCTCCTTTGACCATCGACGGACCGCTCGACGTCGAGGTCGACCTGTACAGTCCGGTCACGGTCGACCTGGCGACGCTCGTGCCGGGCGTCTCACGCGCCGAGGGCGGCCGTACGGTCGCCTTCACCGCCGCCGGCTTCGCCGACGCCTACCGACTGGTCCTGCTCCTCGTACAACTGGCCACCATCAAACCCGCGTGACCCCGACCGGCCCGAGGAGTGCGGACTCGATTCCAACCTCCTCGGCGCCTCCGGCAGGGCTCGGAGGCCGCGGGGCGCCACCTCCCCGGAACATCTTTCGCGAACCGCTCCGGACGGCCGGGCCGGGATGCGCATGGCGTTCGGAGCGAGCCCGACGACGGCTGACCGCGCCTCACCGCATGCCTGACGACACCCGACCACGCCTCGCCACACGTGCCTGACCGCGATCGCCTCCGGCCGGAGGCGGCCTACGCTGGATCGCGCACCTACCTGTGGAGCCGACCCCCGGAGTACGAGTGAGCGACAGCATCACGATCATCGTCGACGACCTCTCCGGCTCGCGGATCGCCGCGTTCCTCGAGTCGCATCTGAAGGACATGCGGTCCATCACCCCGCCTGAGAGCGTGCACGCCCTCGACCTGGACGAACTTCGCAAGCCCGAGATCACGTTCTGGTCGGCCATGGACGGTGACGTCCTGGTGGGCTGCGGTGCGATCAAGAGGCTGGACGCGGGCCACGCCGAGGTGAAGTCGATGCGCACGACTCCCGAGCGCAAGCGGAGCGGCATCGCGTCCATGCTGCTGGAGCACATCATCACCGAGGCGGCGCGCATGGGGTTCGCCCGGCTGAGCCTCGAGACCGGCTCGGAGGAGTTCTTCCTGCCCGCACGGAAGCTGTACGAGAAGTTCGGCTTCGCGTACTGCGAGCCTTTCGCGGACTATCGCCTCGACCCGAACAGCGTGTACATGACACGAGCGCTCTGAAGCCTCGATCACGTCATGGCGATGCCGGCCGGCGTGCCGACGATGTCGCCTGCCGATCTCCTCGGGGTCGGGCACGCCCTCGGCCGGAACGCCAGGTCCTGATCCGGGCCGGGTGCTCTTCCATCAGAGCCTTTCGCGTTGAGGGAGCTGCCCGACGCGCGGGTGTTCCCCCGGGACGCTCACCGCAAGGTGCGGAAGGACTCGCCGGCCCCGATCGCGGTCAGCGGCAATGGCGGGTACATCGCGTACGTGCGCGAACGCGACGACCGTCTGGTGGTACGGGAGCTCACCGGGAAGGTCCACGTCATGCCGGCGGCCGCGCTGCCCAGGGGAACGAACATGATCGCCCTCGACCTTGCCCTGTCGCTCGGCGGAGACAGGCTGGCCGTGCACGACGGCTCCGACGAGAGGTTCCTGTGGCTGTACGACGTGGCGACCGGCCGGCGGCTGGGCTCCCTGCCGGCGGGGGACGGCTTCCTGGGGTTCAGCGGAGACGAGGACGAGGTGCTCACCACGCGGCGGACCGACGAGAACACCACGAAGATCATCACCTATGACCTGAGCGGCGAAGAGACGGCGCGGCAGGTGCCGCCGCAGATCGCCGCGCAGGATGGCCCGATGGCGCTGCACGCGGACGGCCGCCTGGTCGCGTTCCACTCGGCGGGCTCCCGGACTTTGAAGCTGTACGACCTGCGGTCGAACGCCGTGGTGAGCAGCGTGCGGGTGAAGCTGCCCGGCGGCCTGGCGCCGGACATGGTCGACTGGACCGGCACCCGCCAGGTCACCCTGCACGTCCTCACCGGCGACGTGACCAACGGCAGGATGCACATCCTCGAGGTGGATCCGGGCATCGGCGCCGTCCGGGTCCGCGACACCTACCGGGTCAAGAACACCTTCTTCTTCGCGGCCTGCGGCGGCTGACAGAACGGGCCGGGGCGGAGCGCCGCCGGGGCGCGGAGGGGATGATCGTCACACGCGATACGACGAGGGCCCGAGGCCGAGCGGCTGACGCGGCGTTCGGCTCGGGCTTTCGCCGTTGCCGCTCAGCCGGCCTGGTCGCCGGGGGGCAGGTACGGGCTGTCCTCGTGGATGGGGCCCGAGGCGCCGACGCCGGTGGCGTCCTCGGGGACCGAGACGCCGTACGGGCGGCGGGCCGGGCCCTCGAAGCCGACCCTACTGCGGCGTCCGGGCTCCCGCCTGTGGTGCGCGATGCGCTCGCCGCGACCGGTGGTGCTCGGGCCGACGTCCAGCGGCGAGGTGGCTTCGCTGTCGATCGGGGACACGCCGTGCCGCTCCACCTCGCTCATCATGCGCGGAGGGCGGACGGCGCCGCGGGGCGGGCTGTCGAACGCGCGGTCGCCCGCCATGACGACGTCGCGGTGCACCTGCCTGCGGATCTCCTCCAGGTCCGGCATGTCGCTCGCGACCGGCTGTTGTGGCTGCACCATGACCTCACCCCATCAGAAGCCGACGACCTTCGCCGGCCATCGAATCAGACATGCTTCCGTAAATGGGTACATACCCACTCGACAATGCCGTACCGGACGGCCCGTGGGCGGGACGGCCGGATGCCCGCGCCCTCGCGTTCAGCAGATGCGGGGCAGCGGATCGCCGACGAGGACGTCGACGATGCGGGTGCCGCCGAAGCCGGTCTTGAGCAGGACGAGTCCGGGCGGGTCCTCGGCGATCCGGCCCACGACGGCGGCGCCCTCCCCCAGCGGGTGCGAGCGCAGGGCCGCCAGCGCCGCGTCGGCGGAGTCACCGGCCACCACGGCCACCATGCGGCCCTCGCACGCGACGTACAGCGGGTCGATGCCGAGCAGCTCGCACGCGCCGCGCACGGCGGGGCGCACCGGGACCGCCTCCTCCGCGACGACCACCGCCACCTCCGCCGCCTGCGCCATCTCGTTCAGCACGGTGGCCACCCCGCCGCGGGTCGCGTCCCGCAGGCACCGCACCCGGCCGCCGGGACAGGCGTCGAGCAGGAGGGCGGTCAGGCCGTTGAGCGGCGCGGTGTCGGACACCAGGTCGTCGGCCTCGATGTCGAGCCCGCCGCGCGCGAGCATCACCGTGACGCCGTGCTCGCCGATCGGCCCCGACACGATGACCGCGTCGCCCGGCCGGACGGCGGAGGCGCCGAGCCGCACACCGGCCGGGACGGTGCCGACGCCGGCCGTGGTGATGTAGCAGCCGTCGGCCTTGCCCCGCTGGACGACCTTGGTGTCGCCGGTGACGATGGTCACGCCGGCCGCCCGGGCCGCCTCCGCCATGGTGGCGACGATCAGGCGCAGGTCCCTGATCGGGAAGCCCTCCTCCAGGATGAACGCGGCCGACAGGTGGGCCGGCCGCGCCCCGCACATCGCCAGGTCGTTGACGGTGCCGTTGACCGCCAGGTCCCCGATGTCGCCGCCGGGGAAGAACAGCGGGGTCACCACGTAGGAGTCGGTGGTGAAGGCCGGCTCGCCGTGCTCCATCGCCTCCAGCACGGCGCCGTCGGCCAGGGGTTCGAGGAATGGATTGCGGAAGGCCTCCAGGAAGACCGCCTCGACGAGCGTGCGGCTCGCCTTGCCTCCGGCGCCGTGGGCGAGGGTGATCAGCTCCTCGCGCAGGCGCGGCCGGCTGCGGCGGACCCGCTCGATGCGCTCCAGGACCAGTTCCTCGCGGTTCGGCGCCGGCCGCCCGCGTTCGCCCAGGGCGAGGGTGTTCTCGTCGCCGTTCACGTGCGCGTCGCCTCCCTGACCCGGTCGCGCGAGAAGCGGCCGAAGTTGTAGTACGCCGCGCAGGCCCCCTCCGAGGACACCATGCAGGTGCCGATCGGCGTCTCGGGGGTGCAGGCGGTGCCGAACACCTTGCACTCCCACGGCTTGAGCACGCCCTTGAGCACCTCGCCGCACTGACAGGCCTTGGGGTCGGCGACCCGGGCGCCCGGGATGCGGAACACGCGCTCGGCGTCGAAGCCGGCGTACCGCTCGCGCACGGACAGCGCGGAGTCCGAGATGAACCCCAGCCCGCGCCATTCGAACGTCGGGCGCAGCTCCATCACCTCGTTGATCACCGCGAGCGCCTTGGGGTTGCCGTCCCAGGGCACCACGCGCCCGTACTGGTTCTCGATCTCCACCCGCCCCTCGGCGAGCTGCTGGAGATTGCGGTGGACGGCCTGGAGAACGTCCAGCGGCTCGAACCCCGCGACCACGAGCGGCTTGCCGTAGTCCTCGGCGATGAAGCCGTACGGCCGGCAGCCGATCACCGCCGAGACGTGGCCGGGGCCGATGAAGCCGTCGAGCCGCAGATCGGGCGAGTCCAGGATCGCCTTGATGGCCGGGACGATCGTCACGTGGTTGCAGAAGACCGAGAAGTTGCCGATGCGCTCGGTCGCCGCGCGCATGACGGTCATCGCGGTGGACGGGGCCGTGGTCTCGAACCCGATGGCCAGGAAGACGACCCGTTTGTCCGGGTTGTCGCGGGCGATCTTGAGGGCGTCCAGCGGAGAGTAGACCATGCGGATGTCCGCGCCCCGCGCCATGGCGTCCAGGAAGGACCCGTTTCCGCCCGGGACGCGCATCATGTCGCCGAACGAGGTCATGATCACGTCGGGCTGCTCGGCGATGGCGATCGCGTCGTCCACCCTGCCCATCGGGATGACGCAGACCGGGCATCCCGGGCCGTGCACAAGCGTGATCTGCGGGGGCAGGTAGTCCTCCAGCCCGTGCTTGTAGATCGTGTGGGTGTGCCCGCCGCACACCTCCATGAACTTGTACGCGCGACCGGGCTCGCACAGCGCGGCGACGCGCGCGGCCAGCGCCCGCGCCTTGCCCGCGTCGCGGTACTCGTCGACGAACCTCATCGGCGTCACCCCTGTTCGATCACGGAGTCGCGGAGGGCGGCCATCTCGTCCTCGTAGGCCTGGCCGATGCTCTCCAGGAAGTCGAGAGCCGACCGTGCCTCCACTTCGTCGATCTTGGACAGGGCGAAGCCGACGTGGATGAGGATCCAGTCGCCGGGTGCGAGGGGCTCCCCCTCCAGCAGGCCGATGTTGATGGCCCGCCGCACGCCGCTGACGTCGACCTTCGCCAGGTCAGGACGATCCGACAGGATTTCCACGATCTCCCCGGGAATCCCCAGGCACATGAGTCGCCTCCGCGAGCTGGATGGATTCGAGGACGAGGTCGTCGCCGCCCTCGGTGTCGACGTCGGTGGTCCCGCAGGCGGGGCACACCGCGTAGGGGTCCACCGAGGTGGTGGTGTTCCCGCAGTCACGGCAGGTGAGCCGCACCGGCAGGGTGACCAGGTCCAGGCGCGCGCCTTCGGCCAGGGTCCCCTCGGTGACCAGGCTCCAGGCGTCGTTGATGGAGGGTTCCGCGACACGGAGCAGGGCGCCCACCTGCACCCGCGCCCGGCGCACCCGCCGGCCGTCCGCGCGTCCCTCCACCGCGGCGAGGATCGACTCCGCGATCCCGTATTCGTGCACGGTCCACCTCTTCTCAGGTCGGTTTCTGCTCGGCTGTGCGCGTACCGGCCGGCCGGGCCGTCACGGCCCCGTCCGCCGGCGCGCGGGTCACATCTGGCGGATCTTCATGTAGCGCTTGAAGTCCGGGATCGACCGGTAGACCATGACGCCGACCGCCACCAGGACGGTCAGCATGATCACTCGCTTCACCATCTGTCTCCCTTCTCCGTTCCCGTCGTCGTTCCTCGACGTTCCTGCCGGCGTTCCTCGACATTCCTTGACGTTCCTGCCGCCGTTCCTCGACGAGTTCGAGGACGAGATCCGCCGCCCTGCCGACGGCCTCGGCGACCGGCGGGCTCAACTCCATGCCGGGCGAGACGTCCGCCGGGCGGCATCCCACCAGCAGGACGGGCGCGACCTCGCCGCCGAGGGTCCCCGCCAGCGCCAGGACCGCGTCCGGGGTCATGTCGTGGGCGTCCACGAAGGTCCCCGGGACCTGCTCCGGTGAGGGCAGCAGGACGTACAGCGTGCCGGGCGGGCCGTCACGGGCCACGGTGTCGACCAGGATCGCCAGGTCGTACCCGCCGCCGGTGAGCTCGTAGGCGAGGTGGACGCCGCGGATGCCGAAGTCGGACACCACCACGTCCTCGGGGACGCCGGTCTCCGCCAGACGCCCGGCCACGGCGACACCGAAGCCGTCGTCACCGAGGAAGACGTTGCCCACGCCCGCGACCAGGGTCTTCACGCGCCGGCCTCCTCGCCGGCGACGACCGGCTCCACCTCGTCGGGGGCGAAGTACAGGAACCGGCCGTGGGAGCGGTGCAGGTCGGCGCCGAGGTCGTCCTCCAGCGTGACGGCCAGGTAGCGGGCTCCGTCGAGGTCGTGGAGCACCGCCTCGACCTGGGCGGTCCTGCCCGCGAGGAACATGTCGTGCGCGTCCGCGGGGCGCACGCCGGGGACGAGCCGGACGCGGGCGCCCCTGCCGATCTCGATGCCGCCGACGATCACGCGGGCCTCCTCCGCCGGCGGCCGCGCCCCGTTCACCGGATCGCCCCACGGCGGCTCCTCCGGCGACCCCGCGAAGCCTGCCGACGACCATGACGGCTCGGACGGCGGCCCCGGAACCTCCACGAACGGCTCGGACGGCGAGCGCGACGCCTCCCTGAAGGACCGTGACGGCTCGGACGGCGGGCCCGGCGCCTCCATGGAAGGCCGTGACGGCTCCTCCGGCCGGCGCGCCGGTGTGCCGAGGTGGCGGATGGCCCCGTGCAGGCGTTCCAGCAGCTCAGGCGGCAGGTCGCCGGCCCGGTCGATGATCTCGGCCGCCCGCGGATCGGTGGCCCGCGCCTCGCGCTTCTCCTCCTCGGTCAGCGTGAGCGTCCGCAGGTGCAGGATCTCGTCGATCTCGGTCGCGTCGAACAGGTCGCCGGGGCTCTCCGGGGCGATGCCGGGATGGTCGTACAGGACGATCGGGGACGACAGCACGACGTCGCGGTGCCCCGGCTCGCCCACGAGGACGGGCCAGGTGTTGACGTTGCGGCAGCCCTCGGCGGCCGGGCGCGCCCACTCCGGCGGGTCCATCAGCGACAGGAACGACCCCGCCGTCACCGCCAGGAGCAGGTGGGCGGCCACCAGAGAGTGCCGCAGCGCCTCCTCGCGGGTGGCGCCGCACGGCGCCTCGGCGGCGTTCTCCACCGTGACCCGCACCTTCAGCAGGCCGTACGGACCGTCCTGCCGCTCGGCCGCGAGCCGCAGCACCGCCCGCACCGGCCGGTGCTCGGCGACGACGCGGCCGAGCACCTCGCCGGTGGCCGCCACCAGCGGCCGCTCGGCGCGGTCCCCGGGCAGGCGCACCAGGACGGCCCGCTCGGCGCCGACCAGCCCGGGCATGGGGACGATGACCTCCACCATGCGGGCGGTGGCCTCGTCGAAGGTGAGATGCGTGACGCCGTCGCAGGTCAGCTCGGGGACCGGCACGAAGCCCCCGTCCCGCGCGCGTTCGACCCGGCGTTCCTTGACGTGCAGGAACCGCAGCCGCAGGCGCAGCAGCGCGTGCGCCGAGCCTTCCGCGAGGCACTCGGTCACGCTCGCGGACGGCTCCTCGGTCGCCGTGAACGAGGGGGGCACGAGCACGCCGAACTGCCAGCGCAGCCGGTTCTTGGCGGCCGAGGCCCGGTAGGGGTAGAGCAGATACCCCTCGTACAGGACGGAGTCGGCGACCTCGCACGCGATGTCCATCGGCAGGCTCATCGGCGCGCTCCTCTCGATCGCGCCGGCACGCGCACGGCCGCGCCCGCCTCCAGCGGCTTCCCCGGCGGAACGCTCATCCGCGCGCCTCCTTGAGCAGGGCCTCCATGGCCTCGTCCCAGGTCGGCAGCGCGCGTTCCGACTTGTACCGCTGCAGGTCGCGCAGCGTGTCCCTGCTGAGGCGCAGCCAGCCCGCGCCGGGGAAGTAGCGGTCGATCATCTCCCGCCACACCCGGACCGGCAGCCCGAGGCGCGCCTCGCGGTCCCACGGCACCTGCCGGACGGTGAACCCCTCCCCCTCCCTGGCGAAGACCGTGCCGCTGAACAGCAGCAGCAACGGCACCTCGCCGTCGTCCAGCGAGGCGAAGTACTTGCCCGCCGCCACCTCCAGGTCGTAGCCGCACGGCACCGGCAGCTCGATCTCGGTGGCGCCGGTGAACCGCGGGACCATGACCGACACGTTGGCGAACACCAGCGGCCGCACCGTCTCGTCCCAGCGGGAGGGGTGCCCGAACAGGTCGGCGAGCAGTTCGCTCTCGGCGGCGCCGTACCGGCGGCGCCCAGGGTCGATGCGGATCTGGCAGCGCAGCGCGATGGCATGGACGGCGCCCTCGCCCGGCGCGGTGACGCCGAGCCGGAACAACAGCGTGGGAAAGGCCCCGTACGGGTCGGGGCGCACCCCGAGGCAGTCGAACCCGATCTCACCCATGTCCGCGCCCCTCCCCGGCCGGCGCGCCCTGCCGCGCCCCTCGCGCCGCGCCCTCCGGTTCTCCGTCCGCCGCCCTCTCCTCCGCACCTTGCGGCGTGCCCTGCGGCGTTCCTTCCGGCGCGGCACCGGCCGCGATCACCTCGCTGCGGCGGCGCAGCGTTTCGAAGAAGGCGGCGATGGCGTCCTGCGCCTCCCGGCCGCCGTGGAATCCCTTCCAGTGCAGCCTGACCAGCCCGACCAGCTCGTAGCACGCGTCGATCGGGACCAGGTGGCAGGCGAATCCCTCGGGGCCGCGGTCGATCAGGTACGCCTCGACGTCCTGCTCGGCCGGCGGAAGCCCGGGATTGGCGGCGAGCACGCGGTCCCAGGTGGACAGGTCGAGCAGCGACTCCGTCGCCCCGCCGGGACTGGGATAGAACGCCGCGAACCGCCCGAGCTGCGAGTTGTGGAACAGGAAGGCGGTGCGCACGGGGATCTGCAGTTCCTCCCAGTCGGCCGCCGTCAGCCGGAACGCCGGGACGTACAGGTAGCGGTCCGGCACGGCGCGGTAGCGGCCGTGGGCGACGGTCCCGCCGTGCGAGAGCAGCAGGCGGCAGGCGACGCAGACGCACAGCAGCGCCCGCGTGCCGGTGTCCACCGCGTGGCCGTGCCGGTCGTCCAGCGGCTCGGCGCACATCTCGCACACCTCCGCCGCCGGCCCTCGGGGCTCCCGGAACCGCCGCAGCCCGGAGCCGGGGGTGGTCATGGAGCCGCCTCCTCGGGGACCGGGCACGGGCCCGGCGGGCGGCGCCGGATCTGCAGGAGCGGCGAGGAGGTATCCGCCACCCCGTCCACCTCCAGGCGGGACACCTCCGGCGCGGCGCGCAGCACCGCCTTCTCGATGGCGGCGCTCACCGTGGCCTGCGACGAGCCGCAGCCGTGGCAGTTGCCGGACAGCCGCAGCCGCACGACGCCGGCCTCGTCGACGCCGAGCAGTTCCACCCCGCCCTCGTGCAGGCCGAGCGCGGGACGCACGGCGTCCAGCGCGGCGCGGACGCGGTCCTCGGTGCCGAGCGGGTGCAGGTCGTGCAGGACGAGCAGCCCGGACACGAGCTCGTCGCCCGCCAGACGCCGCAGCACCTCGGTGGCCTCGTCCTCGACCACGATGTCCATGACCCGCTCCAGCCCGGCCCCGTAGAGGTCGAGCAGGGCGCGGACCAGTTCCTCGGCGCGGGCCCGGGCGACGGGGTCGGCGAGCGCGCCCAGCTCGTCGATCAGCGCCTCGACGCGCTCCCCTGCCGCCCGCACGGGACCGCCCTGCTGGTCAGGTGGCATCGAAGGCATGGGGGCTGTGCAGCTTGCGCAGTTCCCGGCCGTCGCCGAGGTACATGTGCACCCCGCACGGCAGGCACGGGTCGAAGCTGCGGACGGTCCGCATGATGTCGATGCCCTTGAACCTCTCCGGCGGGTTCTCCTCGAAGATCGGCGTGTTCTGCACGGCGTCCTCGTACGGGCCGGGCGTCCCGTGGCTGTCGCGGACGCTGGCGTTCCAGGGCGTCGGCGGGTACGGATGGTAGTTGGCGATCTTGCCGTTCCTGATCACCATGTGGTGGGACAGGACGCCGCGCACCGCCTCGGTGAACCCGCAGCTGATCGCCTCTTCCGGCACCTCGAACGGCTCCCAGGTCTGGGTGCGCCCCCTGCGCACCTCGTCCAGCCCCCTCTCGGCGAAGTACAGCGCGCACGCGGCGGCGTAGGCCTGGAAGTAGCTGCGGGCGCGGTTGCGTTCGAGGGTGTTGGACAGCAGCTCGCCGTTGCGTTCGGGGATCTTCCACTCGAACGTCGTCTCGGGCTTGGTGGCGGTCCTGGGCAGGCGGATGATCACGCTGTGCCCGGTGGCCTCGACGCCGCCGAAGTTCACCCGCCCGGACAGGGCCGTCGACCAGAGCCGGGCGATGGGCCCGCCGCCGGTGTCCAGCGGGAGCAGGTCGTCGCCGTGCTGCCAGCGGGGGGACATGACCCAGCTGTACTTGTCGGCGAAGTCCCGTTTCTGCGGGCGCGGGATCGTGTACTGGTTCCACGGGTGCCGCATGTCGACCGGGTTGCCGAGCGGGTCGTGGGTGACGAACGGCTCCTGGTCGACCCAGTCCTCGTAGTAGGAGCTGCCGAGGAGGATGCGCATGCCGAGGTTGATGTCGACCAGGTCGTTGGTGATCAGCTCGCCGTCGACGATGACGCCGGGGGTCACGAACATCTCCCGGCCCCAGGAGCTCATGTTCTCGTAGGTGAAGTCGCAGTACGCCGGGTCGTTGAGGCTGCCCCAGCAGCCGAGCATGACCCGCCGCCTGCCGACATGCTCGTATCCGGGCAGCGCCTCGTAGAAGAAGTCGAACAGGTCGTCGTGCATCGGCACGACCTTCTTCATGAACTCCACGTACCTCATGAGGCGGGTCAGGTAGTCGGTGAAGAGCTGGACGGTCGCCACCGTGCCGACCCCGCCCGGGTAGAGGGTGGAGGGGTGGACGTGCCTGCCCTCCATCAGGCAGAACATCTCTCGCGTGAGCCGGCTCATGGCCAGCGCCTCGCGGTAGAACTCGCCTTCCAAAGGGTTCAACGAGCGCATGATGTCGGCGATGGTGCGGTAGCCGTGCGCGCCGGCGTTGGGGCATTCGGTGCGCTCGGCGAGGTCCAGCACGCCGGGGTTGGTCTCGCGCACCATCTTCTCGCAGTAGTCGACCCCCACCAGGTTCTCCTGGTAGATGTTGTGGTCGAACATGTACTCGGCCGACTCGCCCAGGTTGATGATCCATTCGGCGAGCGCCGGCGGGCGCACGCCGTAGGCCATGTTCTGGGTGTACACCGAGCAGGTCGCGTGGTTGTCACCGCAGATCCCGCAGATGCGGCTGGTGATGAAGTGCGCGTCCCGCGGGTCCTTGCCCTTCATGAAGACGCTGTAGCCGCGGAAGATCGACGAGGTGCTGTGGCACTCGACGACCTCCCTGGCCTTGAAGTCGATCTTGGCGTAGATGCCCAGGCTGCCCACGATGCGGGTGATCGGGTCCCAGGCCATCTCCACCAGGTCGCGGTTCTGGTCCTTGGCGGTGGTCATCGTCGGCTCCCGGGGCGCCGTGCGGTTCGCGTGGTCATCTCTCAGCTCCAGGGCGCTCGATAGCCGGTGAGCAGGGCGCGGCCCTTGGCCCGCCACCTCGGCTCCTTGTCGACGGTTCGCAGGGTGATCCCGCGCAGCCTGCGGACGACGCCGCCGTAGGCCGCGCTGACCGCGGAGGACACCATCGCCCCGGGGGGCTCGTCCATGAACGGCATGAACTTGTCGGGGAAGCCGGGCATCGTGCACGCGATGCAGATGCCGCCGACGTTCGGGCAGCCGCCGAGGCCGTTCATCCAGCCTCGCTTGGGCACGTTGCACTTGACGACGGGCCCCCAGCATCCGATCTTGACCAGGCACGTCGGCGAGCCGTACTCGACGGCGAACTGGCCCTGCTCGTAGTACCCGGCCCGGTCGCAGCCCTCGTGGACCGTCTGGCCGAACAGCCACGTGGGGCGCAGCGCCTCGTCCAGCGGGATCATCGGCGCCTGCCCGTTGAGCTGGTAGAGCAGGTAGAGCAGGGTCTCGGACATGTTGTCGGGCTGGACCGGGCAGCCGGGCACGTTGACGATCGGGACACCGGCCTTGGACCGCCAGTCCCAGCCGAGGTAGTCGGCGAGCCCCATGCACCCGGTCGGGTTCCCCGCCATGGCGTGGATGCCGCCGTAGGTGGCGCAGGTGCCGGTCGCCACGATGGCGGTCGCCTTGGGGGCCAGGATGTCCAGCCACTCGGGCAGGGTCATCGGCTGGCCGGTCTCGGGGTTGTTGCCGAACCCCGACCAGTAGCCCTCCTGCTTGATCGACTCGTTGGGGATCGAACCCTCCACCACCAGCACGAACGGCTCCAGAGCGCCGCGCGCCGCGAGGAAGTACGACTCGATCATGGCGTCGGCGCCCTGCATCGGCCCGCTGTTGAAGTCGATCAGGGGCCAGTGGACGTCCACCGCCGGCAGGCCCGGCAGGACGCCCATCACGATGTCCTCGATGCTCGGCTGCGTCGCCGCGGTCAGCGAGACCGAGTCGCCGTCGCAGCTCATGCCGGCGTTGAGCCACAGGATGTGGACGACGGGCTCTCCTTGCTCCCGCGCCCTCTCCGCCGCTGACTCTGTCATGGTGCCCATACCGCCTCCATCACTCCTGGTCGGTGTCGGTGAGCGTCGGGACGCGTCCCTCCCCGCCGTCGCGGTCCGCGGCCGGCGGGTCGTCTTCCAGCAGGTGCTGGGTGACCTCCCACAGCACGTGGTAGAGCGTCGTCTGCGCCTCCTGGATGCGGTGCACGGACGTGGACGGGATGACGAACAGGTGGTCAAGGATGTCCAGCTCGGCCAGCTCGGCGAGCCGCCCGCCCTGGTAGCCGGCCAGGCCGACGGTGAGCAGCCCCCGTCCCCACGCCTCCTCGAACGCCTGGACGAGGTTCGCGGAGCCGCCGCTGGTCGACAGGCCGAAGGCGATGTCGCCGGGCCTGGCGAGGGCCGCGATCTGCCGGGCGAAGACGACCTCGAACCCGACGTCGTTGGACAGGGCCGTGACCACGGCGACGTCGGAGGTCAGCGACAGGGCCGGCAACGGCCGCCCGAACCGCGGGCGCAGGTGGAGGGTGGCGACCTCCTGGGCGTCGGTGCTGCTGCCGCCGTTGCCGAAGGTGAACAGCCTGCCGCCCGCCGCGAACCTCCCGGCCATGTCCTGCGCGCACTCGGCGAGCCGGGCGGCGTGCATCTCGGCCACCAGGCCGCGCAGCAGCAGGATCTCCTGCGCCTTGGCCTGGGTGGACCGCACGGCGTGCTCCTCGAGCTCGCCGCGCCTGCCGCGTTCGCCCGCGGGCTCGTCGCCGCGTCCGCGCAGGAAGGGGTACAGGCGGCGCAGTCCTTCCGAGGACGCCTCCTCACCGGCGTCCATCGGCGCTCCCGCGTGCGGCGACGGCGGTGACGCCGGTGGCGGCGGCGGATCCGGTGGCGGCGGCCGGGGCGGACGCGGGCGTGCCTTCGCGTCCGGTCATCTGGCCGCGTCCGGACGAGTGCGGGCGTGGAAGACGTGGACCAGCTCCCACAGGACGTGGTACATCGTGACGTGGATCTCCTTGACCACCGCAGGGTCGCCCGAGCTCGCGACGAGCGCGTGGTCGACGGCCGGGCTGCGCGCGACGGCGCCTCCGTCCCCGCCGAGCAGGGCCATGGTGAACAGGCCCCTCTCGTGGGCGGCCTCCAGCCCTCGAAGGACGTTGGCGCACCAGCCGTCCGGCGAGACGCCGAGGGCCATGTCGTCGGGGCCCGCCCAGTGGCGCACCTGGTGGGCGAAGACCTCGGCCAGCCCGTCGCGGGCGCCGACCGCCGCGACGGTGGCCGCGTCGTTGCTCAACGCCATCGCGGGAAGCGCGCGCTTGCCGACGATGACCGGGTGCATGAACTCGACGGCGATGTGGGAGGCGTCCGTGCCCGCGCCGCCGTTGCCGAAGACGATCAGCTTGCCGCCGCGGTGGAACCTGGTGGCCATGGCCCGGCACGCGCGCGCGATGCGCTCGGAGTCCTCGGCGAGCGCACGCCCCGCGGCCTCCCGCCGGGTGAAGGCGTCGCTGACCGCCTCGCGCGTGGTCGACGTCACAGGCATGTTCACGCTCCGTTATGTACCGTAGTCGTCAGGCTACGATGCGTACACACGGGGCCGACACCCCAAGGCGGACAACCCGGAGTAAAGGCTTGATCTCCTACGCCGAGGGATGCACCTCGCGCCGGTGGACGCCCTTCAGATGGCGGGCGAACCAGTCACGGGCCAGGCGTGCCACCTGGTCGAGCGTCCCGGGCTCCTCGAACAGGTGCGAGGCCCCGGCCACGATCGCGACCTCGGTCCGGCCCGGCATCCGCTCCATCGCCCGCCGGTTCAGCTCCACGACGAGCGGGTCGTCCTCCCCCACGATGAGCAGGGTCGGCTGGCGCACCTCGCGCAGCAGGTCGCCGGCCAGGTCGGGCCGGCCGCCCCTCGACACGACGGCCCGCACCGAGGCCGGACGCCTGGCCGCGGCCGCCAGCGCCGCCGCCGCGCCCGTGCTGGCGCCGAACAGCCCGATGCCGAGGGCCGACAGCGCCTCGTCCCGCGCCACCCAGTCGGTGACCGCGACCACGCGCCGCGCCAGCAGGCCGATGTCGAAGCGGAGGGAGCCGGTGAGGACGTCGATGTCCTCCTCTTCGCGGGTCAGCAGGTCCGTCAGCACGGTCGCGAGCCCCGCCGCGTTCAGTTCGGCGGCGACGTGCCGGTTGCGGGGGCTGTGGCGGCCGCTGCCGCTGCCGTGCGCGAAGACCACGACGCCGTGGGCGGCCGGCGGCACGACGATGTCGGCTTCGAGCGTGACGCCGGCCGCCGGGATGCCGGTCCCGCGTGACTTCACCATCGCGTCCTCCTTCGGACATCGGCGACGGGCGCCTCACCCGCCGGGGGGATAGGTGCGGGGAAGCTGGCCGAGGTCCCACCGCGGTGTGCGGTCGAGCGGCTCCACCGCGCGGGTCTCGTCGATGTGCAGGACGGCGTCGAACTCGTCGCACAACCGGGCGCGGAAGTAGTGGCAGCGCCGCTCCGACCTCGGGCGGTACACGGCCGCGATCATGCGCTGCAGGCGCGCCGACCGCAGGACGTCGGCGCTGCGCGGGGCCGCCGCGAACCAGGTGAGGAACCGCTTCTCGCCGACCTCGTGGAACAGCTCCTCGACGCTGTCGGACAGGGCGGGGCGCAGCCACTTGCGGTCGGGCCTGCCTCCCCACTCGTCGGCCGCGGTGACCGTGCCGGTGTAGGTGGTCATGCCGATGCTGCGGCAGTCGCCCCCGTGCCGCTCGCGCACGAGCATGCCGAGGTTGACCTCCCCCCTGCAGGACGCCTCGGTCGCCCGCGCGTCCCCCGCGTGGGCGTCGTGGCACCATATGACGATCTTCGCGGGGGCACCGTGGCGGCGGCCGAGGTGCTCGGCGAGCGCGTCCAGCGTGTCGGTCATGTGGCGGTCGCGATGGTTCCAGGCCGAGATGCGGCCGCAGAGCAGGGAACGATAGTGCTCGTCGGCGTTCTGCATGGCCGCGGCGTTCAGCTGCGCGTAGAACAGCTCGTCCTCCGGCAGCGGCCCTTCCTCCCGCGCCGAGCTCATCGCGCCGCGCCGCAGGTCCACGAGCCGGGCGATCAGCGTCTCCTCGCCGCCCGCCTCCGCGCCGCAGGCAGGGCTGAAGCCGTACGGCCGGTCCTCGGGGCCGAGATGGTCGAAGCAGGCGTACCCCTCGCGGGCGCGGGCGGCGGCGGCCGGATCGGACTCCGCGAGGGCCGCCACGATCTGCTGCATCGACCGGTGGGCGCCGTGGACGTCGAGCCCGTAGAAGCCGGTCTGGCCGGCGAGCCCGGTCATGACGCCGTCGTTGTGCTCGCGCAGCCAGTTCACGAAGTCGAGCACCACCACGTTGCGCCACATCCATGCCGGGAACCGCTGGAAGTCGCCCAGCGCCTCGTCGGCGGTGGCGTCCCGGCCCCGGCCGAGGACGTACCGGTTGACCCGGTAGGCGTCGGGCCAGTCCGCCTGGACGGCGACGGCGCGGAAGTCCCGCTCCTCGATGAGGCGCCGCGTCAGGGCCGCGCGGGCCGCGTAGAACTCGTGGGTGCCATGGGAGGCCCCGCCGATCAGCACGAAGCGGGCATCGCCCACCAGGTCGAACAGCACCTCGGGCGGCGGGGCGTCGTTCCCGACCGGCACCGCCTCGGCGCGGATGGCCGCGACGTCGCCGGGGCTCTGCCCGACGGTCTTGGCCTGCGCGGACGTCGCCGAGGCGCGCAGCAGGTCGTGCACGTCCTCCAGGGTCACCTCGATGAAACCCCAGTACGAGGGGTCGACGACGAAGAACGACGAGGGCGTGGTCGCGACGACCACCTCGTCGGCCTGCGTCCGCAGTTCCTCGTAGGTGGCCGCCGAGCAGGCGGGCACGGCGACGACGACGCGCGCGGGGCGCAGCCGCCGCAGAACCTTGATCGTGGCGGCCATGGCCGCGCCGGTGGCCAGGCCGTCGTCGACGACGATCACTTCTCTGCCCTCGACGCGCTGGGCCGGCCGGTCCTGCCGGAAGCGCCGCTCCCAGCGGGCGATCTCGCGCCTCTCCCAGCCCGCGACGTGCTCCACCACCTCCGGGGGGATGGCGAGGCCTCTGATCACGTCGTCGTTGAGCGCGATGACGCCGTCGCCCGCGATCGCGCCCATCGCCAGGTCCTCCTGGCCGGGCACGCCGAGCTTGCGCACGACGAAGACGTCCAAGTCGGCGCCGAGGGCCCTCGCCACCTCGTAGGCCACCGGGGCACCCCCGCGCGGCAGCGCCAGCACGAGAAGGTCCGGCCGCCCCCGGTGATGGTCGAGAAGGCCTGCCAGCGCGCGTCCGGCATCCCTGCGGTCACAGAACAGGCGGTCGGACATCGTGGCCCCCTATCGTGCTCGGAGGCGGACCGCCCGGCCCGGCGGGCCTGGCCGCCGGCATGGGCCTCGGGCGGGCGGGCCTGGGCCATACGACGAGCGTACGCCTTCTCCTCCAGGCCCCCTTGAGGCCGGGCTCCGGAAGGGCGGACACGGGGCGCGAACGCGGGCGCGAAAAGCGGTCAAAAACCACTTACCACCTTGCGGACAAACAAAGGCCGCACTATATGGAAATATCAGCCACAGCGTCTCCTTACCGGTAAATCTCATTCGCACCACCGTCGGCGGCCAGGGAAAACCGTAATTGACACGCGGAAGATCGGGGCTCCATAATCATTGCGTCCGAGCAGGCCGCGGAAAACGACACGTGACCAGAGCACCCCCCGTTCTCGACGCGACGACTCCCCCTACCACGGCGAAGAGCGCACCATCGCATTCGACCGGCACGCCGATCAATACAGCGTCACACGGCTCCGCCCCCGCGCCCGTCGGCGTTTCCGCGTCCGCACCCGGAAATCGACGGGAATCGACCACAAGGCCGATGCGGGTTTCCACGGCCATTCATTCACGCATAACCGGCGAACACCTGATCACTGCGCACCGCACGACCCGGAATGACCCGGGAAGACATCGCTCCAGATTCGGCATCTCCTCCGTTCGATGCGACAGGGATTGGTGGTGTGGTCGTGACCGAGACGACCAGCGAGAGAACAGGCACCGAAAACGGCCGGCCTCAGCAGAGCCTGGCCACCACGGCGGCACGCAACCTGGCCACGACCACCAAGTCGCAGCCACAGATGCAGAACATCTCCTCCCGGTGGCTGCTGCGCATGCTGCCCTGGGTCAACACCCCCGGCGGCGCCTACCGCGTCAACCGCCGCCTCACCTACGCCGTCGGCGACGGGCGGCTGAGCTTCACCAACCAGGGCAACGACATCCGCGTCGTCCCGCCCGAGCTGCGCGAGCTTCCGCTGCTGCGCCACTTCGGCGACGACGGCGTGCTGGAGGCCCTGGCGGGCCGCTTCACCCAGCACCAGCACGAGCCCGGCGGCGTCATCGCGCAGACCGGCGAGCCGGCCGACCGGCTCATCCTCATCGCGCACGGCAAGGTCAACAAGATCGGCGCCGGCGAGTACGGCGACCAGACCACCCTGGCCGTCCTGGCCGACGGCGAATACTACGGCGACCGCACCCTGTCCGCCGCCGCCCCGGCGACGTGGGAGCACACCATCAAGGCGGTCACCCCGACCACCACCCTCACCCTCTCCCGCCACGCGTTCCAGGAGCTGCTGGACCAGTCGCCGGCGCTGCGCGACCACGTGGAGGAGCACGAACGGCACCCGCGGCCCCCGCACAACAAGCACGGCGAGGCCGTCATCGACATCACCTCCGGCCACTCCGGCGAGCCGTCGCTGTCGACCACCTTCGTCGACTACGAGGCCAGCCCCCGCGAGTACGAGCTCAGCGTGGCGCAGACCATCCTGCGCATCCACACCCGCGTCGCCGACCTGTACAACCAGCCGATGAACCAGACGCACGAGCAGCTGCGCCTCACCGTCGAGGCCCTGCGCGAGCGCCAGGAGCACGAGCTGATCAACAACCCCGAGTTCGGGCTGCTGCCCAACGCCGACCTGCGGCAGCGCGTCCAGACCCGCACCGGCCCGCCCACTCCCGACGACCTCGACGAGCTGCTGTGCAGGCGCAGGAATTCGCACTTCTTCCTGGCCCACCCGCAGACGATCGCGGCGTTCGGCCGAGAGTGCAGCAGCCGCGGCCTGTATCCGGACACCGTCCAGCTGTTCGACCACGCCGTGCCCGCCTGGCGGGGCGTCCCCCTGCTGCCGTGCAACAAGATCCCGATCACCAAGACGCGCACCAGCTCGATCCTCGTGCTGCGCACCGGCGAGGACGACCAGGGGGTCATCGGCCTGCACCAGACGGGCCTCCCCGACGAGTACGAGCCGAGCCTGTCGGTGCGGTTCATGGGCATCGACGAGCAGGCCATCATCTCCTACCTCGTCAGCGCCTACTACTCGGCCGCCGTCCTGGTCCCCGACGCGCTCGGCGTCCTGGAACACGTCGAGATCGGTCACTGAACCGGCGGTCGCGTAAGCGGTTCAGGGAACAAATCGAGTGACGACCGGGGCCCCGCACGGCCCCGGCGGCGCCCGATGGCAGGAAGGGAGTGTCACGCGCATGGCCGACACGACGAACGAGAGCAGGGAGGAGCCATGCGCATGGCAAAGACGGTGACCACCGGGCGCCCGCCCCGGGAGGTGCTCGCGTGGAGCCGCGAGCTGACCGGGCCGCCCCTGCGGGCCGCGGTCGAGACGCTGCCCGCCTCGATGCGGCGCATCGCGGCCTACCACTTCGGCTGGCAGGACGAGAGCGGCCGGCCGGCGTCGGGCAACGCGGGCAAGGCCGTCCGCCCGGCACTGGTCCTGCTGGCCGCCGAGGCGGCCGGCGGCTCCGCGGCCGCCGCCGTACCCGCGGCGGTGGCGGTGGAGCTGGTGCACAACTTCTCCCTCCTGCACGACGACGTCATGGACGGCGACGCCACCCGGCGTCACCGGCCCACCGCCTGGAGCGTGTTCGGAGTCAGCGGGGCCATCCTGGCCGGAGACGCCCTGCTGACGCTCGCCTTCGAGGTGCTGCGCTCCGGCGGCCACCCGGCCGCCGACGAGGCCGCGCGGGTGCTCGGCGCCGCGGTGCTCGACCTGGTCGAGGGCCAGAGCGCCGACACCTCCTTCGAGACGCGCGACGAGGTCGGCCTGGCCGAGTGCGTGAGCATGGCCGAGGGCAAGACCGCGGCCCTGCTCGCCGCCTCCTGCGCGCTCGGCGCCCTGTCCGGCGACGGCGGTCCCGAGGTCATCGAGTCCCTGCGCGCGTTCGGCTCCCGTCTCGGCCTGGCCTTCCAGATGGTCGACGACCTGCTCGGCATCTGGGGCGACCCCGCGGTGACCGGCAAGCCGGTCTTCTCCGACCTGCGCAGCCGCAAGAAGTCCCTCCCCGTGGTCGCCGCCCTCACCTCCGGCACCCCCGCCGGCACCGAACTGGCCGCCTTCTACCGCCACGGCCAACCGCCCACCCTGGCCGGCCAGGCGCCCGCTCTCACCGCGCGCCTCTCCGCGCAGCCGTCCCCACCGGCCACACCGATGCCCCCACCATTCGCCCAGGCGTCCCCACCTGCCGCACCGATGCCCCCACCACTCGCGCAGGCGTCCCCACTTGCCGCACAGATGCCTTCACCAGCCGCGCAGGTGTCCGCGACGGCCGAGCTGGCTCGGGCGGCCGACCTGATCGAGGCCGCCGGCGGGCGGGCGTGGACCCAGGCCCGGGCGGACGAGCTGCTGGCCGAGGCGCTGGCCCACCTGGCCGCCACCGGGCCCGCACCGCGCCCGGCCGCCGAACTCCACACCCTGGCCCACCTGCTCGCCCACCGCGACCACTGACCCGGTACGAGAGACCACCGGCCCACGAAGCACCGCGCCGCAAGATCGGCGGCTCGGCCCGCACCCTCACTCCGGCCTGTTCCGACGCCTGTGCGGTCACGCGCTCCGATTTCGCCCAAGGGTGCTCCTGTGAATAATCGAGCACATGCCTGATGAGGTGTCCCAACCCGTCCCAGAAGGCGGCGGTCGGTTACGAAAGATCGGCTGGGGGGCGCTCACGCTCTTCCTGGCCGCGTTCGCGATCTTCGAGAGCGTCAAGTACGGCTGGCCGACCGCCGTCGCCACGCTCCTGTTCTTCGCGCTGATCGACCTGGCGCGGCTCGCCGGGGTTCGTCCGCCTGGCGTGCTCTACCAGGCCGTGCACCGCGTATGGATCCCGCTGGTGGTGGCGGTCGCCTACTCCTTCGGGCCGATCGTGTGGCCGCCGCTGTTCACCGCCGCCCTGGGCTGGCTCACCCGCATCGCCCTCGAACGAGCGCTCGGACGCGGGTTCCCGCCGACCGGCGGCTCCTGACCGGCCGTCACCCATCCCCGCCCCGGACCGGCGACAGCGGTCGAAAGGCCCATGCAGGTGGTGACGGCTGCCGGTCCAGCAGGCACAAGCATCGCCGGCGCGCTTCGAGAAGCCCGCGGGCGCCTTCGCCGCAGCGGCGGACACGTGACACTCGGCCCCAGCCGTCTCCGGCTACGCGGGACTGTCCGCCGATGGCCTGGCGCTGACCTTGTCCAGCAGGGCGAACTCGTCGGCGGTGAGCCGCAGCGTCAGGAACGGGAGCAGGTCAGCGAGTTGGGCCGCGTTGCGGGCCCCGGCGACCGGGGTGGCGACGGTGGGCTGGGCGGCGAGCCAGGCCAATGCGACCGCGGGCAGGGTGGTGCGGTGTGCGGCGGCGACCTCCTCCAGGGCCGCCAGTACGCCGGGGCCGTTGCCGTTCAGGTGCGCGCGGGCCTGGCCGGCGCGGGGGCTGTCCACCCCTGGCCCGCCGGGACGGTATTTCCCGGTGAGGAAGCCACGGGCCAGTGCGACATACGGCAGGCAGGCCAGTCCGGCGCCGGTCACGACGGGCGCCAGGTCCCGTTCGTAGTCCTCCCGCTGCACCAGGTTGTACTCCGCTTGCAGCGCGACGTAGGCGGCGAACCCTTCCCGCGCCGACGTCTCCAGCGATTCCGCGAGCCGGTCCGCGGTGAAGTTGGACGCCGCGATGTGCCGAACCGTGCCGGCGCGCACCAGCGCGTCGAACGCGGCGAGGGTCTCGGCGAGCGGGGTACCGGGGTCGTCGACGTGCGCGAAGTACAGGTCGATGTGGTCTGTCCCCAGCCGCCGCAGCGAGTCTTCGGCGGCGCGCCGGATCGTCTCCGGGGCCAGGTCGGCCAGGCCGGGTAGCGCACCCACCTTGGTCGCGATGACCATCCGGTCCCGGCAGCCGCGGGCCTTCAGCCAGCGGCCGATGATCGTCTCGGATTCGCCGCCGCTGTTGCCGGGCACGTGGAAGGTGTACATGTCCGCGGTGTCGATGAAGTTGCCGCCGGCCTCGGCGTACGCGTCCAGCACGGCGAATGAGGTCTCCTCGTCCGCGGTCCAGCCGAAGGGATTGCCCCCCAGGCACAGCGGTGACACATCAAGATCACTAGCGCCGATCTTCACTGCCGCCCCCATCCGGACAACGGAGCCTGGGGTGACAGCGGAGTAGCGGCAGGCCCGCTGTACGGCGAGCGGCGCTCCGGGCGCCGGGCGCCGGCCGGCACCGAAGTGCCCACGGTTTCGATTCGCATGGCGGCAACGTTAGGAGTACGCAGGGCACCGACCGGTTCCCTACAGACTTCCGCCGTCGCCGCCGCCGCCGAGCTCGGCGGCGTGTTCCTCGGCCCACCGGGCAAGCACGGACACCGGCCCGAGCAGGCTCTCCCCAAGCCCGGTCAGCCGGTATTCCACACCTGCGGGCGCGGCGGGAATGGTGCGGCGCTCCACCAGGTTGCCGCGCTCCAGCTTGCGCAATGTCTGTGTCAGCATCTTGTTGCTGATCCCGCCGATCCGATCGCGGAGGTCGCTGTAGCGCTGCGGGCCGCGTCCCAGCCCGAACACCACGACGACCGACCAGGTGTCGGCGACCAGACCCAGCGTCGTGCGGGCGGGACAGTCGGCGAGGAACACGTCGTGGCTAGCCACGCGTGCGGACCCAGACGTCGGGCGAAGCACCCATGTCAACTCGACTCACGAGACCGCCTTCCGCTCATACGGAGGTGAACCCCCACCAGCGCGCGAAACACAAGCTCCGCGCCATCATCGCAAAGATCCGGCCATGTACCCGGTGTAACGAGTATGCGGCGCTGGTGCATCCCCGCACCGTCGTGATCAGTGACCCACAGGGATCTTGCTCAGCCGGCGCCGGCCTGGCCGGTGGGGGGTCGCTATCGTACGAATGTGTTGATCTCGGACGGGGAACTGGCCGTGGCGGCGGCGCAGGCGGGAGCCGCCGTCGTGCGCGCCATGTACGGTGCGTCGCTGGCGCGCTTCGAGAAGTCCGCGGGTGACTTCGCCACAGCGGCGGACATCGAGGCGGAGAAGGCCGTCATCGACGTCATTCGCGCCGCCCGGCCAGGCGACGCCGTGACAGGCGAGGAGAGCGGGCGTACGGGTTCGGACGGCGCGGAGCGCATGTGGCTGGTCGATCCCCTGTGCGGCACGCTGAACTATGCCGCGCGCAACATGCTGGTGGCGGTGAACGTCGCCCTGCGCGCGGGCTCCGGCATCACCGCGGCGGCCTCGGCCGACCCGTTCTCCGGCGAGGTCTTCTGGACCGACGGCGCCCGCGCGTGCGCGCGTCGCGACGGCGTGGACGAGCGGCTCGCGCCGTCGCCCGGTTCGCGGCTGGTGGACGTCAATCTCGACCCGCCGTTCCCCAACGCGCCGGGTTTCCTGGCCGCCCGGCTGCTCGCCGACCCCGGATTCGCCGAACGCTTCCGCCCGCGCGTCGTCTCCACCACCCTGGCGGTGGCATGGGTCGCCGCCGGGCGGCGGGCCGCGTACGTCACCGACGGCCATCTTCGGGACAGCGTGCACTTCGCCGGCGTGATCGCCTTGTGCCAGGCCGCCGGATGCGTGGTGACCGGCATCCACGGCCAGCCCGTGCACACCGGGGCCGGCGGCCTCGTGGTGGCCGCCGACCACGAGACGCACACCGCCCTACTGCACCTCATCGGCAACCAGGTACCCACGCCGTCCCACGGCGACGCCGCGACTTCGTCGTAGGGAACACGGGTTCCTCGATGAGCGGGACTCCACCGCGGACCGCCGGATCGGCGGTCACGTGCGCGCGTGGCCGCGGCAGGTCGGGCTCATTCGGTGAGGGTGGCGATGATGCGGTCGAGGGTGGCGAGGTCGGCGGGGTCGAGGTCGAGGATCGCGGGGGGCGGTTCGCCGAGGATGGCCTCGGCGACGGCGGCGGCCTTCTCGCCCTCGGGGGTGACGGTCACGATCTTCTGGCGGCGGTCGTCGGGGTGCACCTCGCGCACCACCAGGTCGCGGCGGACGAGGTCGTCCACGACGAGGGTGGTGTAGGGGGCGTCGATGGTCAGATAAGCGGCGAGCCCGCGCATGGTCATCGGTTCCGCGGCGAGCCGGCGCAGCGCCTTGGCGCGGATGAAGCTCATGTCCAGGGCGGCGGTGACCTCCTTGCGGCGGTCGAACCGGTCGAGGACGAGCGTGCGCATGCCGCGCCAGACACGGGCGGCCATCTGGGGGTCGTGGCTCATGATGTGACGGGAATCCTCGTGTCCTCGACGGAGAGATGCGCCGCGGTCCGCTCCGCGGTGCCCTTCGCCCATCTGCCCGTGGTGATGATACCCAGAGCCAGCACGACCGTCCCGTACGCGGCGGTGATCCACCAACCGGCCCGCCCGGCAGAGGCGAAGCTCTCGCGGAGCGATCCGGAGATGCCGGTGGCGAGCACCGAGCCGGCGATGGCGACGCCGAGCGACTGGCCGATCTGCCTGCTGGTCGAGGCGACGGCCGCGGCCACCCCGGCCTGGGACAAGGGCATGCCCGAGACGGCGGTGTTGGTGATCGGCGCGTTGACCATGCCCGCGCCGAGGCCGAAGACGGTATAGGCGGCGAGGATCCACAGCAGGGGCGTGCCGGCGGTCAGGCGGGTGAGCATCAGCCCGCTCACGGTGAAGGCGGCCCCCGCGACGACCAGCGATATCCGGGGCCCGCGCTCGCCGACCAGCCGCCCCGACAGCGGCCCGCACACGAGGGTCATGGCGGCGATCGGCAGGGTGCACAGGCCCGCGTGGAACGGGGACAGGCCGCGGACGTCCTGGAGGTAGAGGGTGTTGAGGAACAGGAACCGGCCGAAGGCCGCGAACGCGCTGATCGCGATGACCGAGGCGCCGGAGAACGGCACGCTGCGGAAGAAGCGCAGGTCGATGAGCGGGTCCCGGCGGCGGGGCTCGTAGACGATCAGCCCGGCCAGCCCCGCGACCGCGGCGAGGGCGAACCCGATGGTCAGCGGTGACCGCCAGCCGTTCTCCGGCCCCTCGATGATCGCGTACGAGAGCGCGGCCAGCGTCACGATGACCAGCGCCTGCCCGACCGGGTCGATCCGGCGGGGACGCGGCGCCCGCGACTCGGGGACGAACACGGCGGTGAGCACCAGGGCGGCCACGGCGACCGGCACGTTGATCCAGAAGATGGCACGCCAGCCGATCGAGTCGATGAGCGCGCCGCCGACGACCGGCCCGAGGCCGATGCTGATGCCGACGACGCCTCCCCACACGCCGATGGCGCGGGCGCGCTCACGCCGGTCGGTGAAGGTGTTGGTGACGATCGACATGGCGACGGGGTTGAGCATCGAGCCGCCGATGGCCTGCAGCACGCGGAACGCCACCAGCCAGCCGAGGCTCGGCGCCAGCCCGCACAGCAGTGAACCGATCGCGAACACGACCAGGCCGACCTGGAAGGTGCGGCGGCGTCCGACGCGGTCGGCGGTCGATCCGGACAGGAGCAGGAGGCCGGCCAGCACGAGGGTGTAGGCGTCGATGGTCCACTGCATGCCCGACACCGGCGCGTGCAGGTCGCGCTCGATCGCCGGGAGGGCGACGTTCACGATCGTGTTGTCGAGCCCGACGATGAACAGGCTCATGCAGCAGATCACCAGGATGAGCATCCGCCTGCTGCGGCTCGGCTCCGGCACGACGTCCCCCATGCTTGTAGCAGTACAACTATTTGGATAATACAAACAATGCCTGCTATAGCCCGATTTATGCCCATGAGCTGCGGGTACATGGCGATCACCCGGGGAAGAACGTCTCCCGTGGGGGCGTGCGATGGCCGGTCACCCGCGACGGACGCCGTTCACGGACGTTCGCCGGGTGCCGCGCAGCGCGTTTCGGGCCGGGCTCCGCCGTCGCCGCGCTCAGGGGGACAGCGGCCTGCCATGCCGTGCCGCGGCCGATCTCGTCCGGCCGCGACACGGCGTGGTCTTGTGGCTGTCCCCCGCCCGTCCCACGGGCGACCCCGGCCGCGTCCACGGGGTGAGGAGGCGAACGAAATGCCCGGTAACAAGGCCGTGGCCTACCTGGCTCCCGGCAGGGTCGAGGTCCAGGACACCGACTACCCCGAGTTCCAGCTGAAGGACGGGCCGGGCGTCCACCCGGCCAACGTCGGCCGCAAGGTCCGGCACGGCGCCATCGTCAAGACCATCGCGACCAACATCTGCGGCAGCGACCAGCACATGGTCCGCGGGCGCACCACCGCGCCCCCCGGGCTGATCCTGGGCCACGAGATCACCGGCGAAGTGGTGGAGACCGGCCCCGACGTCGAGTTCACCAAGGCCGGCGACCTGGTGTCCGTCCCGTTCAACATCTCCTGCGGCCGGTGCCGCAACTGCAAGGAGGGCAAGACCGGCATCTGCGAGAACGTCAACCCCGACCGGCCCGGCTCGGCGTACGGGTACGTCGACATGGGCGGATGGGTCGGCGGGCAGGCGGAGTACGTGCTCGTGCCCTATGCCGACTGGAACCTGCTGAAGTTCCCCGACAGGGACCAGGCGATGGAGAAGATCCTCGACCTGGCCATGCTGGCGGACATCTTCCCCACCGGCTACCACGGGTGCGTCACCGCCGGGGTGGGCACCGGCTCCACCGTGTACATCGCGGGCGCCGGTCCGGTCGGGCTGGCCGCCGCCACGTCGGCGTTCCTGCTCGGCGCCGCCGTGGTGATCGTCGGCGACCTGAACGAGGACCGCCTGGCGCAGGCGCGCCGTTTCGGCTGCGAGACCGCCGATGTGTCCAAGGGCGAGCCGAAGGACCAGATCGAGCAGATCCTCGGCGTCCCCGAGGTGGACTGCGCGGTCGACGCGGTCGGCTTCGAGGCACGCGGTCACGGCGCCGAGGCCGGGGTCGAGCGCCCGGCCACCGTGCTCAACAGCCTGATGGACCTCACCCGCGCGGGCGGCGCGATCGGCATCCCCGGCCTGTACGTCACCGGCGACCCAGGAGCGGCGGACGAGGCCGCCAAGCAGGGGTCGCTGTCGCTGCGCCTCGGCCTGGGCTGGGCCAAGTCGCACGCCTTCTTCACCGGCCAGTGCCCGGTCATGCGCTACAACCGGCAGCTGATGATGGCGATCCTCCACGACCGGGTGCGGATCGCCGAGGCCGTGAACGCCACCCCGATCCCGCTCACCGAGGCGCCGCAGGGCTACGCGGACTTCGACCAGGGCGCCGCCCGCAAGTACGTCCTGGACCCGCACGGACTGCTCGGGTCCGCCTGACCGGAGCGACCGAACGCAGAACGTGGTCCCGCTCCGGAAGGACCCCTGTCCGGAGCGGGACCACGCTGGTGGTGGTGGCGGGCCCCGCCACGGCCGTTGTCAGCCGCAGCAGGGTCCGCAGTCTTGGGTTGTCAGTTGATGGGCGGGTAGGCGTTGGCCAGGAGCTGGCGGAACTGCGCCGAGAACCACGCGCCGGCGATCGGGGAGTCCGCAAGGGCACCGGTCGGGTTGTTGCCGTTGCGCTCGTTGCCGCCGTAGGTCGGGTCGCACATCCGGTCGAAGCCCTTGCCCTCGTTGTTCGGGATCTCCTTGCTGGCACCGTCGGACTCGCCCGGAGGCTTGATCCACACGTAGGCGTCGATACCGGAGGCGGGAGCCGCCTTGGGCCGCTCGCCGATGCCAGCGCCGCTCTGGTTGCACCAGTTGCCGGCGTGGACGCGACGGTCGACCTTCGACGCGTTCACGAAGGTGTCGACGTTGGTCGAGGTGCTGGGCCCGCTGGGCCGAGCCGAGCCGCCCCAGCCGTTACGGGAGGTGTCGATCAGCATTCCGATGCCGGAGTTGAACCCCTGGGAGACCAGCTCCTGCCGGAACGCCTGCGCGTAGGTGAGCTCGTCGACGTAGAAGTTCCAGTCGACCCACTTCGACTGGCGCACCGACTGGCCGCCCACCTGGGTGTTGATGGTGAAGTACGGCTCGCTCAGGGCCGAGTAGTTGGCGGTGTTGGTGATGAAGCCGTCGACGCTGGCGAAGCCGGCGGTGGTGCCGCGAACCGTCTCGGCGAAGAGCTGGGCGGAGGGACGGAAGTTGCTGTCCCAGCCGAGCCAGCCGTGGTGCCCGGCGTCGATGTAGGTGTAGACGTTCTTGATCGCGTGCAGCTTGTTCAGCGCGTACTGAATGCCCTGGACGTAGGCGCCGCTGGACTTGGCCTCGGCACACGCCGCGATGCCGGTGTTGGTGACCAGGTTGGGCAGCGAGTCGATCTCGATGACCGTCACGATGCGCAGGTTCGAGTACTTCGAGTCGCTCAAGATGGCGGCGATCGGGTCGATGAACTCGGTCTTGTAGCGGCTGATGCCGTTCTCCGAGACCTTCAGCTCGCCGTTGGAGGCCAGCGCCGAGCAGTCGCGGTTGGGCAGATCGTAGACCACGAACTGGATCGTCAGCGGGGCGCTGCCGTTGGCGGCGTCCTGCTGGACGGCCGCGTCGAGGTGTGCCCGCACGCCCTTGACGCTGGAGCTGCCCTCGATGGCGGCGATGCGGTCCAGCCACACTCCGGTCGAGAGGTTGGCGACGGCGGAGCCGCCCGGCTCGGCCGCTGCCTTGGAAGACCAGTCGGAGTTGACGTAGCCGGTCGCGCCCGAGTACGGGTTGTCGACGTGCGTCGGGTTGGTGCCGCCGTCGTTGTCGGCCTCGGTCGCGGTCACGGCGACGGAGGACAGCCCGGAGGAGGCCACGCTGAAGGCCCGTGAGCCGTTGGCGGTGTCACTGTCCTCGGCGGCGCCCAGGGTGACGCTCTGCGCGGTGTTCCAGTTCGACGTCGTGAAGGTCAGGCTGGAACCGCTGCGGATCGTGAGGTCGGAGTCGCCGCTGCCGGCGGTCGAGGTCACCGTCACGCTGGAGCTGGGCTGCCGCGCCAGGCGCACGCCGTAGGTGGCGGTGCTGCCCTCGGGGACGGTCACGGAGGTCGGGCTGACCACCAGCGACTGGACACCCGGGGTCGGCGTCGGAGTCGGGGTGGGGGTCGGCGTCGGCGTCGGCGTCGGCGTGGGGGTCGGCGTCGGCGTCGGCTGGGGGCCGCCGTTACAGGTCGTGCCGTTGATGGCGAAGCTGGTGGGGTTGCTGTTGGAACCGCTGTAGCTGCCGTTGAACCCGATCGTCCACGAGGCCCCGGAGGCCTGGCTGCCGTTGTAGGACTCGTTCCGCGCGGTCACGTTGGCGCCCGACTGCGAGAACTGGGCCGTCCAGCCGTTGGTCACCCGTTGGCTGTTGGGGAAGGCGAAGGTCAGCGTCCAGTTGCTCAGGGCGTCGCCGAGGTTCTTGATGGTGATATTGGCACCGAAGCCGCCACCACCGTCCCAGGTCTTGGTATACGTGACGTCACAGGCCACCGCGGCATTGGCCGAAGTCGGGGCGACGGCGAGCCCGATGCCGGTGAGCACTAGCGCTGTCACCGCCGTAAGGCCTCTTCGCCAGGAACTCTTGTGGGGTCCCATTGTCTGTTTGTCTCCCTCATGAAACTTGGTGGGTTCTCCGCCTTCTTGAGACGGCCAAGCAGCACCCAACTCGACATCAGCGGTGGGAGCGCTCCCATCGTCGGAGTGTTTCGGGAGGATGTACAGCAGATTGCGGGCCCCCTCCCCCGCGTGGCAACCCCCGGCTCCGGGCCCCGCCTCCGTCACCCCTGATGGCCTTGGCAAACGCGCGTTCCAGCGCATTGGATCATCAGGGAGCCCGATGAAACATTCATCTAGAGCCGGCGCGTGTGCGCGTTCGCCCACCGCCGTTCCACGCTGGTCGCCCATGGGACGGCCGGTGAGCCGGCCCATGGGCGGGGGATGAGGAGAGGTCGACGGGCAGGCCGTTTAAGCCCGCGTCACTCGCGCAGGAGAACAGGAACCGGCACCACATTCCTGGAGGCGAAATGACCGACGAACCCCGCATGTCGCTATCAGGCATCGTGCTCGGCACACCGGACGTGAGCGAGCTGTCGGCCTTCTACCAGCGGCTTCTCGGCTGGAAGGTCATCGATGAGGAGCCCGGCTGGGTCAAACTCGCCGCGCCGGGCGGCGGGCCGGGCCTGTCCTTCCAGACAGAGAACGAGTACGTCCGGCCGACCTGGCCCGCCGGCCCCGGCGACCAGCAGATGATGATCCATCTCGACATCGAGGTCGACGACCTGGAGGTCGCCGGGGCACACGCCGTCGCCTCCGGCGCGGTCCTCGCCGCCTTCCAGCCGCAGGACGACGTGCGCGTCTACCTGGATCCCGACGGGCACCCGTTCTGCCTGTTCCTCAACGAGTGACCCGCTCGCCCCTTGCTCGTCCATCACCAAGCGGTCAACGAGTCGTCTCGGCGAGCAGGCGGTCCCAGTCGGCCAGGAAGCGGGCCAGCCCGTACCGGGCGGAGGCGGCGGCGCGGGCGGCCTTGCCGGCCTGCGCCGCTCGCGCGGGGTCGGCGGCGAACGACCGGAGGGCGGCGGTCAGCGTCTCCACCCGCGTGGAGATCACCCCGGCCTCCGGCGGCACGGCCTCGACCGCCTCGGTGGTCGCGAGCGCGACGACCGGCATGCCCAGCAGCATGGCCTCGATGAGGGACAGGCCGAGCGACGTCCACCGGTAGGGGTGCAGGTAGACGCGGCGGCGGGCCAGCTCGGCGTGCATCTCGCGCTGAGGCAGGTCCTCGTAGGCGCCGTACGGCAGACCGGTGACCTTCATGCCGAACACGTCCAGCGGCGCGGCGGCGGCGAACGCCGGCAGCAGGTCGGTGCCGGCCACCCGGGTGCGGCGGACGGGCTCGTTGACCACGACGCCGACCCGGGGCAGCTCTCCGGTGTAGCGGTGGCCGGGGTCGACCACGCCGTGCTCGATGACCCGGGCCGGCGCCCGCCCCGAGTCCCAGAACAGGTCGTTGAAGTGGGTGACGTGGACCAGCGGGATGTCGTCGCGGCCGGCGAGCGGGTGACGGGTGGCGGGGACGTCGCCCGCCGGGGTGTTGTGCTCGACGTAGACGGCGGGGACGTCCCTGCCGGGACGGCGGCCCAGCCAGCGCTCGGCGAGATCGAGTTCGTGCGGGCGCTGGAGGACGACCACGTCGAAGTCCTCCTCGCGCAGGCGGTCCCACGCGACCTCGCGCACGGAGGCGGGCCAGGTATAGGTGCGCGCCCTGCCGCGGCCGTCGGGCCCGCGGTCGCCGGTGAGCGGCACCACGTAGTCGTGGCCGCCCTGGACGAACGCGGTCGTCCAGGAGCCGTGCACGTGCCACATCATGACCCTCACGACGTCCCCCTCCCACCCGGCCGGCCCAAGCCTCATGCCGTCCGTCCCCGGCGCACGGCCGGCCCAAGCCTCAGGCCATCACCCGGTCGACGGCGTCGGTCAGGTCACGCGCGACCTCCGGCGCGGCGGCGATCTCCTCGGGGAGGGTCACCGGGGTCGGGACGAGGATGGCCCTGGCCCCGGCCGCCCGGGCGGCCTCCATGTCGCGGCCGATGTCACCGATGACGACGCAGTCGGCGGGAGGGACGCCGAGGGCCTCGGCCGCGCGCAGGACGAGGCCGGGCAGGGGCTTGCGGCAGGCGCAGCCGTCGCCGTCGTCGTGCGGGCACACCGCCCAGACGCCGAACGGGCCGAGCAGCTCCTCGACGCGGGCGTTGACCTCGCGCAGCGCGTCGGCGTCGAACAGTCCCTTGGCCACCCCGGCCTGGTTGGTGACCACGCCGATGGGCATCCCGGCCCCGCGCAACCGGTCCAGCGCCGCGCGGGCGCCCGGCATGGGGCGCACCAACCGGGGGTCGGCGTTGTAGGGGACGTCTTCGATGATCGTGCCGTCGCGGTCGAACAACACGGCGCGAGGGCGTGGACGTAGCGGCACCAGAGCACCTCCCGGCTGCCGTGTGCCCCCTTCCCGATGGACCAAACAACATCGCCCACGCCGCCTCCGCCGATGGGGGCGACGTCAACCCCGGTCGGCCCGCGCAGCGCGCAGGGCGAGGCCATGCGCTTCGCCGAGTCCGTCCGAGCGTTTCCAAGAACCGGTCAAAATCGGCGGCCCACGGCGATGTCCGGGTGGCCGGCGCATGTTCGCGGAGGTCGGACCGTGTAGCCACGCGTGACTGGGGTACGCAGGTTACGCAGGGCTGACCAGGGAATTCACCATCATTCCACGGCCCGCGCCGCCCCGCCCCGGGGCACCGGATCCCGACGACCGCGCCGGCCGTCGTCCCGGCCGTACGGGCCCGGAGCCCGCCGTGGACGTTCGGGGAGACGACATGGCCACATCATTCAGCCAGGAAGAATCCGGGCACGTCGAGCGCGACAGCGCCGAGGAAGCGACCGGCGCGCCCCTCACGCCGGTGGAGGAGGAGAGCTCCGCGCGGCCTCCGGGAGTCCCGCGCGGGATGCCGTTCGGATCAAGAGCGGCCGAGGGGGAGACCGAGGTCAGCGACGGGGAGCGCGAACGCTTGAAGGAACTCAACCCCGACGACTTCGAATGACCCGCCCATGACCGGACGACCTCGAACAGTCCGGGCTTCCATCGGACGACTTCGAACGACCAGCCTGTGATCAGCGGCCCTGTCGCACCGTCGGCGGGCCGGGGGTCGTCCCAGCCCCCCGGCCACGGTGACGGGCGGGGTCGGGCGGTGACGGAGGTGGCCGGTGACGGAGGTGCCGGTGGCGGAGGTGGCCGGTGACGCGCGGGGTCGGCCGGTGGCGGTGGCGGATCAGTCGGTGGCGAGGTCGATCCAGACCGTCTTGCCGCGGCCGCTGGGCGAGTTGCCCCACATGGTGGCCAGCGTCCCGACGATGATCAGCCCTCGGCCGTGCTCGGCCACCGCGTTCGCCTCGTCGGAGAGGGTGATCGGCGCGGGCACGGCGGGACTGGTGTCGGAGTCCCTGACCTCCAGGTGGACGCGGTCGGGATACTCGCGCAGCCGCACCTCCACGTCGCTGTCGGCGTGGATGAGCGCATTGGTGATCGCCTCGGAGGCCATCACCTCGAGATCGTCGATGAAGGCGTCCAGGCCCCATTCGTGCAGATGCCGTCGCACGAACCTGCGCGCCGCCCCGACGCCCTGCAGGTCGTGCCGCTGGATGGCCATGCGGTCGATGCGGTAGTGCTCCCCGCGCGGGTTGCCCTCGTAGCGGGCGACCAGGACGGCGATGTCGTCGCGGCGCGCCTCGTGGTCCGGCGCGACGGCGATGAGACGGTCGGCGAGCCTCTCCAACGAGGTGTCACCGGTCTCGTTGATCGATTCGAGCAGGACGCGGGCCCCGAGCACCGGATCGCCGGTGACCGACTGCGCGAGCCCGTCGGTGTAGAGCATCAGCAGCGAGCCCGGGTGGAGGATGATCTCGGCCGTGCGGTGCGCCCCGGTGAGCGGGACCCCCAGCGGCACGTTCGGCGGGACGTCGGGCACGGTGATCGTGCCGTCCGGCTCGCGGATCAGCGGCACGGGGTGCCCGGCGAGCGCGATCTCCGCAGCGCCGGTCTCGGGGTCCATGCGCACGAAGCAGCAGGTGGCGAGCAGGTCGGTGTCGAGGTCGGCGAGCAGGTCGCTGGACCTGGCCAGCACCGCGGCCGGGTCGTGGCCTTCGGTCGCGTAGGCGCGCAGCGCACTGCGCAACTGGCCCATGACCACCGCGCTGTCGATGTTGTGGCCCTCAACGTCGCCCACCACCAGGCCGATGCGGTTGCCGGGCAGGCAGATCGCGTCGTACCAGTCGCCGCCCACCCCGGCGGAGGTGGGGGCGGACAGGTAGCGCGCGGTGGTGACCACCTGCGGCAGCTCGGCCAGCATGCGCGGGAGCAGCCTCTCCTGCAGCCCTTGGGCGAGGGCCCGCTCGTTCTCGCCGAGCTGCGCCCGCTCGACCGCCAGGCCGAGCTGGCTGGTCATCATCAGCAGGACGGCGCGCTCGCCGACGCTGAACCGCCGGGAGTGGTCGAAGCCGAGGGTGCAGCTGCCGAGCGGCGCGGCGGCCGAGCCGATCGGCAGCACCGCCATGGCCTGGACGTCGGCCGCCGTCCCCGGGTAGTCGGCGATCAGGGCCTCCCGGTCGCTGTAGAACAGCGGGCGGCCGGTGCGGATCACGTCGGTGTAGGGGCTTGGCCGGCTGAGGGCGGTGCCGTGGATCTCGTCGCTCAGATCCGTCCGGCAGCCCGTCTGGCCCGCCAGGCGCAGCCGGCCCTCGGTGAGGGTGGCCAGGGCGAAGCAGCAGGCGCCGAAGGGGCCCATGATCCGCTGCTCGGCGGTCCTGACGATCTCTGGAAGGCCGCTCGCCTCGTTCAGCGCCCCGGACATCTTGTGCATCTGGTACATGAGCGACAGGCCGATCGACCCCGGGATGCCGGGCAGACCCCACTCCGGTTCCCAGCCGGATGCGTCGTACAACGGCATGACCACCGGCGAGCGGGCGGCCAGGATGGACGCGCCGCGGGCCGCCATGTCGGCCAGATCGCGGGCCAGGCCGCGGCCGATGCCGCAAAGGCGCCGCATGTCGGCGTCGGGGAGCCGGGCGTGGCGCGGCGGCACCCAGATCACGGCGAGGGCTCCGATGCTGCGCTCCGCCGCGATGAGCGGGATGGAGACGACCGAGTACGGGAACGGGACCAGCGGGATGATCTGCGCCTTCGGGAAGCTCGTCTCCATGTTGCCCGCGCTCACCGGTCGCATCACGCGGTAGGACATCGACGTCGCGTAGGGGCCGTCCACCGCCATGCGGTCGGGCATGGTGAAGATGGCCGGAGCGGCGCCGCAGATCACGGTCGCGGCCAGGTGGCGTCCTTCGTCGTCGGGAAGGTAGACCGCGCCGGAGTAGGCGTCCATCTCGCGCACCGCGCGGCTCAGGGCCACGCCGATCAGCGCGTCCCGCCCGGCGCCGGTCGACGGCGGGACGCCAGAGACATGCCGGCGGTCTTTGAGCGTGGCCCCGCCCCCCTGCTCCTGTGCGTGGCGGCGCCCGTCCCGGTCCCACGTCCCGGCATGTCGGGGCGAAGTCCGGGCGGGCGTACAACCACACTCTATCGGCGCAGGTCACGCCACCCGCAGCGCACCTCGGCAAGGAGGGCCGGGAGGCGATGGCCCACGCTCTGCCGGTCGCCTTCGACCGCCCGACCGGGCCGGCCGGCGTCATCACGCCGGGCGTGGACGGCCTGCCGGCCGCCGCCGGGTTCCCCGTTCTACGCGCTGCCGTCCTCCGCGGCGAAGTACCGCGCGCACAGGCGCAGGCGGCGGGCGTGCCAGACCATGAAGGTGCCGAGGAAGAGCTGGACGAGGCTGCGCCACACGTCCTCCCAGCGGTCGCGCACCCGCATGGCCGCCATGAGCGGACGGCGCAGCCGCGCGCGGGGCGCCGCCCGCGGGGTCATCAGGCAGGGGCCGCGGTTCGGCAGCGAGCGGGTGTGCCCGGCCGAGGTGGCGAACTCGAAGCGGGCGAGCAGCTCCCTGACGACGCCCTGCACGGTCAGGGGCGCCAGGTGCCAGGCGGGGCAGGGCCGGTTCGCCGCCACCCCGAACGGGATGTACGTCGGGCGCTCCTCCCGGGACGGGTCGAAGGTGTCGGGGTCGTGGTACCCCGAGCGTTGGAACTCCAGATAGTCGAAACACACCACCGAGCCGGCCGGGATGCTCGTGCCCTCCTCCAGCGCGATATCGGCCGAGGTGATTCGGTGGGCGATGCCGAAGAGCGGGAAGATCCGCAGCGTCTCCTCGATGACGTGGGCGAGCAGTTTCTCGTCCGTCGCCGCCTGCTCCTGGATCTCCGGGTGCCGCGCGAGCATCATCAGCACGTGCGCGGTCGCCTCCGAGCTCTGCACCACGGCCGTGGTGAAGAACGTGCCGTGCAGGTACAGCGCCCGCTCCCGGCGGGACAGCGACCCGGGCAGCTCGTGGGGCACCTCGTCGAGCACGCGTTCGAGATGGTCGGTCAGCCGCAGCCGGCGCCCCATGTGCCGCAGCCCGCAGCACTTGAGCGCGGTGACGACGTCGTCGGCGTTGGCCACGATCATGCGGCGGACGTCGTCCGGGCAGGGCCGGGCGAAGACCACCCTGTAGTAGAGGTCCGCCCAGACGGGCATCACGAGGTCGCGCAGCCGCACCATGCCGGCCTGCTCGGGCAGCGCCGCCTCCACGCTGCGCACGGCCAGGTCGTCGGCCGTCGCGCTCGGCATCCTGAGGATGCCGCGGGTGCGGCGTGCGACCTCGTCGTAGCGCGGGCCCGGTTCAAGGTGCTCCTGGTGGATCTCGGGGCCGGGCGACAGCCAGTACCAGAACAGGTCCGAGAGCGCGGCGCCACGGCTGCGGCCGTCCGCCGCGGGGTGGGAGTAGATCTCCATGAAGCGGGAGGGACCGAACAGGTCGCCGGGCACGGTGATCGCCTCGGACCCGTTGATGCGGGCGAACAGCCAGGTCCGCAGCGCGACGACCGCGCGCGGAAGCCAGTACGGCAGGCTCGGGAACATGACCAGGAGAAGGAGCGAGATGAGTACGACCACGGCTCTCCCCTGCCTCTAGGGACCCTTGTTATACGAAAAATAGCGTCCTGAGGGATTCGTGATGAATCTCCGGATACGCGGGGATTCGTATAACCGGCATGGACCATGCCGTGATCCGCTCGTGGCCACCCGTCCCCGGCGACACGAGGCCGCGCCGATGACGCGCGAGACGGCGCCGGCGCCGGTGAACCTCCGCGACTTCGAACCGGCCGCCCGCGCGCGGCTCGATCCGGCGCACTACGACTACTTCGCCGGCGGCGCCCAGGACGAGATCACGGTGGCCGCCAACGAGGCCGCGTTCAGGCGCCACACGCTGGTCCCGCGGATCCTGCGCGGCCAGGGCGCCCCCCGGCTGGAGGTCACCGTGCTCGGCGAGAGCGCGTCCATGCCCATCCTGCTGGCGCCGACGGCGTTCCACCGGCTGGCCCACCCCGACGCCGAGCGCGCCACCGCCCGCGCCGCCGCCGAGGCCGGCGTCATCATGATCGCCGCGATGCTCTCCACGGTCACGATCGAGCAGATCGCCGCCTGCGGCGCCAAGCTGTGGTTCCAGCTGTACATCCAGCCCGACCTGGACTTCACCGCCTCGCTCGTCCGGCGCGCCGAGGACGCGGGCTGCCGCGCGCTGGTCGTCACCGCCGACTCCCCCGCCCTCGGCCGCAACGAGCGGGGAGACCGCAACCGCTTCCACGACCTGCCCCCCGGCATCCACTGCGCGAACATGGAGGAGGAGGGCAAGGTGCGGCAGGTCGTGCTGTCGCCGGACATCTCCTGGCGGCACGTCGACTGGCTGAAGGAGACGACCTCACTGCCGATCGTGCTCAAAGGCGTGCTCCACCCCGAGGACGCCCGCCTCGCGGTCGAGCACGGCGTCGACGGGCTCATCGTGTCCAACCACGGCGGCCGCCAGCTGGACACCGTTCCCGCCTCGCTCGACCGGCTGCCGCTGGTGGCCGAGGCGGTGGGCGGAACGGTGCCGCTGCTGCTCGACGGCGGGGTGCGGCGCGGCACCGACGTGGTGAAGGCGCTCGCGCTCGGCGCCGCCGCCGCGGCGATCGGGCGTCCGGCGCTGTGGGGGCTGGCGGTCGCCGGCCAGGCCGGCGTGGAACGGGTCCTCGAACTGCTGAGGAACGAACTGGCGAACGCCCTGACCCTCTGCGGCGCGGCCTCGCCCGCCGATGTGACCGATGGCCTGCTGGGAGGCGTCGCCTGGAAGTGATCGGGGTGCGCGTCGGCGCACCGGGACGCCGTCGCTGAAGGCGACCCCGGAACGGCTCGGGCCGGCCCCCGCTTCCACGACCGCCACGCGGCCCTTCATCCCCTCGTTCCGCGGACCTTCACCCCTCGTCCCGTGGCCGGCCCTCGGCGACCGCGCTGAGCTCCCGGCGCAGCCGTGCCAGGCCGCGCCGGATCCGGGTCTTCGCCGTTCCCAGCGGTATCCCCTCGCGCTCGGCGATCTCCTTGGCCGTGAACCCGTAGCACACCGACAGCACGACGAGCCTGCTCTGCTCGGGCGGGAGGCCGCGCAGCTCCAGCGACAGCCGCTCGGCGCCGTCGTGGTCGATCTCGTCCCGGGGCAGGGTCGAGGTCCGGGCGCGGATGCCTCCCGGCTCGACCGGCAGATCGCGGCGGAGCCGGACGGCGTCCACGGCGGCGTTCCTGGCGATGGTCAGCAGCCAGGTGGCTCCGCGCCCGCGCCGCACGTCGTAGGTGGCCGCGTGCCGCCAGGCCCGCACGAAGGCGTCCTGGGCCACCTCCTCGGCGAGCCCGGGATCGCCGACCACCCCGAGCGCCAGCCCGTACACCCGTGCGTGGAACCTCCGCACGAGAGCGGACGTGGCGTCCTGGTCTCCGGACGCCATGCCCTCGATGAGCGACTCATCGGAAGATCCCATGGTGGCTACGACGCGCGTGCCGCCACGCGGGTTCAACCGCTCATGAACGCGCGTGGCGATCTCCAAGGTCGGCCTTCACCGGTCATTCCAGGATGAAGCTGGCGCTGTCCCGGAAGGCGCCGGTGCCGTCGTTCTGTTCGAGCCACACCTGGCCCGCCCGGTGCCGCAGGAAGTACCCCGGGAAGTTCACCGCCTCCAGCGAGACGGTTCCCGTCCCCGAGAGCCCGGCGCGGCGGGCGAAGGACGCGTCCGCGTTGAACAGGCTCGTGCCGTCGCCCTTCTGCACCCAGGCCGCGTAGTCGCGGTGCCGCAGGAAGTATCCGGGGAAGTTGGTCGACTCCAGCGAGACCGTGCCCGAGCCGGACAGCCCCGCCACCAGGCGGAACTGGGAGTCCGCCAGCGGAGAGACGTTCGCCTCCAGGCGCGCCCGGTAGTCCCAGTGGCGGACCGCGTACCCCGGCTGGTCGTAGGACATCAGCCGTGCCGGCGTGGCCCCGTCCGGCACCGGGATGCCGAAGTCGGGGGTGCCGTTCGCCGTCCAGTACACCTTCTGCAGCCGGGTGCGCCGGTTCGGATCGTTGAGCGGATCGCCGGAGATGTCCCGGTAGTTGCGGTCGTGGTAGACCATGATGTCGCTCTGGCCGTCCTCGGAGACGGTGAAGGAGTTGTGGCCCGGGCCGTACTGGCCGGTCGCGGCGCTGGTGGCGAAGACCGGATTGGCGCTCTTCGTCCAGGACGAGGCCTGCAGCGGGTCGGCCGAGGCGGACGCGGTGAGCATCCCGAGGCAGTAGTTGGCGTCGGTGGCGCTGGCCGAGTAGGTGAGGAACAGCCGCCCGTTGCGCTGCAGCACCGCCGGCCCTTCGGCCACCTTGTACCCGCGGGTCTCCCAGGCCAGCGTCGGCACGGTCAGGCGGGTCGTGGCGCCGGTGATCGTCCACGGGTTGGCGCCCATGCGGGCGATGTACAGGTTGGAGTTGGTCGAGATGTTCGGCTCCTGCTGCGCCCAGAGCAGATAGCGCACGCCGTTGGCGACGAAGGTGGTGGCGTCCAGGGAGAAGGTGTCCCACGGCGTGGTGATACGGCCGCGCTCGGTCCAGGTCCCGCTCAGCGGGTCGGCGCTGGAGTTCTCCAGCACGTACATCCGGATTCTCCACACGTCGTCGGCCCGGCCGGCGGCGAAGTAGACGTACCACTTGCCGTTGATGAAGTGGATCTCCGGCGCCCAGATGTGCGCGCCCATCTCCCCACTGGTGTGCTTGCGCCAGATGACCGTCTCCGGGGCGGTCGCCAGTCCCTGGAGGGTGGTGGCCCGGCGCAGCACGATGCGGTCGTACTGCGGGACGGTCGCGGTGAAGTAGTAGTAGCCGTCGGTGTGCCGGAAGATGTGCGGGTCGGCGCGCTGCGCGGCCAGCGGGTTGGTGTACTGCACGGCGGGCGAGGCGTGCGCCGTGCCCGGCGCCAGCAGTACGGCGAGCATGGCGAGCAGCGCGGCCATGGCGGTCACCGCCCGTCGCCGGAGCGGACCGCGCGTGGGTGAGGGATGCGTGGACATCGGCTCGTCCTTTCCGTTGGAGCCCGCCGGGGAGGGCGTGCGCTCAGGCCAGTGGCGCGGTCACCGTGAACGAGGCGTCCGAGGCGAACACCGAGGTGGACTCCCTGAAGTCGAGCCGCATCTCGTAGTTGTAGTGGCGCAGGTAGCGGCCGGGCAGGTTGTAGGACTCCAAGGACACCGCGCCCGCGCCCGCGAGCCCCGCCCGTCCGCAGAAGGTGGCGTCGCTCTTGAAGATCGCCGAGCCGTCGTCGCGCTGCAAGGTCAGCCGCATGTTGTAGTGGCGCAGGTAGTAGCCGGACAGGTTCACCGCCCGGAACGAGTAGCAGTTCGCCTGCGCCAGTCCCGCGACCACGGTCAACGTGGCGTCCCGGCGGTCGGCGAGCGGGCTCGAGGCGCTGAGCGGGTCCACGTAGGCCAGATAGTTACGGTGGCGCAGGTAGCGGTCGGGGGCGTTGACCGACCGCAGCGACCAGTTGCCGGCGGGGATCGCCGTCGTGTCGCCGGAGTCCTCGCGGAGCACGGTGAAGTGCCTGGCCACGCCGGACAGACCGGGCAGTTCGTACTTCGGCCCGAACGAGTACAGGTCCGCGCTGTCGGTGTAGTAGTACCGGCCGCCGGAGTAGTTGTCGAAGTAGAGCCGCCATCTGCCGTCGGGCAGACGCGTCAGCGCCGGCCCCTCCAGCCCCGACCCCCACCCCGCCCAGTTGCCGACGCCGGTGAACTGCCACGGGCCGTTGAGCGACGTCGCGGTGGCGTGCTCGATGTACTTGGTCGTCTCGTTCTTGAGGAAGTTGTGGTACGTGGAGCCGGCCTTGACCACGAAGCTGTCGATGTAGTTCGCCGGGATGCCCAGCGCCACCGGGGCGGTCCACGCCGACAGGGAACCGTCGGTGGCGGTGATGCGGTACGGCCTGAACTGCCCGGCCGTGCCGGTCGTGGAGGCCGAGAAGATGACGTGCACGCTGCCGTCGGAGTCCTTGAACCACTCCGGCGCCCAGGTGCTGCCGGTGCTGCCGTTCAGGCCGACGGTGACGTTGCGGAGGAACGTCCAGGTCACCGCGTCGGCGCTGCGGGCGAAACCGATGGTGTTGCCCGTCCAGTTGGTGGTGTGGACGAGGTAGTAGTAGCCGTCGGTGTGCCGCATCACGCTCGGGTCGCGGATCAGCCCCGACGGCGGCTTGTAGGCGTTGGCCCGAACCAGGTTGTAGTTCGTGGCGTTCGACGAGTCGTAGACGTACATGTTCGACTCGCTGCTGTTGGTGAAGGCGGTCATCAGGTAGTGCGGGACGGGGCCGGCGGCGTGGGCCGCGACCGGCGGGAGCACGATCACCGCGAGGGCGGCGATCAGCGCGGCGACGCCGGCGAGTGCTCGTCTGGCGCCCGGGCGCGCCAGGACCGCGCCGATGCCGCGCGCCGGGGAACTCTGACGGGTACGCATGCGGCGGGCCTCCACCTCGGGTGGCGTGATCTGCCGGCGCTAAGGCGTCGCGTCAAGGACGTCGTTATCTAGGACGTTAGCGCTAACATTCCACTGCCACCGTTGACGTAGTGGTGAATGAGGAATATCGGCGCATTCCTAACCTGGCAGCGGAGCGACTGTCAATCAAGGTCACGAACGCCCCCTTTCCGTCGTGGCGCATCCACCGCACGGCGGTGAACCTTTCACAGCGAGGAAGCCGCCGGACGGTCACCCGGGGAAGATCAAAAACCCGGGCGGGACATGTTCCACCAGCCATACGCCGTTGGCGCTGAGGTGGAACTCGTGCCCGGCGGCGCGCATGGCCGCGGCGTCCACGACGAGCACGACCGGGACGCCCCGGCGGGCGCCCACCCGGGTCGCGGTCTCGCGGTCCGGGGACAGGTGCACGTGGTGGCGGCTCATCGGCCGCAGCCCCTGCTCGCGGATCGGAGGCAGGCTCCGGGCCACGGTGCCGTGGTAGAGGATCGCCGGCGGCTCGACCACCGGCAGTTCGAGCTCGACCGGGATCGAATGCCCCTGGCTGGCGCGGATTCGCCCGTCCTGGAGCACGAAACGTCGTTTGTCGTTGACGGCGACCACGTGCTCCACTTCCTGCATCGTGATCGGGAAGCCGTGCGCACCGGCCGCACGCAGGAGAGCGTCCAGCTCCACCCATCCGTTCTCGTCAAGGGTGAGCCCGATGCGGCCCGGTTCGTGCCGCAGATGCTTGGCCAGGTACTTGGATACGCGTACCGTTCGTCGCTCGTCCATCGCCCACCGAGTCTCCCCCATCCCCCCGGCCCGGCCAACCCGATTTCGACCACTCGCCCGCATAACGAAGAAACCCCAGCTCGCCGTGGCGAGCTGGGGTTTCTGCCTGTGCGCCGCCAGGGACTCGAACCCCGGACCCGCTGATTAAGAGTCAGCTGCTCTAACCAACTGAGCTAGCGGCGCTGGAAGCAGGACAAGATTAGCGCACCTTGTGGGCGACTTCGTACCTGTCGGGCGGGTTAGAGTAGAACATCATTCGGGTCAACGACGGGAGCGCCGATGACGTCGTGGTTCACCTCGCCCGCCGACGCCGGAGAACGGCTCGCCGCCGTGGACTATCTGACCGACGACGGCATCACGACTCCGGTCTTCCTGGCCGCCGCCCTGGGCAAGCCGCTGCTGGCCGAGGGACCGGCGGGGGTGGGCAAGACGCAGCTCGCCAAGGCCGTCGCCCAGGCCGCGGGGGCCGAGCTGATCCGCCTGCAGTGCTACGAAGGGCTGGACGAGGCCCGGGCGCTGTACGAGTGGAACTACAAGAAGCAGCTCCTGCGCATCCAGTCCGCCGGCGGGCAGGCATGGGAGGAGACCCACGACGACATCTTCAGCGAGGAGTTCCTGCTGGAACGGCCGCTGCTGAAAGCGATCAGGCGCACCGGTCCGACCGTGCTGCTGATCGACGAGATCGACAAGGCCGACGTCGAGGTCGAGGGCCTGCTGCTGGAGATCCTGTCCGACTACCAGGTGACGATCCCCGAGCTCGGCACGATCACCGCGACCCGCAGGCCGTACGTCGTGCTGACCTCGAACGCGACCCGGGAGCTGTCGGAGGCGCTGAAGCGGCGCTGCCTGTACCTGCACCTCGACTACCCCTCGCCCGAACGCGAGCGGGACATCGTCATCGCGCAGGTGCCCGGCATCGCCGCCTCGCTGGCCGAGCAGCTCGCCCGCACGGTCGCCACGCTGCGCGCGCTGGAACTGAAGAAGTCGCCGTCGATCGCCGAGACCATCGACTGGGCCCACACCCTGCTCGCGCTGGGCCGCTCCGACCTGGACGCGGCCACGACGGCGGGCACGCTGGGCGTCGTGCTCAAACACGCGTCCGACCAATCACGAGCCATCAAGGACCTAGGCCTCGCACCTTCCTAAGCCCCGCCTCAAATACGACGACGAAGGGCGCCGCCTCAAAGGCGCCCCGAGCACGCCGAGCGAAGCGAGGCAAAACAAACACAGCTCGGGGCGCGGCGGTGTCCTGAGGAGGAGAGAGCGAGTGCGAGGAACGAGCGCTCGTGAACGACGACGAACGGCGCCGCCTCAAAGGCGCCCCGAGCACGCCGAGCGAAGCGAGGCAAACAAACACAGAGGTGGCTCTTGTCGTTGCTGGATAGGCATGTGCGGTTCCTGGGGGCGCTGCGCGGCGCCGGGGTGCCGGTGTCGCCGGCCGAAGGGCTGGACGCCGTCCGTGCGCTTCAGGTGATCGAGTTGACCGAGCGTGAGACGCTGCGCGAGGCGTACGCGGCGACGCTGGTGAAGCGCCCGGCGTACCGGCCGGCCTTCGACACGCTGTTCGACCTGTGGTTTCCGCCGCTGACCAGCGGCCTGCGCGTCGGCGCGGAGACGGAGGGGGCCGGGCCGGATCTGGAGCACGCCGAGGTGGCCGAGCTGCGCGAGCGGCTCACCGAACTGCTGCTCGCCGACGCCGGCGCCACCGGTGACCCGGCCTTCGGCGCGTTCGTCCGGGCGATGGTCGACCGCTTCGGACGTCAGGCGGCCGGGCCGGGCCGGCAGAACTGGTTCTCCTACTCGGTGCTGCGCGCCCTGTCCCCCGGCACGCTGATGGCCGGGATGCTCGGCGAGGTGCTGCGCGGGCAGGAGCGGGGAGGGCTGGCCGAGAAGGTCGCCCGCCGGCGGCTGTCGGACGGCATCGCCGGCTTCGAGGAGGCCGTGGCGTCGGACGTGCGCAGGCGGATCGCCGAGGACTCCGGCGTGGAGAAGATCGCGAAGGCCACGGTGCGGCCGCCGGTCGACCAGATCGACTTCCTGCGGGTCACCAAGGCCGACCTCGCCCGGCTGCGGCGCGAGGTCCATCCGCTGGCACGCCGCCTGGCCACCCGCCTGACGATCAAGCACAGGCACGGCCATCGGGGGCGCCTGGACTTCCGGCGCACGGTGAGGGCGTCGCTGAGCACCGGCGGCGTGCCGATCTCGACCCATATGCGGCCCCGCCGGCCGCACAAGCCCGAGCTGGTGGTGCTGTGCGACGCCAGCGACTCGGTGTCCGCCTTCTCGCACTTCACGCTGCTGCTGACGTACGCGCTGCGCGAGCAGTTCACCAAGGTGCGCGCGTTCGCCTTCGTGGACACGGTGGACGAGATCACCAGGTTCTTCGCGCCCGGCGCCGATGTCGTGGAGGCGATCACGACGATGACCAGGGAGGCGGACATCACCCGCTTCGGGCGCAGCGACTACGGCCGCGCGCTGGAGGGGTTCGCCGAAAGGTACGCAGACGCCATCACCCCCAAGACGTCGCTGCTGATCCTTGGGGACGCGCGGTCGAACTACCAGCGTCCTGCGCTGCCCGCCCTGAAACGGCTCGCCGGCGCCGCCCGGCACGCGTACTGGCTGAACCCGGAGCCGCGCGCGCAGTGGGACACCGGCGATTCGGTGGCGGCCGCCTACGGCGGGCTGGTCCCGATGCACGAGTGCCGCAACGTGGCCCAGCTCGCCGCCTTCATCGAGGAACTCGCATAGGTCCGCGAAGGTACGCCGCGCCGCCGGCCCGACCGGCTCGGCCCGCGCGCTGACGGGCGGCGAGCGGACCGGCGGCCGGCGGACCGGCGGCGGACGGACGGGCCACGGACGGACCAGCAGCGCGCGAACGGGCCACAGGCGGACCGGCGGCGGGCGGACGGGCTGCGGCGTCAGGGCATCCTGCGCAGGATGCGCGCCGCCGTGCGCGCGAGGACCTCGACCTCTTCCTCGCCCAGGCCGGCGTGCGCGTCGCCGATGATCCATCGCGCGGCCTTGCGGGGCAGGAACAGCGTGAGTCCCTCGGCGGTCACGAAGGGCGCCTTCACGTGCCCGCCGTGGACGACCAGCAGAGGGGTGATCTCGACGGGGATGCCGGACTCGCGCGAGAGCAGCTCTCCCATCGCCGCGGCGGCGTCCACCAGCCCCTTGGCGACCGAGGTGCCCGACCGTTCGCCGAAGAAGAGCTTGCCGCCGTACGCGGCGATGTGGGTGTCCGGCGGCCATGCCTCGTTGTCGATGATCCAGACGCCGCCCGGGCCGATCACCAGGTGGTCGATGGACGCCTTCCCCGGCACGGCGCGGCCGTCGAGAACGCGGTACCCGTGCTTGCCCAGCCCGCGCCGCAGCAACCGCCCGGTGCGGGTGGCGCCGCTGCGTTTGCCGCGCCAGACGGCGGTGGCCTCGAACATCCGCCAGGAGATGAACGCGTCCACCACCCAGACGGCGCCGCCGCCGAGCAGCCCGATGAGGAAGGGCAGCGGGAAGGCGCGGTAGAGAGCGAGGGCGGTGAACAGGATGACGCCCGCTCCCGCCATGAAGTGGCGCCGACGTCGGCGCTCCGACCTCGTCTCGCGCCACCGGAGCTCGTACATCACCGAAGGCGTGCCCCACTTGAACTTGTCGTCCTGCGGCACGTAGATGGACCCATTGGGCACCGGAAACCCCCACGATTTCGGGCTCAGTCGACTACGTTCTGGAGTACCCAAGCCGGGGCTCCAACTTTCCCAAGGTAACGGAACTAACACACCTCGGACACAGCAGGGACGCGAGAACTTTGACGGACGGCGGTAAATGAGCACGCCGGAAGTCGGGATGCCACAGTCGGTTAACCGACCAGTCGGTATGCTTGGAGCCATCGCTATTCAGGGGAGGCGTGCGAGATGGCGCGCAACGGGGCCCGGCCGCCGGCCGCCGCGACACAGGACAAACCGGTCGATGGCACCAAGCCGGACGAGCCGGTACGGCAGCGGCTGATCGCCGAGGCGACGCGGCTGTTCGCCGAGAAGGGGTTCGAGAGCACGTCGGTGCAGGAGGTCGTGGCCGCCGCCGGAGTCACCAAGGGGGCGATGTACCACTACTTCGGGTCCAAGGACGACCTGCTCCAGGAGATCTACGCTCGCGTGCTGCGACTGCAGATGGAACGGCTGGACCGGTTCGCGGACGCGCCCGGGCCGGTCGCCGGGCGCGTGCACGCCGCCGCGGCCGACGTGATCGCCACCACGATCGAGAACCTCGACGACTCCAAGATCTTCTTCCGGTCGATGCACCAGCTCGCACCCGAGACGCAGAAGGCGGTCCGGGCCGAGCGGCGGCGCTACCACGAGCGCTTCCGCGACCTGCTGGCCGAGGGCCAGCGGGCCGGGGTGTTCCGGGACGACGTGCCCGCCGACCTCGTGGTCGACTTCTTCTTCGGCTCGGTCCACCACCTCGGCACCTGGTACCACGCGGACGGCCCCCTGTCGGGCGGCGAGGTCGGCCGCCACTTCGCCGACCTGCTCCTGGCCTCCCTCCGTCCCTGACCGCTCCCCAGGTCAGGGGGCGAGCGGGGCCGGGAGGCCGGCCAGGCGGGCGAGAGCGTCGCGGTGGCCGCTGGGGGTGCCCAGCGCGATCTCGTCGGCTTTCGCGCGCTTCATGTAGAGGTGCAGGGGGTGCTCCCAGGTCATGCCGATGCCTCCGTGCAGTTGCAGGCACTCCTCGGCCGCGTGCACGGCGACCTCCCCGCACCACGCCTGGGCCACCGCGACCGCCATGGCCGCTTCGGCCGCGCCGCCGGTCTCGTCGTCGGCCCGCGCCGCGAGCGCGTCGGCGGCGTTGCGGGCCGCGGCCCTGGCCTGGACGAGCTCCATCCACAGGTCGGCGAGCCGGTGCTTCAGGGCCTGGAACGAGCCGACGGGCCGGGCGAACTGGTGCCGCTCCTTGACGTAGGCGAGCGTCGTGGTCAGGCACCACTCGGCCACTCCGAGCTGCTCGGAGGCCAGCAGTCCCGCGCCCAGCTCCAGCGCCGCGCGCAAAGGCGCGAGATCGGCGGCGACCGGCCTGCCCGGCGCGCCGGCGAAGGTCACGGTGGCGACCGGCCGCGTGAGATCGAGGGAGGTGGCCGTTTCGACGCTCGCGTCCGTCGCGTCCACCGCGTAGAGCACGCCGGAGGCGGGGACGATGAGCACGTCGGCGACCTCGGCCCCCGCGACGGCGGTGACCCGCCCCGTCAGCCTCCCCCGCTCGGCCCGCACCGCGCCCGCCGTCGGCGAGGGCAGCGCGTACGGCGAGGTGGCGAACGAGACGGCGAGCGCGGCCGTGGTCTCCCCCGTCGCGAGGGCCGCGAGCAGGTCGCGGGCCTCACCGGCGCCGGAGTCCACCAGCGCCCACGTCGCCATGACGGCGCTGGTCAGGAACGGTACCGGGGTGACCGCGCGGCCGAGCTCCTCCAGCACGACCGCCGCCTCGCGGGCGGACGCGCCCGCGCCGCCCAGGTCTTCGGGGATGAGCAGCCCGGCGGCGCCGATGTCCCGGGCCAGCGCCTTCCACAGGTCGGCGTCGTACGGTGAGGCGCTCTCGACCCGGGCGAGCACCGCGGACGGCGGGCACCGGTCGGCCAGCAGGTCGCGGACGGCCGCCCGCAGCTCCTCCTCGACCTCGGAGTACAGCAGTGTCATCGGCTCGCTCTCCACTCCTCGTTCGCCGTGCCGGCGGTCATCGCGGGAGTTCCTTCCAGGGGACGTTCTTGTCGACGCGGGGTTCGGCGGGCAGGCCGAGGACCCGCTCGGCGATGATGTTGCGCAGGATCTCGGAGGTGCCGCCCTCGATGGAGTTCCCCTTCGCCCGCAGATAGCGGTAGCCGGGACCGCGGCCGAAGAAGTCGACCGTCTCCGACCTGCGGAAGGTCCAGTCGTCGTACAGCAGGCCCTCCTCGCGGCGCATCTCCACCTCAAGCCCCGAGAGCGCCTGGTTGAGGTGGGCGAAGGCGAGCTTCATCCCCGAGCCCTCCGGGCCGGGGGTCCCGGCGGCGAGCTGCTCGCGCAGCCGCACCCCGGCGAGCCGGGTGACCTCGGCCTCGACCCACAGACGCAGGAGCCGCTGGTGCAGGTCATGGGTGCGCAGCTCGGGACGGCGCCGCCAGGTCTCGGTGACCGTTCCCAGCACGCCTCCGCCGCGCCGCGACGGGGCGCCGCCGATGGCGACGCGCTCGTTCATGAGGGTGGTCTGGGCCACCCGCCACCCGTCGCCCACCTCGCCGAGGCGCAGGTCGTCCGGGAGCCGCACACCGGTGAGGAACACCTCGTTGAACTCGGCCTCGCCGGTGATCTGGCGCAGCGGCCGCACGTCGACGCCGGGCGCGTGCATGTCGCACACGAAGTAGGTCATGCCCCGGTGCTTGGGCACGTCCGGGTCGGTGCGGGCGACCAGGATGGCCCACCGGGCGTGGTGGGCCCCGGACGTCCACACCTTCTGCCCGTCCACGACCCACTCGCCGCCCTCGCGCACGGCCCGGGTGGCCAGGGTCGCCAGGTCGGATCCGGCGCCCGGCTCGCTGAAGAGCTGGCACCAGATCTCCTCGCCGGTCCACAGGGGGCGCAGGAAGCGCTTCTTCTGCTCCTCGGTGCCGAAGGCGAGGATCGTGGGCGCCGCCATGCCGAGCCCGATGGCCATCTTGCCGAAGTCGAGCTGCGGGGTGCCCGCGAGCTCGGCCTCCACGACGTGCTGCAGGTCGCGGGGCGCACCGAGTCCGCCGAGGCCCTCGGGGAAGTGCACCCAGGCAAGCCCGGCGTCGAACCGCGCCCGCAGGAAGCCGGGCGGCGGGGTCGTGGCCGGGTCGTTCCGCGCGAGGAACGCGCGCACCCGTTCCTTGATCGCCGCCTCGTCCACAGTCACAGAAAGGTCCCTTCGGTCGTCCGGCATGTCGCCGCCGTCACCCGGCGCACGGGGTCACCCGGCCGGCTTGCGATTTTGAGCTGGACCCGGCGCGCGGGTCACTCGGCGGGGCGAGCGCTTCTTGAGCTCGGCCCCGTGCGGGGTCAGTCGGCGGGCATGTGCTTCTTGAGCTCGCGGCGGGCCAGCGAGCGCTTGTGCACCTCGTCGGGGCCGTCGGCGAGCCGCAGCGTACGGGCCGCCGCCCACAGGCCGGCCAGCGGGAAGTCCTGGCTGACGCCCCCGGCGCCGTGGACCTGGATGGCCTTGTCCAGGATCCACTCGACGTCGCGCGGCGTCGCGATCTTGATGGCCTGGATCTCGGTGTGCGCCCCGCGGTTGCCGACGGTGTCCATCAGCCAGGCGGTCTTGAGCACCAGCAGCCGCAACTGCTCGACCTTGACCCGCGACTCGGCGATCCAGTCCTGCACGACGCCCTGCTGGGCGACCTGCTTGCCGAACGCGACCCGCGACAGGGCGCGCCGGCACATCATCTCGATCGCCCGCTCGGCCATGCCGATCAGGCGCATGCAGTGGTGGATTCGGCCGGGCCCGAGGCGCGCCTGCGCGATGGCGAACCCGCCGCCCTCCTCGCCGATCAGGTGGTCCACGGGCACGCGGACGTCCTCGAAGAGCACCTCGGCGTGGCCGCCGTGGTCGCCGTCGGTGTAGCCGAAGACGTGCATGCCGCGCTGAACGGTGATGCCAGGGGTGTCGCGCGGCACGAGCACCATGCTCTGCCGCCGGTGCTCGGGCCCCTCGTGCGAGGTCTTGCCCATCACGATGAAGACGGCGCAGCGCGGGTTCATCGCCCCGGAGGCGAACCACTTGCGGCCGTTGATGACGTACTCGCCGCCGTCGCGCACGATCGAGGTCGCGATGTTGGTCGCGTCGGAGGAGGCGACCTCCGGCTCGGTCATCGCGAACGCCGACCTGATCTCGCCGTCCAGCAGCGGGCGCAGCCACCTCTCGCGCTGCCGTTCGCTGCCGAACATGGAGAGGACCTCCATGTTGCCGGTGTCGGGGGCGGCGCAGTTGGTGGCGGGCGGGGCGATGCGCGGGCTGCGGCCCATGATCTCGGCGAGCGGCGCGTACTGCAGGTTGGTCAGCCCCGCGCCGTGCTCACCGGGCAGGAAGAGGTTCCACAGGCCCCGATCGCGCGCCTCGGCCTTGAGGTCCTCCAGCATCGGCGGTGCGGTCCAGCCGCTCTCGGCCGCCTGCCACTCGAAGGCCTCCTCCGCCGGGTACACGCGCTCGTCCATGAATTCGAGCAGCCGCTTGCGCAGGTCCTCGGTGGTGTCGTCGTAGGCGAAGTCCATCAGCCCTCCAGTGACGTGAGCGCGTACGGGAAGTGCATCAGCCCTCCAGTGACTCCAGTGCGTGCAGTCCGTGGGCCACCAGCGGGGCGACGTGCCCGCCGATCTCGCCGAAGCCGTCTCCGACGGTCAGCCCCTGGGTGTAGCGGAAGTGGATGCCCTCGGCGATCACCGCGAGCTTGAAGCAGGCCAGGCCGAGGTACCAGCCGAGCCGTGACACCGCGAGGCCCGCGCCGGTCGCGTACCGCTCCGCCAGCACGGGTGCGGCCGAGACGGTGGCAGTGCCGGCCTCGGGCGGGCCGCCCGTGTCCAGGGAGGCGAAGTCGCCGTAGAGGAGGAACAGGGCCAGGTCGGTGAGCGGGTCGCCGAGGGTGGACATCTCCCAGTCGAGCACGGCCCGCACTCGCCCGTCGGCGATCAGGGTGTTGCCCAGCTTGAAGTCACCGTGCACGATCGTGTGGCGCTGGGTGACGGGCACGGCGCGCGCGAGGCGGTCGAAGAGGTCGTCGATGCCGGGTATCTCACGGCTGCGGGAGGCGTCGAGCTGGCGCTTCCACCGCTTGACCTGGCGCTCCAGGAAACCTTCCGGCCTGCCGAAGTCGGCGAGCCCGAGTGCGGACGGGTCCAGGGCGTGCAGCCGGGCGAGGATGTCGGTCAGCTCGGCCTCGATGGCGGGCGTCGCCGGAGGCAGGCCGCCCTCGACGTACTCCATGACGTAGAACGGCGCCCCGATGACCTCCGGGTCGTCACAGAGAAGGTAGGTGCGGGGCACGGGCACACCGGTGTCGCGGAGCGCGGTCATCACGCGGTACTCCCGGCCCATGTCGTGCGCCGTGGCCAGGACGTGCCCGAGTGGCGGTCTGCGGACGACGAGGCGGCGCCCGCCGTCGTGCACGAGATAGGTGAGGTTCGACCGCCCTCCGTGGATCACCTCGGCGGTCAGCACGCCCTCGGCGAGCCCGTGCCTGCCCAGATGGCCCCTCAGGCGGCCGAGGTCCAAGCCCGGCGGGCCTGTGTCGATTCGTGCGGGCATCGCGCTCTCCAGTCGTCCCAGTGCCTGGAGCGTACCGACCGGACGGTATGCCTGTCGACCGCTCACCGCGGCCTCGGCGCGCCGTACGACCGCCGCCGCAGGGGGCGGCCTCCGCTCCGAACCCGGCCTCCAGCCTAGAGTCAGGCGCCGCGAAGCCAAGTGGTCGCCGGAAAAGCGCCGCCGGTGGCTCTGCCGGCCAGGCCACTTCACCGGCCAGACTTCACGGCATGACCGCGAGGATGCCCGACCCCACGACCCTGACCGGCCGTTTCGTCCAGCTGGAACCGCTCGGCCCGCACCACGTCCCCGATCTGCACGCCGCCGGCGGGAACGACGACGAAGTGTGGCGCTGGATGCCGGCGGCGACGCCCCGCACCGAGGAGGAGACGCTGCGGGTCGCCCTGAGTCTGGTCGAGAACCCGGGCATCGTGCCGTTCGCCGTCATCCTGCGGCGGACCGGCCGGGCCATCGGCTGGACGACCCTGCACGACGTGCCCGGCTTCGACGACAGCCTGGAGATCGGCTGGACCTGGTACGGAAGGGCACACTGGCGCACGGCCGTGAACACCGAGTGCAAGCTGCTGCTGCTCGGGCACGCCTTCGACAAGCTCGGCCACAACCGCGTCCTGCTGAAGACCGACGTGCTCAACACCCGCTCGCAGCAGGCCATCGCGCGCATCGGCGGCGTCTACGAGGGAACGTTGCGCAGGCACCGGCGCCGCCCCGACGGGACGTGGCGGGACACCGTCTACTTCGGCATCCTCGACGACGAGTGGCCCGCCTGCAGAGAACGCCTCGAGACGGCCCTCGACCACGACTGAGCCCCGGCCACGCACGGCGCACGGCGGACGGCGGACGGCGGACGGCGGACGGCGGACGGCGGACGGCGGACGGCGGACGGCGGACGGCGGACGGCGGACGGCGGACGGCGGACGGCGGACGGCGGACGGCGGACGGCGGACGGCGGACGACCCGGATTCACGCGAGCATGCCGCGGAGCAGTTCGCGCATCCCGTCGCGGAGGTCCTCCAGTGTGGGAACGGCTCCCGCGCCCGCGATGGCGTCGAACAACACCCCTTCTCCGAAGGCGACCAGTTGCCCGCCGTGCCGTACGGGGTCGCGGGAACCGGACGCGGCGAGCACGGCGGTGGCGACCTCGCGGAAACGGCGCCCCGCCGCGTCGTACACCTGGCGAAGCTCGGGACGGCGGGTCGCCTCCAGGGCCAGCTCATAGCGGGCGAGCGAGGTACGGCGCCCCTCGGTGAGCTGACGATGGAGCAGGCCGGCCATCAGATCGGCGAGCTCCTCGGGCGAACCCATCGCGCCCGACCTTCGAGACGAACCCACCGCGCCCGATCCCTGCGACGAACCCTTCGCGCCCGATTCCGGGACGTCCGCCATCGCGGCGACCGGCGGGACGGCGGTGAAGTAGCCCTCCTCCAGGGCGGTGAGCCGGGCGAGGGTGAGCGCGAGCAGTGCGGCGCGGGTGCGCGCGAGGTTGGACGTCGAGCCGAGCGGCAGGCCCGCGGCCTCGTCCACGGCACGGTGGGTCAGGCCGCGCATCCCACGCTCCACCAGCAGCGTTATGGCCGTCTCTGCGATCAGTTCCTCCCTGCTCATGGGGCCAGACTACACGTGTAGTAATCTAACTACAGGTGTAGTCGAAGGAGGCGGCATGTCTCATGCGGTAGTGATCGGCGGCGGGATCGGCGGGCTCACCGCCGCGGCCGCGCTCTCTCTCAGGGGCTGGTCGGTCACGGTGTGCGAGCGCGCCCCGTCGATCGAACCGGTCGGCTCCGGCCTCGCCATCGCCCCCAACGCGCTCAGGGCCCTGGACACCATCGGCGTGGGCGGCAAGGTGCGCGAGCTGTCGGCGATCCAGGGAGAGGCGGGCGTGCGCACGGCGGACGGCCGATGGCTGCTGCGCACCAGTGCCGAGGCCGCCCTGGCACGGTTCGGCGAGCCGACCGTCGTCCTGCTCCGTGCCACGCTGGTCGACCTGCTCGCGAGCCGGCTGCCGTCCGGCGCGCTGCGCCTCGGCACGACCGTCCACGCCGTCGACCCGCGGACCGGCCGGGTCTCGACCAGCGGCGGCGACCTGCCGGCCGACCTCGTGGTGGCGGCCGACGGCATCGACTCGGCCGTTCGCCGCTCGCTGTTCCCCGGGCATCCCGGGACCGCGCACTCCGGCGTGACGAGCTGGCGGCTCCTGGTCGACCCGTCGCAGGACGAGACGCGCGGCAGCGAGTCATGGGGACGCGGCCGGGTGTTCGGCGTAGTGCCCATGGCCGGCGGGCTGGTGTACTGCTACGCCACCGTCCCCGTCCATCCCGCCGTCACGTCCCGTGGCATGGACCGCGCCGAGGCGGGCGGTCCGGCGGACGGTGGAGACCGCGCCGCGAACGCCGAGGTGCGCGGGCGGGGAGCACGGCACCACGAGGAACGCGAGGGCCAGGGCGGCGGGCGCAAGGCCGATCTCATGAGGCTGTTCGGCGACTGGCACGACCCGATCCCCCGGCTGATCGAGGCGTCGCGCGAGGAGTCGATCCTGCGGCACGACATCTTCTGCCTGGCCGCTCCGCTGCCCGCCTTCCACTCCGGCAAGGTGGCGCTGCTCGGTGACGCGGCCCACGCGATGACCCCGAACCTCGGTCAGGGCGCGTGCCAGGCGATCGAGGACGCGGTGGTCCTGGCCCACCTCGCGGATGACCTCCCGGCCTACACGACGGCCCGGCTGCGCCGCACCACCAAGATCATGCGCAGGTCGCGGACCCTCTGCCGCGTGACCCGCTGGTCCAACCCGCTGGCGGTCCGCGCCAGAGACGCGGCCATGTCCCTGGCCGGACGCCTGGGCGACGACCTGACCCTGCGCCAGTTCCAGGACGTCTTCAGCTGGCGCCCGCCCACCTGACCCGCGACGACGGACGCGTCCGGAGCATGTCCAGGACAGGCGAAGGACGTCCAGGGACGGGCGAAGGACACCCCGGAGCGAACGGAGGACGTCCGGCTATAGGCGGGGAGGGTGGCTCTATCTGACGCCGGCCTTGCTGATCACGGGGATGGGGATTTCGGCGTGGGGAGGGGTGACGGCCTGGGTGGTCTCGGGAGTGAGGCGGCTCAGCGTGATCGTTCCCGCGATCAGCACCGCGGCCGAGATGATCGCCGGGATGACGTCGCTCACCTCCGTCGGCAGCGGCTCCCCGAGCAGCACGGCTCCGGCGATCACCGAGGTGATCGGGTCGATCACCTGCACTCCGGCGTAGGCGATGCCGAAGTAGCCCACGGCGTAGGACTTCTGCAGCAGCACGATGGCGAAGACCAGCAGCACCGGGATGGCGACCGTGAACCAGTGGAGCAACCGGGACAGGTCGCCCCCGAGGCCCCCGCCGACGACGCGGACGAACGTCGAGACCGACGCGGTCACCGACCCGGCGCCGATGGACAGCAGCAACGCCTTCATCGGGCCCCGGGCGCGCCGCGAGGCGATGTGGCACACCGCGACCACCGTGCCGACGACCGCGAGGAACGCGATCGCCGCCGGGGTGGACAGGACGGGAGGGGTGTTGCTCTGCGGGATCAGCAGCATGAGCCCCAGCAGCCCGGCGGCCACCGCGATCGAGCCGAGCACCTCCGACTTGTGCGGACGCCTGCCGTGCAGGACCGCCGCCAGAGGGACGGCGAAGACGAGCGTCGTGACGCTGACCGGCTGGATCAGCACCAGCGGCGCGAAGCTGAGAGCCACGGCGTGCAGGCCGGCGCCGAGCAGCCCGATGACGCCGCCGATGAGCCAGCGCGGCCTTCTGACGAGCTTGAGGTTGGCGCCCCCGTGCACGGCCTCGTACTGCTGCAGGGCCGCGCCGCCCGCGTACCCCAGCGCGCCGACCAGCGCGATGGACACCCCGAGCCAGATCATGAAGCGGCCCCTGTGGGCAGTACGCGGGCAGCGGGGAGCGCAGGTGGGGTCATCAGAGGGAGCACCATGCCAGCTTAGGGACAAATGCGAGGAACGCGGTCGCCGTTGCTCCCATTACCTCGTGATCAGGGGGTACCCGCCGATCGAGATCGATCCGCCGGCCGGAGGCCGGCCGGCGATCGGCGTGCGCGCCTCCGGCGAGCGGAGTCCCTGCGGAATCGGCGGTTTCGCGCGCGGGCGGCAGGCCCCGGTCGCTCCGCTGGTGGTTCCCACTGGCGGCCATGGCGACTTCCGCTGCCCGGAGAAGGCCGCCGTAATCGGATCCACGCCGGCCGTTCCCCGGTCCCCCTCCCCAGCCAGGAGCACTCGACGTCGGAGCACTCGGGACAGGAACACTCGGGACAGGAGCACTCGACGTCAGGAGCGCTCGGCGTCAGGAGCGCTCGGGGCACACGCAGAAGAGGTGGCCCTCGGGGTCGGCAAGGACGATCCATCCCTGGCCGGGCTGGAAGTCCGGCCTGGTGGCGCCCAGCTCGACGTACTCCTGGACGGCCTTGTCAACGTCCGGAACCCGGAAGTCGAGGTGGAACTGCTTGTCCGGCCCCGGCCACACGGCCGGCTTACGCTCGGGGACCCGGGCGAAGAAGATGCTCGTCGTCCCGTCCCCGATGCCGGCGTACTCCTCCTCGGCGTACTGCACCTCGAACCCGGTGATGGCGGAATAGAACTCGGCGAGCTTCTTGGGCTCGGCACAGTCGATGGTCACGGCGATGAGAGTCGCTTTGGTGGTCATGGGCCCCATCGTGGACGTCATACCTGTCACCCGATGTCAGGTAACCGAAACCCACCCGCCGTCACACTCCCGCAACCGTCCCGGCAGAGCCGCCGGCCCGCCTTCATTCGCGGCGGGCGCCCTCCGGCCAGATGACGTGGACCTCGATGCCGCGGCGTCGCGCCTCGGCGACCACGTCGGCCGTGCCGCCGTAGCCGCGGGCCGGCTTGCCGTCCCAGACGGCGTACAACTCCTCGGCCAGGTCGAGTATGAGCTTGCCGCCCTCCATGTGGGCCTCGTCGGTGGATTCGACGTACCGCAGGCGGTGGACCCTCTCAGCGGCGCCCATGAGCGTGTCGTACCCGTCCTGGGAGTCCGGCGGCAGGTCCTCGCGGTAGCGCTCGGAGCAGACCACGGCCTCCAGCGTGCCCCCGAGATCGAGAACCGCCCGGGCGAAGATCTGGTCGGCGCCGTCGGCGAGGCAGGACACCCCCCTGACCTCGGGCGCGTGCCGCGCGAGGATGCCGCGGATGGCCTTCTCCACGAGCTTGACGGTGGATGCCGGCAGCCCACGGTGCCCCGACACCGCGATGCGCCGCTGACCGCATGTCCCCGCGCCGGACGGATGCGGAGCGGTGGAAACATCCTCAGCTGCGTGAACCCCACCACAGCATGTGCTCACGGGCGATGGCCTCCTCGGACTCGTCCACGAAATGCGCCCATTCGGACTCCGTCCTCGGCCATTCCACGCGCGACACGATATCCGCCAGCTCCAGGGCGGCGATCGAATACGACGTGGCGAGTTGCTGGTGCTGCCGGGTCTGCAGCCAGGCGATGCCCGCGGCGGCGAGGGCGCCGACAATGCCGGGCAGATCGAGGTCGATGACCTGGTCGGCGTTCAGGATCGCGGCGATCAGGCCGACGGCCTCCATCGCCGCCAGCCCGATCGACCACCGCGACGCCCGGCGCTCGTGGTAGGAGGCCTTCGCGCAGTACCAGGCGCGCTGCTCGTTGATCCGGCCGCTCATGTAGTGCTGCTTGCGCTCCTCCAGCGACAGCGCCCTGATCTCGCGCATCATGGCCGTGACCTGGGACGCCTCCTCCATCGGAGGCACGAGGGCGAACCCATGGATGCCGCGGGTGATCTCGGCGAAGCGCCGGTGCAGGAGAAGGTCCATGTCGGCGTCGTCGTCCGCGCCGTCCCGCCCGAACGGCGCCCCGCCGACGAGATAGCGCCATGCGAGCGTCTTGGCCGACTCGGCGGCGGCCCTGGCCTCGTACCACTGCCGGTCGGGCCGCGCGGAGAGGAGGTAGACCTCGGTGACGAGCGCCGTGGCGAGCGCGCCGGCGGCGACGATCGCGGCGACGTCGACGCGTCCGGCTATGAAGCCGAACGAACCGAAGATCGCCGCGGCTACCAATGATGTCAGGCGCACCCCCGTCGCGGTGAGCAGCCTGCGCTGCCCCACGATGGCGCCTCGGTCAGCGGCGCGATAAAGCGCCGGAAAACCTGTGTCAGGGTCACTGGCCACCACACATTCACTGGAGCCTCTCCCCTGTCTCATGTCAAGGGGTAATGGAACCACACATAAGATCTTGAAATATCGGCGCGACACCAATTCGGTGATCTCGGATCCTTAACCGCCGCACTCTGACCTCACGTCCCACCTTCCTCATTTACCCCTTTATTTTGCCGATAATGCCGCAAAAAATGGACGGCACGATCGCCACCTACGACCTAGAGTTGGAGGGTGGCGCCGGGAGTCCCGCCGGTGCGGCACAGCCCGATCGATCACCCGCATCACCGGGAGACGATCAACACATAGTACGTATGCACTTACTTTCACCGACAACCGGGACGGGCTACGCAGGACAGGATAACCCCCCCAAACGTGATCTTTCTATTTTAAAGGCCCCCCATTGCAGCCCCTATCGTAGGTAAAAATCCATCGACCTGAGGCAAAAACCTGGGCATCGGGCGACTGCATCCCCTAATCTCATGCCACCTGGGGCGACACCAAGGGAAGACATCCCGATGAAGGTGACACGCAGGGCGACGGAGTGATTACTCTTAGCTTAGGCCCTGGATTACATAATCCAGACTGATATGGATGGATAGTCTTATGAACGTTGTGTCCAGGGAAAACAAGTCGGGAATCACCACAGATCAGATCGATCTACGGGACGTACCCCTCTCCCGTATGGGGGCGCTGGCGAACGCCGGCCTGCTCAATCATGCTCTTCCGGACTTGTCGGTCGATCGCGTGGGCGTCGCCGCATTCCAGTCTTCGATCTAGCCATTCTCGTGAGTCGGCCTGCCGTCCCATTCCGGCAATTCGTCATCAAGATCGCCAGTCGTTGCGATCTTGCCTGCGACCACTGCTATGTGTACGAGCACGCCGACCAGAGCTGGCGAAGGCGCCCCGTCGTCATGGCGGACGAGACGATGGCGTCGACCGCCGGCAGGATCAGCGAACACGCACGGCGGCACCGGCTGACCCGCGTCAGCGTTGTTCTGCACGGCGGCGAGCCGTTGCTGGCCGGGCCCGAACGACTCGGCCGCTTCGCAGACGAACTGACGCGCTCACTCGACGGCGTCTGCGAGCTGGAACTCAAGATCCACACCAATGGAGTACTCCTCGACGCCGAGTTCTGCGATCTCTTCAGCTCGCGGGGCGTCAAGGTCGGCATCTCGCTTGACGGAGATCGGATCGCCAACGACCGCCATCGCAAGTACGCCAACGGCCGCAGCAGCTACGACAAGGTCATCCGTGCCGTCACCCTGCTGAGAGAGCGATATCCGAGCCTGTACTCCGGGCTGCTCTGCACGATCGACATCGCCAACGACCCCGTGACGGTCTATGAGGCACTGGCCGAGCTCGAGCCGCCCCGGGTCGACTTCCTGCTCCCGCACGCCACTTGGGACCAGCCGCCTCCGTCCGACCCCGCGGCGTACGGCGACTGGCTCATACAGATCTTCGACCGGTGGCTGGCCGACGGCAGGCCGATGAGCGTCCGCATGTTCGAGTCGGCCCTGCGCACCCTGGCGAACAAGAGCAGCCTGACCGAGTCCCTCGGGCTCGAACCGAGCGACCTCGTGGTGATCGAGACTGATGGTTCCTACGAGCAGGCCGACTCCCTCAAAACCGCTTTCGACGGCGCCCCGGCGACCGGTTTCGACGTCGAGCGGCACGCACTCGACGTCGTGGCCGCCCACCCCGGCATCACCGGCCGCCAGACGGGCTTGGAGGGCCTCGGCGAGCAGTGCCAGAACTGCCCCGTCGTCTCCTCGTGCGGCGGCGGCCTCTACGCGCACCGCTACCGCACGGGCTCGGGCTTCCTCAACCCAAGCGTCTACTGTGCCGGCCTGCTGCGGCTGATCACTCACATCCAGGACACCGTGCGCGCGATCGACCGCACAGCGCACAGTCTCCCTCCGTCGGACTTCATCGAACTGGCCTCCGGTTACGGGAGCGCCGAGTCGATCGCCAGACTGGAGGAGGGACAGCAGAGTCTGCGCCGCACCCTTCTCGCCAGCGTGGGCGGCGCTTCGGATTCCCTGGACGCCTGGCGCCTTCTCACGCTGATCGACAGCGAAGCCCGGCCGGTGCTCGATACCACGCTGGCCCACCCCTACATGCGTGTCTGGGCCATGCGATGCCTCAAAGGCGACGTCGACGACGGCCACCTGTCGGCGTTCGCCGCCGTCGCCGCCATCCGCGCCGGTGTCCGGGCCGTCCTGCGGGTGCCCGTCCGAAACGGCGCACTCCATCTGCCTTCGCTCGGCCTTCTCGACGTCGGCGGAGCCGCCGAGGCCACGGTCGAGACCGGCGAGCGACGCTTCAGTGTCCGCATCGGCGGTCGCGGCTGGTTCGTCGACCTCGACGCCCCCGGCGACAGCCCCGCGTGGTCGCCGGTGCGTCACCTGGCGGCGGAGGGCTTGACCGTGGCGCTGGACGACGTCGACCTGTATCGCGACTGCCACCAGTATCCGCCGGCCGAGCGGCTCGACGACCGGCATCTCGACCGCTGGGCGACCATGTTCGACGAGGCATGGAGGCTCATTCGGCGCGATCATCCGATGTACGCACCGGCTCTCGCGGCCGGGCTCGGCACCCTCATGCCCCTCGCGCCGCATCCCGAAGGCTCCGAGATCAGCTCCACGGCCCGTGACGCCTTCGGCGCCGTGGCCGCCGCGCTACCCGGGGACGCGACCTCGCTCGCGCTGCTGCTGATCCACGAATTCCAGCACGTCAAATTGGGTGCGATCCTCGACATCCACAGCCTGTACGACCCTAAGGACACCGGCCTGTACTACGCCCCCTGGCGTAGGGACCCTCGCCCGCTCGAAGGGCTGCTCCAGGGGACCTACGCCCATCTCGCCGTGGCCGACTTCTGGCGGGTGCGGCGTCTCCTCGACCGTGATGAGGCCGCTCACCGCGCGGCCGTCGCGTTCGCGCGCTGGCGGACGCTGACCGCCGATGCCATCGGGACCCTCGCCGGCTCGGGGGCGCTGACCGAGCGCGGTGAGCAGTTCGTGGGCATCATGCGCGAGACGGTCCGGCCCTGGCTCGCCGAACCCGTACCCGCCGCCGCCGAGCGAGAAGCGCGGGAGGCCGCTGCGGCACACAAGGCCGAGTGGTCGCGCGGCGTCAACGCCGGGCACCCATAGACACCCTGGACGCCGGTCCGCTCCTCGGCGCCCGAGTGCCGGTTCTACGCCCGACCGGGCATACCACGAAGACGCCCCCGCGGCCTCGAGAGAGCCATTGACGGCAGGCCGATATCCCGTTTCCGGTGCGACACATAAGCACGGCGTGGCGATTTTCTTCGGTTCGATTGCCCGCTGTCATTGTTACCGCCTAGCCTGCCATTCTATAGTCGGGATTCCTGCGGGGCATGGGCTGGAGGTGCGTCTGCAAGTGTCAGATGCTACACAAGCTGGCCCCTACTTCTTTCTAAGCTATGCGCATACTCCACGGCACGATGCCAATGATCGCTATGATCCCGATCAATGGGTGGAGAAGCTCTTCACCGACCTGTGCCGCCATGTGATGGTTCTGAGTGGCCTCGACCACGGCTCGAAGCCCGGATTCATGGATCGTGAGCTGCACTCGGGTAGCTACTGGCCTGACCGGCTCGCCAAAGGCCTGGCCACCTGCAGAGTCTTCGTCCCCCTCTACTCCAAGCGCTACTTCGAAAGCGAGCAGTGCGGCAAGGAGTGGACCGCTTTTTCCGAGCGGATTCTGTACCATCGTGCGCGCGGATGGGAGAAGGCCGAGACAATCATCCCGGCCATTTGGGTTCCCGTACCACCCGAAGAGCTCCCCGAGGTGGCCCGGTCCATTCAGTTCAACCATGCCGGCCTGGGGCCGAGGTATATCGAGCACGGCTTCTACGGCATCATGAAACTCAGGCAGTACCGCAGCGCCTACGACATGGCCGTCTACAACCTTGCGCGCCGCATCGTCGAAGTCGGGGAGTCGACCCGGCTCGCGCCGACCGTGCCGCCCGACTACGACTCGCTCCGCAGTGCGTTCGGCGCCTCCGAGCCCCCCTGGGCCGGCAGTCACCGTATAAGGATCACCGTGATCGCGCCCGACATCCACAACCTGCCGGAAGGTCGCGAGCCGTACCACTACGGACACACCCCTCAGGAGTGGAACCCCTACCGCCCGGAGATCGGCAGGCCGCTCGCCGAACACGCCGTCGAAGTGATACGCAATCTCGGCTTCCGTGCCGATGTGGGCTCCATCGACGACCACTATGACCATCTCTTCGGTGACGACCCGCCGACCAGCGCGGGGCTCGTGCTGGTGGACAACTGGGCCGCCGTCTCGGAGAAGTACCAGGAGCCGCTTCGCCGCCTCGACCAGGCCGACAAGCCATGGATCACCGTGATGGTGCCGATCAACAAGGGCGACGCGCAGACCACGGAAGCGGAACACCGACTGCAGGGGCACCTTGGAGCGATCCTGGAGCGCAAGCTCACCGAGGGACACCCGGTCAAGCGGTCGGTCGCGAATGACATCTCCACTTTCGACCAGTTCTGCAAAGCGGTCCCGGAGATGGTGCGGACGGCGATGAACCACTTTCTCCAACGCGCACCGACGTATCCACCCGAAGGGCGCGCGTCCATGGAGCGCCCGAGGCTGCAAGGTCCCCAGTCCCCGTACAACGGAAACGACGCGGAGGCTCAGCCATGAGTGACGCCCCCGAGGGCCACGTCATCACGTTCTACTCCTACAAGGGGGGAACCGGCCGCACGATGGCCGTCGCGAACACGGCGTGGATCCTGGCGAGCAACGGCAAGAGAGTGCTCATCCTTGACTGGGACCTCGAATCGCCCGGTCTGCACAAGTTCTTCCACCCCTTCCTCGACGCGGACAGGGTCGGCGCCACCCCCGGCATCATCGACATGATCAACGAGTACTCGCTGGCGACGCTGCAGGCCGGCACGAGACCGGCGGACTGGCATGTGGACTACGCCCGGGTGCAACGCCACGCGGTGTCCCTCGACTGGGACGATTTCCCTGGCGAGGGAACGCTCGACTTCGTCTCGGCGGGCCGCCAGAACCTCGACTACGCGTCCCTGATCTCGAGCTTCGACTGGGACAACTTCTACACCCGGCTGGGCGGCGGCCAGTTCTTCGACGCGCTTCGCGCCGACATGAAGGCCCGCTACGACTACATTCTCATTGACAGCCGCACCGGCCTCAGCGACATCGCCGACATCTGCACCGTCCACCTGCCGGACACGGTCGTGGTCTGCTTCACCCTGAGCGACCAGAGCATCGAGGGCGCCTCCTCGGTCGCGCAGACCATCAAGACCCGTTACCGCAACCGCGACATCCGCGTCCTGCCGGTACCCATGCGCATCGACGACGGCGAGAAGGAGAAACTGGACGCGGGCCGCGACCTCGCCAAGCGTCGGTTCGAGGGGTTCCCGCAAGGCATGACCCTCGACGACCTGCGCCACTACTGGGGCGCGGTCGAGATCCCTTACAAGCCCTTCTATGCCTACGAGGAGACGCTGGCCGCCTTCGGTGACTCGCCAGGATCCCCTACGTCCCTGCTGTCGGCCTTCGAGCGTCTGACGAGCATGATCACGCGGGGTGAGATCGCCTCCCTTCCCGCGCTGCGCGAGGATCTCCGGTTGACCGTCCGGGAGACCTTCGTCCGCAGACCGGCCACCGCCCCGGCCGAGGTCCTGCTGAGCTACGTGCCCGAAGACCGCATGTGGGCCGACTGGATCGCCTCCGTCCTGGAGCAGTCGGGCCTCGAGGTGGTGCGGCACGACCAGGACGACGCCGCGAACACCTCGGAATCAGCCCAGCGGAAAGCCTCGACCTCCCGGCACGTCGTCGCCGTGGTCTCCGCCGCGTACATGCGGTCCACGCAGCCGCACACGTTGTGGAAGCCGACGACGGCCGCTGAACCCAAGGGCCCGCGCTCCAAAATCGTGTCGGTGCGGGTCGCCGACGTGCGCATGGGCGCGCCGCTCGGCGACCGCCCGACCGTCGATCTCACCCGTTTGAACGAGTCGCAGGCCGTCGAGGCGCTGCTGCGGGTGCTGGGCCGGCCACCGCAGAGCACCAAGAGCATGGAGGGCGCCGCGCCCGCAGGTCCTCGCTTTCCGGGCATCCGGCCGCCCGTCTGGAACGTCGCGAACCGCAACGCCGTCTTCACCGGCCGCAACACCGTCCTGGAGCAGCTCCGCGACCAGATCGTCGGCAACAGCAAGACCGTGGTCCTCCCGCAGGCGCTCTTCGGGCTCGGCGGCGTGGGCAAGACGCAGGTCGCCCTGGAGTACGCTCACCGGTTCATGGCCGACTACGACGTGGTGTGGTGGGTCGCCGCAGAACATCTGGAGCTCATCAACCCCGAGATGGCGGAGCTGGCGGAGAAACTCGGCGTCCGGGTCGGTGACAGCGTCGCCGAGGCGGCCAAGGCCGCCCGGGAAGCGCTGCGCATGGGGCGACCGTACTCCCGCTGGCTGCTGGTCTTCGACAACGCGGACGATCCCAAGGAACTGGAACCCTACATGCCCAGCGGGTCGGGGCACATCCTGATCACCTCGCGGAATCCCGCCTGGTCACGGGTGGCCGATCCCCTTGAGGTGGACGTCTTCACCCGCGAGGAGAGCATCGAGCATCTGCGCCGGCGCGCGCCGGGCCTTGATGTGGAGGACGCCGCCAGGGTGGCCAACGCGCTCGGCGACCTGCCCCTGGCCATCGAGCAGGCCGGAGCGTGGCTGGAACAGACCGGTATGCCGCCCGAGCAGTACCTCGGCCAGCTCACCGAGATGCTGAAAATCGGTGAGCAGCCCGCCGACTATCCCACCCCCGTCGCCGCGACCTGGAATGTCTCCTTCGAACGGCTCCGCCAGCAGTCGCCGGCATCGGTGCGCCTGCTGGAACTGCTCGCCTTCTTCGGTCCCGAACCGGTCTCGCTGTACATGCTCCACAGCGACGCGATGGTGGAGTGCCTCGTCCCCTACGACGACGCGATGCGGGAGAAGGTCATGTTGGGCCCGGCGATCCGCCAGCTGGGCCGGTACGCCCTGGCCCGCGTGGACCTGGCCGACAACTCCATCCAGGTGCACCGGCTCATCCAGGCCGTCGTGCGCGACCGGATGAACGACGACGAACGGGAGACGACCGTCCACGACGTGCACCGCGTCCTGGTCGCCGCCCGTCCTCGGGTGGGCGAGGTCGACGACCCCAAGAACTGGCCCCGCTACGACGAGATCTGGCCGCACCTCGTTCCTTCCAAGGCGGCCGAGTGCGACGAGGAGGAGACCCGCCGCCTGCTCATCGACCGGGTGCGCTATCTGTGGAGGCGCGGGGAGTTCCAGGCGAGCCTGGACCTGGGCAACAGGCTCGAGGAGGTGTGGAACATCAAGCTCGGCACAGGCGACCGCCAGACCGTCCACCTGCGGTTCCACCTCGCCAATACCCTCCGGTCCATGGGCAGGTACGCCGAGGCTCACCTGGTGGACACCGAGGTGCTGACCCACCAGACGCGAGAACTGGGCGAGTCGCATCCCTACACGCTGTTGACCGCCGGCAGTCTGGCCGCCGACCTGCGGGCGCTCGGAAAATTCCAGGAAGCCCTTGATTTGGACGGCCAGACCTATGAGCGGGTCAAGGACCTGTTCGGCGAGGACCACAACCGCACGTTGATGGCCGCCAACAACCTCGGAGTCAGCCTGCGGCTCACCGGCGGCTTCGCCCGGGCGAGGGAACTCGACCAGGAGATCGTGGACAGCCGGCACAAGGTGATCGGTGAACTGCACCCCCACACTCTCGACACCGTCGCGAACCTGGGACGCGACCAGCGGGAGCTCGGACATTTCACCGAGTCGGTGGAGACGACCCGGGTGGACCTGGCGCATTACAGCCGGGTGCTCGGCGACGGCCACATCGAGACCCTGCGCACCGCCACCAGCCTCGCGACCTCGCTGCGCCGGAACGGCGCCGAGGCAGAGGCCCGTCAGCTGATCGAACAGACCCACAGCAGCTACGTCCAGCACTACGGCGACGCGCATCCCGGGACGCTCCTGTGCCGCCTGGAACTCGCCTCCTGCCTCGCCACGATGGGTGAGATCGCCGCCGCCCACGAACGTGCCTCCGATGTCATGCGGCACTTCACCGGCACCCTGGGGGCCGACCACCCGTACACGTTGGCCTGCGCCAACAACATCGCCTCCTACCAGCGGGCACTGGGCCGCCTGCCGGAAGCGAAGCGGCTCGCGGAAGCGTCCCTCGCGGGTCTCGCGGAGCAGGTCGGCGAGGACCATCCCATGACACTGCTGGCGGCGATCAACGTGGCGAGCTGCCTGGCGGAGCTGTCTGAACCAGCTGCCGAGGTGGTGGACCGCCGCACGCTCGCCCGCCTGCGCGAGATTCTCGGCAGCGAGCATCCGGACACGCTCGTCTGCGAGGCCAACTTGGCCATGACGCTCAACACCGTGGGGCGGACGGCGGAAGCGCGCCAGTGCCGCGAACGGGTGCTGCACGCGATGCGCAAGGCGCTCGGCGACGATCACCCGCACATCGCCGACCTGGCCGCCTGGCGCAGGATCTCCCGTGACCTGGAACCGCAGCCGTGGTGACCGCTGACGCCACGGCCATGGCGGTGCCCTTCAGGCGGCCTTCTCACCGTTGACGAGCCAGGGCAGCAGGTCTGGAAGCGCGGTCAGGGAGCCGAAGTGCGCGGCGTCCGGCTCCACCTGCATGGTGGCCGTGCGGATGCGAGCGGCCAGCCAGCGCGAATGGCCGATCGGGGAGATCTTGTCCTTCTCGCCATGCCAGAGGAGGGTCGGGACCCGTATGGCCGCCGGGTCGAACCCCCAGGGGGAGAGGAAGGCGATGGAATCGTCGAGCCAGCCGTCCTGCGAGTGGCGCAGCGCCTCGGCGAAGTTGGCGACGAGCATCGCGCGCACACCAGGGTTGGCGACCATTCGCCGGTCCGCCTCCGGAAGCTCGTGGTACAGACTGGCGATCAGGCTTGCCGGATCGGTGCGAATACGCCGCACGGTGGGAGCGAGCCAGTCGGCGAAGCGGCTACGCCCGGCGAGAGCGAAGCGGTACTCGGTGATGTTGGACTCGGTCATGCCGCCGAACCAGTCGAGACCTTCGGCGGCACGCGGAGCGATGCCGACCAGCACTGCGACCCGCAGGACACGATCGGGCAGCAGCGCGGCGCAAGCCAGAGCGTGCGGGCCACCTCCCGACCGGCCGACCACCGAGAACCGGTCGATGCCGAGCGCGTCGGCGATCGCCGAGACGTCTTCGGCCGCGCTGGCCACCGAGCGGCCGACCATGTGGTCGGAGAGGCCGTACCCGGGGCGGTCGAAGGTGATGAGCCGCACGCCCAGCCGGTAGAGGACCGACCCCCTCGGACATGGACCTACCCTGCTCCCCGGAGTGCCGTGCAGCAAGAAGACCGGATCGCCGTCGGGCTGCCCCTTCTCTTGGATCGCGAGTCGTCTGCCGTCAGCCGTTTCCACGAACCTGCCGGATTCTCCCTTCTCCTGGACTGTGAGACCTGTGCCATCGGCCGTGCGCACGACCTTCGTCAATGCCCGCCTCCCCTGGACGAGATGCCCTGACCAAACATCCCCCAAATCGCCGGGCCGTGGAAGGGGCACAGGGACATTCGCCGGGACCGGCCAGGACGCTACTCTGGCGTCATGCGTCGAGTTTTGATCGTCTCTCCGCCGACCGCCCGATAGCGGGCGGTTTCTCTCCATCTGTCCGGGTCTCAGTGGCTCGGTGAGTGGCGGCTGCCCGCGTTCTGGGCCCTTTTCCGCTTCCACTCCTCTGGAGAGAGTTCATGACGCACGTCTCCGTACGGCGAGGCATGCTGTACGTCACCGCAGCCGCGGCCATCTGGGGCACGGGCGGCCCCGCGGCGGCCCTGCTCTACCAGGTCAGCGGGCTCGGCCCGCTGGCGGTCTCGTTCTGGCGCTTCGTCTTCGGCGCCCTCCTGCTGTTCGCCGCCGCCCGCCTGCCGGGGCTCGGCGGGCACCGGCCCGCATGGCCGGTGCTGCTCCTGGCCGGGGCCGGGCTCGCGGTGTCGCAGGCGGCCTACTTCGGAGCGGTCGCGACGAGCGGCGTGGCCGTGGCGACCGTGATCACGCTGGGCGCCAGTCCGGCGCTGGTGGCCCTCGGGGCGCGGGTGCTGCTCGCGGAGCGGCTCGGACGGAGGGGCGCGGTCAGCATGGGGCTGGCCTTGGCGGGCCTTGCCCTGCTGGTGGGCGGCCCGTCCGGCGCGTCGGCGCTCGGCGTGGCCTTGGCGCTGGTGTCGGCGGTGGCCTACGCCGGTGTCACTCTGCAGTCGCGGCACGCGGGCCGGTCCCAGGCGCCCGCCGCGCCACGGGGAACCGCCATCGCCGCGCCGGCGGACGGGGCCGCTTCTGCCGGTGAGGCGTACGGGAGGGCCATGTGGGGGTTCGCGGTGGGCGGGGCACTGCTGCTGCCGGTGGCCGCGGCGGAGGGGCTGGTGCCGAGCGGGGGTGAGGCGGCGTCGGTGGCGCTGCTCGGCTACCTCGGCGCGATGCCGACCGCGCTGGCGTACAGCCTGTTCTTCGCGGGGCTGGCCTCGGTGCGGGCGACGACCGCCTCGGTGGTGGCGCTGCTGGAGCCCGCCGGCGCCACGGTCATCGGCGTGCTGCTGCTCGGCGAGCGCCTGCCGGCGGCCTCGGCGGTGGGCGCGGCCGTCCTGCTCGCCTCGGTGGCGCTCCTGGCCGCCGGCGAGTCACGCGACGTCCGCGGGCGGAGCACGTCCGGGTAGCGGACGAGGGCGGAGGTCCGCGGGCGGGTGCGGAGGTCCGTGGACGGGGGCGGACGTCCGCGGGCGGGGGCGGACGTCCGCGGGCGGGGCGGGAATTCGGCCGTGGACGGCGTCCGGCGGTGTGGCGGGTACGAAGGTTTCACCATGCGTAGTCTGGAAAGACCTTCCAGCCTCACGGGAGAGGGGCCTGGATGAGCGCCGAGGCAGCGCCGCTGAGCCGCCGGCAGGTCCGCCTGGTCTTCGCGGGCCTGATGGTGGCTCTGCTGCTGGCGGCTCTCGACCAGACGATCGTGTCGACCGCCCTGCCGACGATCGTCGGCGACCTGAAGGGTCTCGAGCACATCGGCTGGATCGTCACGGCCTACATCCTGGCCTCGACCATCGGCCTGCCCATCTACGGCAAGCTGGGCGACCTGATCGGCCGGAAGATCGTCTTCCAGGCCGCCATCGTGATCTTCCTGGTCGGGTCGGTGCTGTGCGGCGTGGCGCAGAACATGCCCCAGCTGATCGGCTTCCGCGCCCTGCAGGGGCTCGGCGGCGGCGGACTCATGATCGGCGTACAGGCCATCGTGGCCGACCTCGTCTCCCCGCGCGAACGCGGCCGCTACGTGGGCGTCATCGGCGCGGTGTGGGGGCTGTCGTCGGTCATCGGCCCGCTCATCGGCGGCTTCTTCACCGACCACGCGAGCTGGCGCTGGTGCTTCTACGTCAACCTGCCGCTCGGGCTGGTGGCGCTGGCGGTCACCGCCGTCGTGCTCAAGCTGCCGAGGCCGCGGTCCCGCCCGAAGCTGGACGTTCTCGGCACGGCGCTGCTGGCGGGCGCCTCCACCTGCGTCGTGCTGGTGACGAGCTGGGGCGGCACGCAGTACGCGTGGAGCTCCCCCGTGATCATCGCTCTGGCGGCCGGGGCCGTGCTGCTCGCGGTCGGGTTCGTCTTCGCCGAGCGGGTGGCGGCCGAGCCGATCATCCCGCTGCGCCTGTTCAAGAACAGCCTGTTCGCCCTGCCCGCGGCGATCGCGGTGTTCGTCGGCGTGGGCATGTTCGCCGCCATCGCCTACCTGCCCACCTTCCTGCAGATGGTGAACGGGGCGAGCGCGACGCGGTCGGGGCTGCTGATGCTGCCCATGGTCGCGGGCATGACGATCACCTCGATCGGCTCGGGCCGGATCATCTCGGCGACCGGGCGCTACCGCCTGTTCCCGATCGGGGGCATGGCGATCCTGGCCCTCGGGCTGGCGCTGCTGTCGCGGATGACGGCCGACTCCTCGATGGTGCTCAACGGGGTGTACATGTTCGTGACCGGGTTCGGGCTCGGCATGGTGTTGCAGACGCTGGTGCTGATCGTGCAGAACTCCGTCGGCTACCGCGACGTGGGCGCGGCCACCTCGGCGGTGAACTATTTCCGCCAGACCGGCGCCTCGCTCGGCACGTCGCTGGTGGGCTCGGTGTTCATCCACCGGCTGTCGGACGCGCTGACCGCGAGCGGCGCCCGGCTGCCGGTGAGCGGCGTCAGCGCGATAACCCCGCAGATGGTGCACGGCCTGCCGGCTCCCGTTCGCGAGGCCATCGCCAGGGCCTACGCGCAGGCGCTGCCGCCGATCTTCCTGTACGTCGTGCCGTTCGTCCTGGTGGGCCTGGTCCTGGCCTTCCTGATCAAGGACGTCCCGCTGTCCGACCGCCCGGCCTCGGCGAAGCAGGACGTTCCGGCGCGCAGCGGCTGAGGCCGCCGGGGGCCGGAACGCGGTTACAGTTGGAGGCGTTGGAGGTGACGTGGCCTCGATACCGCGGTTTATGAGAAATCTCCTGGATCGTCCGGGAAGTGCAAATATCGGCCCATTTCAGCGCCTGGCCAGACAGGCGGGCGGCCACGAAGAGCGGGTCAAGGCGCTGGACGACCTTCCCCGCCCTGACATGGACGATCTGGCCGAGTTCTGCGCGATCGCCCGCGAGGCCGCCCGCCGCGCGCTGGACATGCGGCCGTTCGACGTCCAGCTCGTCGGCGCGCTCGCCCTGATGTCCGGGCAGGTCGCCGAGATGGCGACCGGCGAGGGCAAGACCCTCTCCGGCGCGATCGCCGCCGCCGGGTACGCCCTGCGGGGCAGGCGCGTCCATGTGATCTCGGTGAACGACTACCTCGCCCGCCGCGACGCCGAGTGGATGGGGCCGCTGTACGAGACCCTCGGCGTGTCCGTGGGCTGGATCGGGCAGTCCTCGACCCGCGAGGAGCGCAGGGAGGCCTACGCCAAGGACGTCACCTACGCATCGGTCAGCGAGATCGGCTTCGACGTGCTGCGCGACCGCATCGCGACGTCGGCCGGCGACCTCGTCGTCCCCGAGCCCTCCGTGGCGGTGATCGACGAGGCCGACTCCGTGCTCGTGGACGAGGCGCGGGTGCCGCTCGTGCTGGCCGGCGCCGCCGACCCCGGGGCGGACGCGCCCGAGACCGCCGACCTGGTCAGGCGGCTCTCGCGCGGCTACCACTACGAGCTGGACGACCAGGGTCTCAACGTGTTCCTGACCGCGAGGGGCACCGACGCGATCGAGAAGGCCCTGGGCGGCATCAACCTGTACGAGACGCCGGACGTGCTGACGCGGGTGAACCTCGCCCTGCACGCCCATGCCCTGCTCACCCGCGACGTCGACTATCTGGTGCGCGACGGGCGCATCCACCTGGTCAGCCAGTCGCGCGGCCGGGTGGCGACGCTCCAGCGCTGGCCGGACGGCCTGCAGGCGGCGGTCGAGGCCAAGGAGGCGCTGCCGGCGAGCGAGACCGGCGAAATCCTCGACTCGATCACCGTCCAGGGACTCATCCGCCGCTACCCCGAGATATGCGGCATGACGGGCACGGCGGTGGCGGTCGAGGAGCAGCTGAGGGAGTTCTACGGCCTGAAGGTCGCGGTCATCCCCTCCAACAAGCCGTGCGTCCGCCTCGACGAGCCCGACCGCGTGTACGGCACGGTCGCCGACAAGGAGATCGCGCTGGCCGAGGAGATCGCCCGCGTCCACGCCACCGGCCGGCCGATCCTGGTCGGCACGCTGGACGTGTCCGAGTCCGAGCGCCTCGCCCGCTACCTGGCGGCCGGCGGCCTCGACTGCGTCGTCCTCAACGCCAAGAACGACGCGCAGGAGGCCGCGATCATCGCGCGCGCCGGCGAGCGCTCGTCGATCACCGTGTCCACGCAGATGGCCGGGCGGGGCACCGACATCCGCCTCGGCGAGGGCGTCGCCGAGCTGGGCGGCCTGTACGTCATCGGCTCGGGCAGGCACGCGAGCAGCCGGTTGGACGACCAGCTGCGCGGGCGCGCCGGCCGCCAGGGCGACCCGGGCGGGTCGGTGTTCCTGGTCAGCCTCGAAGACGCCCTCATCACGCACTACGCGCCCGGCGAGGCGCTTCCGGCGGCCGAGGAGGACGGGGTCGTCCACCACAAGCGCGCCGGGTACGTCGTCGGCCACGCCCAGCGGGTCGCCGAGGGCTCCCACCTTGAGATCCACCGCAACACCTGGCGCTACACCCGGCTGCTGGAGCGCCAGCGCGACCTGGTGCTGGAACAGCGCGACAAGGTGCTGCTGGGCGACTCCGCGGCCGCCGCCCTGGCCGAGGCCGCCCCCGACCGCTGGGACGAACTGGCCAAAAGCGTCGCAGAGCCCGTGCTGAACGACGCCGCCCGCCAGATCGTCCTGTTCCATCTCGACCGCTGCTGGACCGAGCACCTGGGCTTCATGTCCGACGTGCGCGAGGGCATCCACCTTCGCGCGCTCGGCCACAGGCTCAAGCCCCTGGACGAGTTCCACCGCGAGGGCGTCACCGCCTACCGCCACCTGATGGAGGAGGTCGAGCGCCGCTCGGTCGAGACGTTCCTGGCGGCGACCATCACCTCTGACGGGCTGGACGCGCAGGAGAGCGGCCTCAAGCGGCCGACCGCCACCTGGACCTACCTCGTCCAGGAGAACCCGTTCGGCGACGCCTTCGACCGCGCGCTCAAGCGGCTCACGCCGAGGGGGAAGCGGCGGCAGGACCTCGACTGAGGCCACCGGCCGGGGCGGCGGGCCCCGGCCATCCCCTCTCCTGCGCCGGCGGGCGACTGTGATTGGGTGCTGGGTAACAGGAGCGTCGCACCGGGCACCTCCGCGACCGATGACGGTGACCGCATGAATCCTCATGACTTCCTCGACGTCGACGGTGACCTGTCCGACGAGGAGCGCGCGATCCGCGACGCGGTGCGCGACTACGGAAGCGCCGAGCTCCTCCCTCACGTCGCCGACTGGTTCGACGCCGGCACGATCCCCGACCCGCGCGGCCTGGCCAGGAGCATGGGAAAACTCGGCGTCTTCGGCATGCACCTGTCGGGCTACGGCTGCGCCGGCACCAACGCGGTGAGCTACGGCCTGGCCTGCCGCGAGCTGGAGGCGGTGGACAGCGGGCTGCGCAGCTTCGTCTCGGTGCAGGGGTCGCTGGCGATGACCGCGATCCACAAGTACGGCACCGACGCGCAGAAGGACGAGTGGCTGCCGCGCATGGCGACCGGCGAGGCGCTCGGCTGCTTCGGGCTGACCGAGCCCGACTCCGGCAGCGACCCCGGCTCGATGCGCACCCGCGCTCGCCGCGACGGCGACGACTGGGTGCTCGACGGCACCAAGATGTGGATCACCAACGGGTCGGTGGCCGACGTCGCGATCGTGTGGGCCAGGACCGACGAGGGCATCCGCGGCTTCCTGGTGCCCACCTCGGCCCAGGGGTTCTCCGCCAACGTGATCCACAAGAAGATCTCGCTGCGCGCCTCGATCACCTCCGAGCTGGTGCTCGAAGGGGTGCGGCTGCCCAAGGAGGCGCTGCTGCCGGGTGCTGAGGGCCTCAAGGCGCCGCTGTCGTGCCTGTCCGAGGCGCGGTACGGCATCGTCTGGGGCGTCGCCGGAGCGGCCCGCACCTGTCTGCTGGCCTCCATCGACTACTCCAAGAGCCGGGTGCAGTTCGACCGGCCGATCGGCGGCTTCCAGCTCACCCAGCGCAAGCTCGCCGACATGCTCGTGGACGTCAACCACGCCATGATGACCGCCCTGCGGATCGGGCGCCTCAAGGACGCCGGCCTCGCCCACCACGCGCACGTCAGCTTCGGCAAGCTCGCCAACGTGCGAGCGGCCCAGCGGGTGGCGGCCACCGCGCGCGGCGTCCACGGCGCCAACGGCATCACCTTGGAGTACCCGGTGATGCGGCACATGGTGAACCTGGAGACCGTCGCCACCTACGAAGGCACCGAGGAGGTCCACGCGCTCACCCTCGGCCGTGCGCTCACCGGCCTGGACGCCTTCCGCTGACCCCGGCGTCCAGGCCCGGCGGCGCGACGGCACGGCACGGCGGCACGGCACGGCGGCACGGCGGCACGGTCAGGCGGCGCTGCCCGGCGAGGGTTTCGGTCGCGTGGACGCGGAGGCCGGTTTCGGTCACATGAGCCGGGCTCCGGTCGCGGGCCGGACGGCGGGACGACGTCTGGCGCGCGTTCCAGGACGCCGCCGGCCATCGGCCGGAGGTTCGAAGATTGGTACCGGTACGGCTTGCCCCGGAGGGCGGAATCCGCTTTCCTTGCGCAAGCCGTACCGGATCGCCGAAGCACGCACCGCCCGGTGCTCACCGTGCCCCGACGAGACCTCACAGACCCCAGAACCGCGAGGTCAGCTCAAGGGTTCGCCACCCAGCCCCGCGACGAACCATACGATCTTGCCGCCGCCGTCCGCCTGGACGACGCCCCAGTCGTCGGCGAGCGTGCCGACGATCAGCAGACCTCGCCCGCAGGTGGCGTCCAGATCGCCGGGCCCTTCGCAGGGCAGCCCGTCGCCGGCGTCGAAGACCTCGCCGTAGACCCATTGCCCGTCGCTGCCGAGCCTGAGCGAGAACGCCGTGCCACCATGCTGGATGGCGTTGGTGACGAGCTCACTGATGATCAGCGAGCAGTCGTCGACCAGCCCGCCTGTGCCCCAGCGTCGCAGTTCCTGGCTGACCAGTACACGTGCCGCGCGGACACTCTCGGCTTCTGCGGACAAGATCCATTCGGCCGTCCGCAGGGGGAGGCCACTGAGCACGTCCGGTCCGGTCGTGCAGTTCGCGCGGAAGGTGACGGACACCGGGAACTCCTTAGTGGGAGCGCTCCCACTCACATTACGGCAATAAGTCAGTGATGTGAATCACTCGCAACAAGATTGTTGGGGTTTCGGGCGGTAGACCAGGGGCTTATGTCGGGTTATCCGCAGCAATGTTGATCGATGGAGGCAGACATGCCCGTTCCTCACCTTTGACGGAGCGCCGCCTTTGGGAGCGCTCCCAATAACCCGCAGGAAGAGCCGGAAACCGGGTGAACCCGGTGCCGGGCGTCGGAAAACCGTCGAGGTGACGGGGGACGAGAGGACCGGGCCGCGAAGCCGGTGAGCCGGGCCGGCCACGGCGAACCGCGCGGCCGTGCCCCTCTCTCCTGGACATCCACACCCGGTCATCGCGGGGCGGGACAGCCCTGGACTCCGTCGTCGTCGCCTGGGGCCCTCGACGGCGACCGCCGCCGGGCGATCGCCACCGGGGACGGCGCCATGCTCACCGCGCGCGAGGTGCGTCCGCTGCCGTCGGCGACCGCCTCGCCCGCCGCGTCCGATGCGACCCGCCCGCCGCGTGCGATGCGATCACGCTGACCGCCCCCAGGCTCGCCTCGGTGCGGTCCCGCACGTGCCGGTGCGCCTCGGTCGCCTGGACACTGCGACGCCGGCGGGCGAGGGGGCCGGGCGGTGGCTTGTCGCGGGCGCTACGTCACTCGCCCGGCCCTGGCTGGGGGACCCTCGTGACGTCTGGGCCGGCGCCCCGCACGGCGGCCGGCCGGGCGACGCCATGGCGCGCAAGGACGCGGCGCCCCTGTTTCTGACAGAAACGGCGACCCGCTGAGGTGCCGGAACGAACCCGCCGACGAAGGCGGCGGGACGGTCAGCCGCCGCTCTTGCGGCGGAAGGAACGCTTGCCGCCGACGGGACCGTGGGTGCCGTGGATCTTGGAGCCGTCCTTGCCGCGACCGCCGCCGTTCGACTCGGCCTGAGTGCGGCGCTTGCGCTCGAGGGCCTCGCGGAACTTCCGCTTGAGCTCGTCGTCCGGGGTGTCGGGACCGGGGACGTCCGCGGCCGGGGTTTCGGCGCCGCTGGTTTCGGCATCGGGGGTTTCGGCGCCCCGGGTGGCGTACGCGGGCGTTTCGGCGGCCCGGGTCGGGGTTTGCGGCTCGGGCGCGTCGGCAGTCATGTGGACCTCCTGGTGTTGGACGGGCGACCACTCGGCCTCGTGCAGGCGCGCGCGTGACGGCTCGCCGGACCGGCGAAGCCTGCGCCTCGCCCGTCGACCACGTCACACTCGATCCGGCGAAGCACGGGCCCATCATCTCATGCGCGGCCCGGCCCTCTCGTACCAGGCGGCGCCGCCTCGCGCGCGCGAGGCGGCGGTCAGTCCCACCAGAAGGACCAGGTGTGCTTGCCGCGGAGCGTCTCGGCGTAGTCGAGCAGGGTGCCCGCGCCCTGGACGATGGCGTCCGGGCAGAACGCCCAGTGCTCGGCGGCGACGTGGACCGCGTGGTGCGGGCTCATGGGAGGCGCCGCCACGCTGAGCTCCAGCGTGTTGAACCCCATGCCGACCAGGCGTGCGCCGAAGCGGTCCTCCCAGCTGCGCACCACGGCGGCGAGCGGGACGTTCCACTCGTTGTGGTGCAGGGCGCCCTGCCATCCCATGACGGCGAGGGCGTCGGCGCCGCGGTCGACCGCCGCCAGGCCCACGGGCATCCCCTGTTCCGCCGCCAGGGTGCCTGCGTACCAGTCGGCCACCGCGCCGGGATCGGCTCTCGGCTCGGCGGGCTCGGCGGGGCCCGGGCAGAGGGGGCCGAACGGGTCGAGGATCTCCAGCTGGTCCTCCGCGGCCCGCTGGACCCAGTCGGCCCAGACCTCCTCCATGAAGGCGGCCACGTTGAAGTTGTCGATCTCGGCGGCCGCGTCGGGGGCGATCTGCCCGACCGACCACGGCTGGACCGAGTCCTCCAGCAGCACCGGCCACAGACCCGAGTGAGGATGCTCGGTCCGCAGCCGGGCGTAGAGGGCCCCCGCCACCGGCGCCTGGCTGAGCCAGAACGCGGGACGGCCGCGGGCCGCGGAGGGGAAGCGGAGATAGGTGGGGTCGGGCCACACCACCGCGCCGGCCGGGAGCTCGACCGCGAGCGTCCGCCCGTCGCCGCCGTCGTCGAACAACTGGCGCACGGCAGGGGGCAGACGCCGACGCTGACAACCGTCCATCTCCACCGTTCCGGTGCCGATCACACCAATAGGATGCCGGGCAGCCGAGATGGTAGTGCGAGGGGGATCCGCCACATCTTCCGTCGTACCGCACAATCGCCCGTCCTGTCCCGCGCCCCGGCCACGATCTCTACCGTACGGAGGCTCCGGCAGATCGGCATCCTTGGCTACGGTGGTGATATGACGGATGCGATCGGAAACCTACGTGCCTCGGACGCCGATCGGGAGGCCGTGTCCGAACGCCTGCGCATCGCCGCCGGCGAAGGCCGGATCACCCTGGACGAGCTGGACGAGCGACTCGAACGGACCTACGCGGCCAAGACCTACGCCGAGCTCGACGCGCTCATCGACGACCTGCCCCGTATGCCCGTGGGCACCGCCCTGGCGGCCTCGAGCGACGAGCCGCTGGTGCTGCGCACCGGCGCGGGATCCATCACCCAGGCCGGCCAGTGGACGGTGCCCCGGCGCATCGTCGGCGAGTGCACCTGGGGCAACCTGAAGATCGACTTCACCGGGGCGACCTGCCCGCACCGAGAGGTGCAGCTCAACCTCACGTGCGGCGCCGGCACCATCACCGTCATCGTGCCGCGAGGCTGGGCGGTCGTGATCGACGACATCACGAGCGGCATGGGCAACATGGTCAACAAGGTCACCTCTCCCCCCGAGCCCGACCGGCCGGTGCTGCGCGTCAACGGCCGCGTCGGCATGGGCACCATCAAGTTGAAGCATCCTCGCCGCTGAGACCCCCGCTGCGGGGGCGAAGCACTCGGCTCTCTTCCATCCGAGGGTGAGCGGACGAGGGTGAGCGGCCGGAGCCTCGGCCGTCATGAGGCGGAACCCGTTGAGGTTCGGCCGTCCCGGCGTCGAGCGCGCCCTCGGCTGGCCATATACATAATACGTTGATATAAGTCCCTTATGGATTCTGCGGTTCGCGGCTCCCCTGCCGCCGAGGTGACGGCCGCGCTCGAACGGCTCACCCGCCTGGTGCTGCGGCTCAACACTCCCGGCGGGCTGTCGCTCACCTCGGCTGCGACCCTCGGCACCCTCGACCGTTCGGGCCCCTGCCGCCTGACCGAGCTGGCCGCGCACGAGGGCGTCACTCAGCCGGCGATGACCCAGCTGGTCTCCCGCCTGCAGGAGGCCGGCCTCGTCGAGCGGGCCGGCGACGCTCACGACGGGCGGGTCGTGCGGGTGCACATCACCGACGCCGGGCGCGCCGCTCTGGCCGAGCGGCGGAAGGCGCGCGCCGACGCGCTCGCCCGGCTGCTGTCGCGCCTCGGCGAGGACGAGCGGGCCTCGCTCATCGCGGCGCTGCCCGCCATCGACAGCCTGACGCGCCAGATGCCCGACGACCGGTTCGGCGCCTCCCGGTGACCCCCGAACCCTGAAGGACCGCCGGGCGTCTCGGCCTCCGGTGACGGCCGGAGCGCGGAGCGCCGGCGATGCATGAGATGGAGCATTGATGAGCAGTCTCTCCGCCGGAGCGAGCGCGAGCCCGTTCGAACAGCCGAAAGCGGTGTTCGCGGTCGCCTTCGCCTGCGTGGTCTCCTTCATGGGCATCGGGCTGGTCGACCCGATCCTGCCCGCGATCTCCCACGAGCTGAACGCCACCCCCAGCCAGGTCACCCTGCTCTTCACGAGCTACCTGGTGGTGACCGCCGTCGCCATGCTGATCACCGGCTGGGTGTCCAGCCGCATCGGCGCCAAGTACACGCTGATGGCCGGTCTGGTGCTGATCGTGGTGTTCAGCGCGCTGGCCGGGACCTCGCCGAGCATCGCGTCCATCGTCGGTTTCCGCGCCGGGTGGGGCGTCGGCAACGCGCTGTTCATCGCCACCTCGCTCGCGGTGATCGTCGCCTCGGCCAGCGGCGGCTTCGCGGGCGCGATCATCCTGTACGAGGCCGCGCTGGGCCTCGGCATCGCGGTGGGCCCGCTGCTCGGCGGCCTGCTCGGCAACGTGAGCTGGCGAGGCCCGTTCTTCGGGGTGTCGGCGCTGATGGCCGTCGCCCTGATCGCCACCGTCGTCCTGGTGGAGCCGACGCCGCGCCCTGAACGCAGGACCGGCCTGCTGGACCCGCTGCGCGCGCTCAGGCACCGCGGCCTGCTCACCATGTCGCTGACCGCGCTCTGCTACAACTGGGCATTCTTCACCGTGCTCGGCTACGCGCCCTTCCCCATGGGGCTGGGCGCCGTCCAGCTCGGCTTCGTCTTCACCGGCTGGGGCCTGCTCGTGGCGCTGTTCTCGGTGTTCGGGGCGCCCTGGCTGCAGCGCCGCTTCGGCATCGCCCGCACCCTTTACGCGAACCTCGCCCTGTTCGCGGTGACCGTGCTCGTCATCGCCATATGGACGACGCACCCGCCCGTGCTGGTGACCGCGGTGATCGTCGCCGGCGTCTTCATCGGCGTGAACAACACTGTGACCACGCAGGCCGTGATGACGGTCTCCCCCGTCGAGCGCCCGGTCGCGTCGGCCGCCTACGGGTTCGTCCGGTTCATCGGCGGCGGCCTCGCGCCGTTCGCGGCGGGCAAGCTGGTCGAGCACACCAACATCCACGTCCCGTTCTTCATCGGCGCAGGAACGCTGCTGCTCGGCATCGCGATCCTGTCCACGGCGCACCGGTACCTGGCCGAGGCGGAGCGCGTCCAGGCCGGAGACGTCCGGGCAGCCGAGGAGCCGGCCATCGCGTCAACGTGATCGGCACGCCCACGCGGAGCGGCCTCGCGGCGCCGATGGGCTCGGGCACCGGCCGCGAGCAGCGGAGGCGGCCAGGCCGAAGCCGATCCGCAGCGTTCGACGGGCAGGGGAGGAGGATCAGGCGATCTCCGCCTGGTCCGTGGCGAGGGTGAGTCCGTGCGGGAGTTCCGACACCTTGGCCCGGCCGTCACCGTCCACCTCGGCGGTCACCTCGGCGCCCGCGACCATGAGCCCTTCGGCACGCACCGCGCCGAGCGGCGCGCCGGCCATCGGGCGCAGCGCCACGGTGCCGCCGGGCACGTCAGGGTGCAGCCCGAGCGCGGCGTGGACGACCGTGACGGCCGCGGCGGCCGACCAGGCCTGCGGCCGGCACGCGGCCGGGTAGGGCACGGGACGGACGACGGCGTCGCGCGCGTCGCCGGCGAACAGTTCAGGCAGCCGGTAATCGAACGACTCCCCCGCCGCGAGCAGGCCCTCCGCCAGACGTGCCGCCTCGGCGCCGAACCCGGCGCGGGCCAGGCCCGCGACCACGATGGCCGTGTCGTGCGCCCAGACGGATCCGCAGTGGTAGGACAGCGGGCTGAACCCGCCGTCCTCGGACGACATCGTGCGCAGCCCGAACCCCTCCGCCATGGCGGGTGTCGCCAGCAGCGCGGCGACCCGCGCCGATTCCTCCGGCGACAACAGCCCGGTGCCGAGGAGGTGTCCGATGTTGCTGGTCAGCGCGTCGACCGGGCGCTTGTCCCTGTCAAGGGCCAGGGCCGGGTGGGGGCCGTGCGGGCCGTCCACCCAGAACCGGGCGCGGAACCGCGCGGCCAGCGCCTCGGCGTGCTCGCGCCAGCGGGCGGGCCCGGGCCGGTCGAAGGCCGAAAGGAGCGCGGCGGCGTGCAGGGCGGCCTCGTAGGCGTATCCCTGGACCTCCACCAGCGCGATCGGCGCCTCGGCGCGGCCGCCGTCGCGGAAGCGGACCGAGTCGCCGGAGTCCTTCCACCCTTGGTTGGCCAGGCCGTGGCCGCTGGTGTCGACGTACTCGACGAAGCCGTCGCGGTCGGGGTCGGCGTCGGTGCCGAGCCAGGTCAGAGCCGCCTCAAGCGCCGGGAGCAGCGCGGCGACCTGGTCCTCCGGCATGCCCCAGCGCCAGGCGTCGTGCAGCAGGCTGATCCACAGCGGGGTGGCGTCGATCGTGCCGTAGTAGGCCGCGGGCAGGCGCATCTCGTGCGGGGCCAGGACGAACTCGTGCCGTCGCAGCTCGTGCATGATCTTGCCGGGCGCCTCGCCGGAAGCGGGGTCGGTGCGGACGCCCTGGCGGCGGGCGAGGACGCGCAGGGTGCCGGCGGCGAGGCCGGTGCCGAGCGGCAGCAGCATGCGCGCCGCCCAGATGCTGTCGCGGCCGAACAGGGTCAGAAACCACGGCACGCCCGCGCCGAGGAAGACGTCCTCCGGCGCGCCGGTCTCGGCGAGGCGCAGCGAGCGCAGGTCGTCGAGCGACCGGTCGAACAGGCGGGTCAGCCGGTGGTCGGCGGCGGTGACGCGCGGATGCCCCCATTCGGCGGGGTGGGCGGGGGCGGTGACGACGGCGGCGGGGTCCTCGACGGCGACGCTCCAGCGCAGCGTGATCCGGCCGCGTGGCGGCAGCGCGACCTCCCATCGCAGCCGGGCACCGCGGCCGGCCCCGGCCGGCCGGTGACCGTCCGGATCGGCGGCGGTATCGGCGCAGGCGTCCTCGCCGGTCACGACGACGTGGATGCCGCCGGAGTTCCAGGAGAGCGTGCCGGGGGCTTCGCTCGTCGCCGGCGCCGGGACGGTGGCCTTGCCGGACTTCACCGTCTCGATCGGGGCGAAGTCGCAGTCGAGGTCGAGCGTGACGGTGGCGGTCACCTCGGCCGAGGCGGCCGAGGTGATCTCGATCGTCTCGGTCATGCCGCCCGCCGTGACCTGACGCCCGCGGTCGACGCGCACGGTGGGGTCGGGGCCGGGGTCTCCTAGCCAGCGCGGCAGGCCGGTGAACCGGGCTCCGCCCGCGCCGGTCAGGGCGTGGCCGACGGGTTCGGGCTCGCGCCCGTCGACGAGCAGGCGGGCCTGCGACAGCGCCCTCGCGTCCGCGTGGAAGAGCCCCTGCGCGCCCGTGGGACGGATCTGCCCGTCCTGGCCGCTCAGCGCGCTGGTGGGCGCGAGGACGGAGGCCACCGTTTCGAGCAGGGACGGTTGCATATCTGTGGCTACCCCTTCGTGACTTCGCCGGCCGGCCGGCGGAAAGTGCGCACAAAGCACCCTCTACGCTCTCTTCAGGCGTGACCACGCCAACGCCAGGGATCACTTCCCAGCGGACCCGACGCCTCGTGGAAAGTCGGATGGATCGGCCGCGACCGCCGCACACGCCAGGTCCGGCACGTGCACTCCTACGAGTTGCGAGCCTCTAAGAGTTACGAGCCTCCGCCAATATCGACCGGGCGTCCTCCGCCAGAGCATCCGCTTCTCGCTGGTTCCCGCTGGAACGGCTCAGCTCACTCTTACCTTGGAGTACAGCGGCGAACATCGGATGACGCGTTCCATGGCATCGTGCCACGATCTTCTCCGCCCTGTTCAGGCTGCGAACGGCCTCGCCTCTGTCGCCCACCGCCAGCTGGGTCGCCGACAACAGAACGAGCGCGTGAGCCAGATAAGGATGCCCAGAGCCGTAGAACCGCTCATATATCGCGACGGCGCGCGTCAAGTGCGGCAGCGCGTCCTGCGGTCTTCCGGCGGCCGACAACGCATCGGCAAGGCAGGTCAAGCCGGCGGCGACGTCCGGATGATCGGCGCCGACAATTCGAGCGAGACCCTCAACGGAGTGCGTGGACACATCGATCGCCGTTTCATATTCGCCTAACGCCGCACACGAGTCCGCCACGCCTTGTTCCCGCTTCAATGCCTCGTATGATTCGGGCCCATCAATGCGTACGAACATATCGCGAGACAGGGACCAATGTATCTTCGCCTTCTCGAAGTCACGTAACTTGTAGTGTACGCAACCGATGTCCTCATGCAGATAAGCGGTGCCCCGTTCGTCCCTTCCCTCGGCAGCACGATCCAGCTCGAATCCACGTTGCGCGAAGGCGAGTGCCGTTCCGTAGTGCCCGCGACGCATATGGAGCCAGAACAGATGCCGGAGACACGGCAGTGATCTCCGATCGTCGGCGCCGTATCCGGACTCGGCGATGGAGAGGGCACGCTCCATCGCGTCCTGGGCATCCTGCAGGCGTGACATCTCCATGAGCACGTCGCCGAGCCGGGCCACGTCACCGATCAGTTCTATGGCACTCGCGCCGAGATGCCTCTCCTTTATTCTGATCGCCCGTTCCGCGAGGATGAGCGCGTCGGCAAGATCGGCTCTCCTGTGCTGCACCCGCGCGAGTTCCGCGCATACCTCTGCCACAGCGAGCGCGTTCTCACCGTCGGCGCGCTCATAATGGAACAGGGCCATGCGCAGGAGATCCAGGGCTGCCTGCAAGAAATCGCGCGACATGTGGTAGATGCCGGCCCGCTTCAACAGGTCACCCATGAACTCGGGCGAGCCGATCTGTTCGGCATGAGCGGTGGCCGCGAACACGTGTGGCGCGAGTTCCGCACAGGTGGCCCAGGAATTCCGATCGGCCGGCGCTCGCGGGAACGCCTGGTCGAGAGCTCTGATCACGACTCCCAGCCATTTCCGCCGTGCGGTCTCTGTGAGACTCGTCCGTACCGCGAACTGCACGAGCCGATGAAGCGAGACGCATGCCGAGTCGGCAGTGATCAGGGAGTAGTGCGCCAAGGCCGCGATCGCCAGGTCGTACGCGACCGGGTCGGCGAGGACTTCGGCGAGTTCCGGGGGCAGCGCGGAAGAGCGCTCCGCCGGCAAGGCGCGCGGGATTCGCTCCGGCGCGAGGTAGGAGAAGAAGATGAGAAGTTCTCCGGCGCCCGCCGCCTGGGCAGCCGCCCGCGTGATGGACATGGACCATGTGGTGGCCACGGGAACGCTGTGATCGGCGGGCGGGGTGGTCGCCAGAATACTGCTCGGGTGCCGCTCGACAAGCTCGGCGTAGTGTTCGAGCGTCGTCTTCGTCTGGTTGACATATGAGGCGGCCTGCACGAGGGCGAGCGGAAGCCGGCCGAGTTTGTCGGCCACCTCGGCGGCCGAGGCGCGGTCGTCGGAGCGAGTGCGGGCTCGCAACAGCGTCACGGCGTCGTCATGGCTGAAGACATCGACGGTGATGGTCTCGTCGGCGAGATCCGACCATGCGTCGGCACGCGACGTTATGATCACGTGTCCTGCCCCTCCCACCGGCCATATCTTCCTGAGGGCCGCACGATCCACCGCGTCGTCATAGATCAGGAGCCAGGGCCGCACGCTCATGAGCTCACGCCACAAACGTGCCGGCACATCCACCTGATCAGGCACGGCCTCCCCGGTGAGGGCGGCGAAAAGCCTGCCGAGATCATCGGCCGCGATGGCCTGGGGCTCGGCTCTCACCCACCAGATGAGCGCGTACTCAGATCGGAACCGATACGCGTATTCCGCTGCCAGCGATGTTTTGCCCACTCCGCCGAGTCCCTGAAGGACACAACTGCGAACATCATCTCCGGCGCTCTCCGATCGCAGAACGGCATGAATCCGGTCGATCGCTTCGGTCCGGTTGGTGAAGCCGACGTTCCGCGGGGGAATTCCTCCCCAGATATGCCACCGGGCACCGGCCGCGACCGCGGTCGTGCGCCGGTCGGTGACGTGCCGGCTCAGCAGGGCATATCCGCCGGCGGCGGCGGTGAGAAAGGCGAAGACGGCGGCGACTACCGAGGCGACGACCGTCCAGATCATCTGTGTCAGGGTCAGGTCATCGACGACCTGCGCCGCCACTCCCGCATATGTGCCTATCGCGGCCAATCCCCCGGCCGCCGATCCCCCCGCCCACACCAGCCATCGGCGACGAGGAGCGTGCTCTTCAGCAGAGGCGGGCACACTCGGATCGACCTCACCGTCGCGCACATGCCGTCCTCGGCTAGATCACATCGCTTTCGCATTCCAATGGTAGATCGCCATAAAGCCGTGCGGCCCGCTTCAAGAAGATGACATTTCCGAATAGCAGACATTCCACACTATTCGGTCATCCATAATGCCGTGGCTGATCGAACTCCGGCGACCGCACCTGGAACGGCCGCCGGCTCGCCGGGAGCATGGAGGGGGTACACCGGCGCCCCGTCGTCAGAGCAGGCGGCGGATTTCGCCGTAGGCGCGGTAGAAGCCGCCGCGGCCGGAGGAGCGGACGCCCTCGACCAGGTAGCGCGCACCCGCCTCGCGGACGGTCTGGGGGAACTGGACGTTCCACCGCGGGTCGTAGCCGGGGCTGACCACGCGCACGCGCAGGCGCTCGCCCTCGCGGACGCACTCGACGACGATGCCCCCGTCGGCGTGGGAGACGCTTTCCAGGACGGTGGACGGCTGGACCGCGGCCAGGCTGGTGGCGGCCTTGACGTCGACCGGCTCGGGAACGGTGCCCGCCTGGGCCGCCCTGATCGCCTCCTCACTGGCGTCGACGCAGGCCAGAGTGCCGTTGGTGGTCACGATGTAGAGCCGGTCGTCCAGGAATTGCATGGAGTAGGCCGAGCCGCACCCGGTGGCGAGCTTCCACAGCCGCGCGCCGCCGCGGTCGAAGCAGTAGATGGAGGAGTGGTTGTCACCGGCGAAGACGAAGCGCCCGTCGGGGGCCGTGGCGCAGGAGAAGACCGCGCCGTCGCAGGTGTAGACCGCGTCCACGGCGCCGTCCCGCTTGGCGAGGCGGTACACCTTGTTGTGGCTGGTGCCGGCGTACACCGCGCCCTGGTCCTGCCAGCCGAACAGCACCTGGCCGTCGACGCCGGTGTGCCAGACCGGCGTGCCGTCGGCGGCGTCGTAGCGGGCCACGCCGCGCGAGTGGCCGTGGTAGACGGCCTCCTGGTCGCAGCGCACCATCCAGGCCGAGCTGCCCTCGCCGGTGCGGGCCCACTGGAACTCGTCCTCGTGGTCGATCGTGGTGATGCGCCCGTCCCGGTCGGAGACGCCGAGGACGCCGTCGTCGATGTCCAGCCAGTAGATGTCGACGTCCTCGGCGATCTCGTAGGCCACCCGGGGCACCTTGCCGCTCAGGTCGTACACCTTGCCGTCGTCGGCGCCCGCGTAGATCCAGAAGTCGTCGGCGACGATGCACTTGACGCCGTCGGGCAGCCTGAAGCGGCCGGTGACGGTGCCGCCGTGGGTGACGGTGTAGACGTCGCCGTTCTGGTTGCCGACCCAGCAGCGGTCCTCGTCCACGAAGATGCCGAACGCGGCGGCGCCGCTGGCGAAGCGCCACAGCACCGGGGCCTGGCTGGCCGTGGAACTGCCGCTCACGATGGTTCTGCGAGTGACCGATCGCCGCTGGCGCATGCCGCGCACGGCGGGGGCGTACCCCTTGCGGACCTTCTCGCCGATCTTCTTCGCGGCGGCGGCCTCGGCCTTCTCGGCGCTCACGAACGCCGACACCTTGGTCTGGCCCTGCTCGCCGATGCGCCCGTAGGTGATGGTCACCTGGGTGCCCGACACCGCTACTTCGTAGAACTTGTGGGCGCTCCCGGCGTCCTCGGAAAGCTCCAGGTACGTGGTCTGCGGGGCCATGCCGCGTCCCTCCCTTGATCGATTGCTGGGAGCGTACGGGACCCGGCCGACAAAATGCTCCCGATACTCAAAAGTCGTGTTTACCTGCGGCGATGCGGGCAAAGGCCACAAAAGGGGAATACGCCATCGCACGGGAGGCAGAGCCATGGCGAACGTGTTCGAGGTTCTGGATCGGGACCACCAAGAGGTCAATCGGATGATGGCCGAGCTGGAGGACATGCCTCCGGCGATCGGCGACGACCGCGAGCGGATGCGGGAGCGCAAGGAGCTCGTGCGCCGACTGATCATCGAGGAGTCCAAGCACGAGGCGGTCGAGGAGGAGTACTTCTGGCCGGCGGTACGCAACCTCGTCCCGCACGGCGACGAGCTGGCCGAGCACGCGATCAAACAGGAGCAGCGGGCCAAGTACACCCTCAACGACCTCATCGACTACGAGCCGGGGCAGCCCAGGTACGAGGACCTGCTGACCGGGTTCATCGCCGAGGCGCGCGAGCACATCGCCTACGAGGAGGAGCAGGTCTGGCCCGAGCTGCGCCTGGTGATCAGTCCCGAACGCGCCATGGAGCTCGGCACGAAGATGGAGAAGGCGAAGAGGCTCGCGCCGACCCGCCCGCATCCGCACACGCCGCCGAACCCGGGGCTGCTCAAGGCCTCCGGCCCGTTCGTCGGGGCGGCCGACCGCATCCGCGACATGGTCGCCGCCCGGGCCGGCCGGCATTGAGCCGCGCCGCCCGCGGACCCGCCGCCTGAGCGCGGCCCGGCGCTGAGCCGAGTAGCGCGGACTCGCCGCCTAAGGGCGCGGCCCGGCGCTGAGCGGAGCCATGCGAGCCCGCCACCTGCGCGGAGCGGCGGGCGACCCCGCTCTGCGCGGAGCCGTGGGGGGACGAAACCGAGGGGTCCTCAGCGGGCGGCGAGGCCGGACAGGAAGCGGGCAGCGACGGGGGCCGCCACCGCCGCGCCGGTGCCCCCGCCCTCGACGATGACGGCGAACGCCAGGTCGCCCCGGTAGCCGATGAACCACGAGTGGGTCGGCGGCATGCGGCCCGACCCGTATTCGGCCGTACCGGTCTTGCCGGCGGTGCCGCCGGGGAACGCGATGCCCTTCGCGGTGCCCTCGCTCACCACCGCCGGCATGAGGTCGCGCAATGCGCCGGCCACCGCGGGCTCCAGCTTGCGCGGCGCCGACCCGCCCGCCGGCACCAGTGAGGGCGGCACCAGCCGGGGCTGGCGCCAGGTGCCGTCGGCGATGGCGGCGGCCACGGCGGCCATGTTCAGCGGGCTCGCCAGGACGCGCCCCTGGCCGATCGCCGCCGAGGCCAGGTCGGTGTCGTCGCGGGGCGGGGGGAAGGCCGCCCGCACGGCGGGGACGCCGGGGGTGATCGGGGCGCCGAACCCGAAGCCGCGCGCCACCTCGGCGAGGCGGGCGCCGCCGAGCCGGTCGACGGCGAGGCTGCCGAAGGTCGTGTTGCACGAGTGGGCGAAGGCGGCCTCCAGCGACAGCCGCCCGAAGTCGTGGAACTCGGCGTTGTGGAAGGCGAACCCCCCGATGGTCCGTTCGGGCGGGCACTCGACGGTGTCGCCGGGGGTCATGCCTCCGGCGACGAGCGCGGAGGCGGTCACCACCTTGAACGTCGACCCCGGCGGGTAGGCGCCGAGCAGCGCGCGGTTGAAGCCACCGGGCCGGTTGACCGCGGCCAGCACCTCCCCCGTCGAGGGGCGCAGCGCCACCAGGGAGGCCGGTTTGCCCACCCCCTCAAGCGCCGCGGCCCCCGCCCGGTGGACCCGCAGATCGAGGGTGGTCCGCAGCGGCGTGCCCGCGACGGCACGCCCGGTCGCCACGGTCCCGACGGCGCGGCCGCCCTTGACGATCTCCACGCGGGCCGACGGCCTGCCCTTCAGGCGCGCGCCGTACTGGGACGTGAGCCCGTCGACGATCTGCAGCACCGAGCCGGGCGCCGTGGGCGTGTCGATGCGCGTGCCGTCGGCGGCGAGGATCGGGGCGGTCGCGGCCGGCACCTGCACGATCTTGAAGCGCGCGCCGGTCGTCAGGCCGCGGTGGATGGACGAGGGCGAGAAGGCCACCTTCCACGCGCGGTCGCGCTCGACCAGCCGCAGGCCGCCGGTGTAGCCGAAGTCGACCGGGCCGCGCAGGTCGGCGCGGAAGTCCACCGTCGTCGCCGCGTCGCCCCGCTTGACGGCCCCCGGCGTGAAACGCGCCGAGGTCAGGCGCAGGTCGTCGTGGAAGCGCCGGTACCACTGCTCGAAGTCGCCCGGCGGGGCGGCCGCCAGGGCGCGCATCGCCGCGTAGTCGCCCCTCGACCAGGCGGACAGATAGCGGGCGGCGGTCTCCTCGGCCGAGCCTTCGGTGCGCAGCGCCCACACCACTCCACCGGCCACGACCAGCGGCACCAGTACCACGGCGGTCGCCAACGTCAATCGTCTCATCGTTCCCCCTTCGAGAGAGGAGGACAGCAGACGGTTGACCGTTATGTCCAATATTGGTATCTACTACGTACTGATACGAATCCGGATATAGTCACTGGTAATGGACCTGGTACGGCACTTGCGCTACTTCACCGTGGTCGCCGAAGAACTCCACTTCGGCAACGCGGCGGCGCGGCTCGGCATGGCGCAGCCGCCCCTCAGCCAGCGCATCAAGCGCTTGGAGGACGAGCTCGGCGTGCGCCTGTTCGACCGCTCCAGCCGCCAGGTCCGCCTCACCGACGCCGGGCGGCTGCTGCTCACCGAGGCCCGCGACATCGTCGAACGGGTGGACGCGATTCCCGCCATGCTCGCCCGGCCGGCGGGCGGCGGCGCGACCCTGCGCATCGGCGTGCCGCCCGACCTCGGCGGGTCCGCCATCGCGGCCCTGCTCGCCGGGTTCCGTGACGCCCACCCGGACGTACGGCTCGCGCTGACCGAGATGGCCACGGCCGACCAGGTGGGCGCGCTGGCGGACGGCGCACTGGACGGCGGCGTGATCCGCCATCCGGTGAGCGCGCCCGGACTGCGCTTCGGGCCCGTGCTCGTCCAGCACCCGGGCGTGCTGCTCCCCGAGGATGACCCGCTGGCGGCGTTCTCCTCGGTGCACCTGGCCGACCTCGCGGCGCGGCACCTGGTGCTGTTCCCCCGCGAAAGCGAGCCCGGGCTGCACGAGGAGACGCTGGCCGAGTGCCGCCGCCACGGGTTCGTCCCGGCCGAGGTGCACCTCGGCCGGCATCCGCAGTTCACTCTGGGGCTGGTCATGTCCGGCACGGCCGTGGCCTTCGGCCCCAGCACCGAGCAGGCGGGCGTCGCCTGGCGGCCGCTGCTGGGCGACCCGCTGGCCTGGCGGGTGTCGGTGGCCTGGCAACGCCCCTCCGAGGCGATGGAGGAGTTCGGCGCGGTGGCGCTTCGCGTCCTGCGGGACAATGCCGGGATGGTCCAAGAGGGAGCCGCGCCGGTCCGCGCGGTCAGGCCGCGCCCAGCGTCCGGCCTGCTCGCATGACCGCCCAGGACCCGGCCGCCCGCACGAACCCCCCGCACCCGGCCGCCCGCACGAGCCTCTCGCAGTCGGCCACCGGTACGGGACCCCCACAGCCGGCCACCGGTACGGGACCCTCACAGCCGACCACCGGTACGGGACCCTCACAGCCGACCACCGGTACGGGACCCTCACAGCCGGCCACCGGTACGGGACCCTCGCACGCGGTCGCGGCGGGCGGCTTCGCCGGCCGGGCCGCGCGCACGCGTCCCCCGGACCTCGCGGCGATCTTCCGTACGGCGGGGGTCACCGGCAGCCTCCACGCGACCGACCTGGACACCGGGGCGCAGGTCGGCGCCGGGGACGACGATCCGGTCGTCCTCGCCTCGGTGTTCAAGCTCCCCCTGCTCGTCGAGTTCTACCGGCAGGCCGAGGCCGGCCTGCTCGACCCTGCCCGGCCGTGCCGCGTGGAGGCCGGCGAGCGGACGGCGGGCGGCACGGGGCTGGCCGCCATGCTGGACGACGCCACGCTCTCGCTGCGCGACCTGGCGTACCTGATGATCGCGGTGAGCGACAACGCCGCCGCCGACGTCGTGGCGCGGCACGTCGGGCTGGCGGCGGTGAACGCCATGCTCGGCCGGTTCGGGCTGCCCGGCACCTTCGTCGAGCACGACTGCCGAGGGATGCTCGCGGCCATGGAGGCCGACGCGGGGCGGCTGGAGGGGCCGCTGCACCCGCGCGACGTGGCGCGCCTGCGCGTGCTCGACCCCGCGCGCACCAACCGCAGCACCCCCCGCGAGATGACTCGGCTGCTCGGCATGGTCTGGCGGGACGAGGCCGCGGGCCCCGAGGCGTGCGCCGAGGTCCGCCGCCTGCTCGGCCTGCAGGTGTGGCCGCACCGCCTGGCGTCCGGGTTCCCCTACGACGACGTCGTGGTCAGCGGGAAGACCGGGTCGCTGCCGACGCTCCGCAACGAGGTCGGGGTCGTGGAGTACCCCGACGGCGGGCGCTACGCCGTCGCGGTGTTCACCCGGTCGATCGGCACCGCCCAGCACCAGCCGAGAGCCGACGCCGCCATAGGCACCGCCGCCCGCGCCGCCGTCGACCACCTCCGCTCGCTGTGAACCCTGCGAAGATCCCGGTATTCGCCTGAAGGCGGTGGGGCTCAGCCGACGTCGACCCCGAACCCCCGGCGAGGGATCCGCCCTCGCGCTCCCGAACGCGGAAGGCATCGGCAATGGCGAATCGGCATACGGCTCGCGGCTCTCGGCCGTTCACATCGATGGCGTCAGGCTCTCTGGGGTGCGGGGCGGAGCCCGCGTCGAGGGGTCGGGGCGAAGCCCCGGGGTAACACAGTCCGAGCGAAGCGAGGGCCTTTCCCGTGCGGGCCGTGAGATAGCACGGTGCGGGCGTGGAGCCTCGAGGTAGCACCGGCCGAGCGAAGCGAGGGCCTTTCCGGCGGAGCCGACGGGGCGGGCGGTGGGGAGGCGGCTGCTTGTGGGTTGTACCTTCCGGCGGGTCGCTTGGGCCCGCCGGAAGGTGGGGGGTCAGTCGACGTCGACCCAGTTGAGGGTGCGCTCGACGGCCTTCTTCCAGCCGGTGTAGCCCTTCTCGCGCTGTTCCTCCGACCAGGTGGGCTGCCAGCGCCGGTCCTCGTTCCAGTTGCGCTTGAGCTCCTCGGTGGAGCCCCAGAAGCCGAGAGCGAGGCCGGCGGCGTACGCGGCGCCGAGGGCCGTGGTCTCGGCGACGACCGGCTTGGACACCGGGACGCCGAGAATGTCGGCCTGGATCTGCATGCACAGCTCGTTCGCCGTCACGCCGCCGTCGACGCGCAGCACGTCCAGGCGGACGCCCGAGTCGTTCTCCATCGCCTCGACGACGTCGCGGCTCTGGTAGCAGATCGCCTCAAGTGTGGCCCGGGCGATGTGCGCGTTGGTGTTGTACCTGGACAGGCCCACGATGGCGCCGCGCGCGTCGGAGCGCCAGTAGGGGGCGAACAGCCCGGAGAAGGCGGGCACGAAGTAGACGCCCCCGTTGTCGTCGACCTGCCGGGCGAGCTGCTCGCTCTGCCCGGCGCCGGAGATGATGCCGAGCTGGTCGCGCAGCCACTGGACGGCCGACCCGGTCACGGCGATCGAGCCCTCCAGCGCGTACACCGGCTTCTCCTGGCCGAACTGGTAGCAGACGGTCGTCAGCAGCCCGTGCTGCGAGCGCACCAGCTCGTTGCCGGTGTTGAGCAGCAGGAAGTTGCCGGTGCCGTAGGTGTTCTTGGCCTCGCCGACGCCGAAGCACACCTGCCCCACGGTGGCCGCCTGCTGGTCGCCGAGGTCGCCGGACAGCGGCACCTCGCCGTGCAGCGGGCCGGCGCTCCGCGTGACGCCGTACAGGTCGGGGTTGGAGGAGGGGCGGATCTGCGGCAGCATCGCCCGGGGGATGCCGAAGAACGACAGCAGCTCGTCGTCCCAGTCGAGGGTCTCGAGGTTCATGAGCATGGTGCGGCTGGCGTTGGTCGGGTCGGTGACGTGCACGCCGCCGTCGGTGCCGCCGGTGAGGTTCCACAGCAGCCAGGTGTCGGTGTTGCCGAAGACGGCCTCCCCCGCCTCGGCGGCCGCGCGCACGCCGTCGACGTTCTCGAGGATCCACTGGATCTTGCCGGCGGAGAAGTAGGTCGCCGGGGGCACGCCCGCCTTGCGGCGGATGACCTCGCCCTTGCCCTCGCGTTCCAGGGCGCTCGCGATGCGGTCGGTGCGGGTGTCCTGCCAGACGATGGCGTTGTAGTAGGGCCGCCCTGTCTTGCGGTTCCAGACGACGGCCGTCTCGCGCTGGTTGGTGATGCCGAGCGCCACCAGGTCGGCGGCCGAGAGGTTCGCCTTGCCGAGCGCGGTCTCGACGACCGCGCGGGTGCGCTCCCAGATCTCCACCGGGTTGTGCTCGACCCACCCGGCCTGCGGGAGGATCTGCTCGTGCTCCAGTTGGTGACGGGCGATCTCGTTGCCGCCATGGTCGAAGATCATGAAGCGGGTGCTCGTCGTGCCCTGGTCGACCGCGCCGACGAAGTCAGCCATGGATTGTCGCCTCCTTCACTGGCCCCGCCGGTCGCCCGGCGCGGCCTTCGCCCTTCACGCCTTCACGCCCTTAACGCCGTTCACGCGTCCACGCCCTTCACGCGTCCGCGCCGTCCGCGGCGTCCGCGCCCTTGACGGCGTCATACCGTGCTGCCGTCGTGCCGCTCGCGACCGAGGGTCTTCGCGGACGCTTCCCCCTCGGTGGGCACGGTACCCGGCTCGGCCTCGCCCGGCGCGGGCAGGAAGCGCCCGACCAGGACCTTGTACAGCCCGGCGCCGAGCACGCCGCCGATGAGCGGGGCCACGATGGGCACCCAGAAGTAGAGGTTGCCGTACTGATCTCGCCAGGCCGTCCCGTACCCGGTCAGGAACGAGGCCAGGCGCGGGCCGAAGTCGCGGGCCGGGTTGATCGCGTAGCCGGCGTTGGTGCCCCAGGCCATGCCGATCGCCACCACGAGGAGACCGATCACGAAGGGGGCGAGGTTGGCCCCCGGGGCGCTGTTGGACACGTCGGTGATCGCGAGGATCAGGAACAGCAGGATCGCCGTGCCGATCACCTGGTCGCGGAAGGCGCCCCATTCGGTCACCGGCAGCGTGCCGTTGCCGGGCAGCGTGGAGAACACCCCTTGCGTCTTGATCGTGTGGCCGGGGTCGACGCTGGCGAGTACCTCGCTGTAGTTCCACCGGACCAGGAGCGCGGCCACGAACGCGCCCGCGGTCTGGGCGAGCGAATAGGGCAGCACCTTGCGCCATTCGAAGCCCTTGAACACCGCGAGGGCGAGCGTGACGGCCGGGTTGAGGTGGGCGCCGCTGATGCGGCCCGCGGTGTAGACGCCGAGCGTCACGCCAAGGCCCCACGCCCAGGCGATGCTGTCGTGATCGCCGATGCCGCCCGCGACGACCTGCGCCACGACGGCCGTTCCCATCAGGATGAGTATCAGAGTGCCCGCGAATTCCGCGGCCAGCTCACCGAGCAGGCTGGGGGGTCTTCTAGGTCCGGCCATGTCGTCTCCTCACGTGTCGCCGTACGACTCGCCGTTGTCGCAAGACCTCCGCGGAGGCGATGATGACGGGCCGCACGATCGGCCATCGCACGGGCGCCTGACCACCCCATGCGCTTTGTTGACCTGCACCAACAGTGCACCCAAGGAGGAGAAAGCCATGTCCACGAACGGGTCAAGAAGTCTTTGGGCATGGTTCGCGGCCTCCTCGACGAGCCGTCCGTCGTCCTCGATCTCCGCACCGATCACGTTTCCCGATTATGAAGATCTGACGGAGGATTTCCACCCCGAGACGGCGGCGTGGTGAAAAATTTCGGCGATGGGCGTACAGCGATCGCGGTAGCGCGGAACGGTCCTCCCGGACGAGGAGAGCGCGCCGCCGCGGCCGTACGGTAGGGGACGTGAGTCGCGTCACCCGGCTGCGCGAAGCCGCTCGTTCCCACCCCTACCTGGTGGACACCTTCATCGCGTGCTTGGCGTTCGTGGCGACCGTCCTCGGGCCGCCGGCCGGCCACCGGTTCCGCATGGACCTTCCGCCCACCCCGGGCGCGGTGGCGCTCGCCGGGGCGATGGGCGTGGCGCTGGTGTTCCGGCGCGCCTCGCCGCGCCTGGTCGCCGCGGTGGCCGTCGCCGGCTCGGTGGCGCAGCTCGTCACCGGCGGCCTCCGCGGCCCGCTCGACCTGGTGGCCGCCGTGGCCCTGGTCACCCTCGCCGTCCACACCCCGCGCCGCGTCTCCTGGACGTCGGGGGCGATCGCCGCGCTCATCCTGGCGGGCACGCGCATCGTCCTGTCCGGCGACCCCTGGTTCACCTCGCAGGTGGTCGGGCAGGTCGCGTGGATCGGCATGGCCATCGCCGTCGGCGACGCCGTGCGCAGCCGCCGCGCGTACGTCGCCGCGGTGGAGGAACGCGCCCGCCGCGCCGAGCAGACCCGCGAGGAGGAGGCCGAGCGGCGGGTCATGGAGGAGCGGCTGCGCATCGCCCGCGAGCTGCACGACGTGCTCGCCCACCACATCGCGCTCATCAACGTCCAGGCGCAGGTGGCCTCGCACGTGATGGACGCCGAGCCGCGGCAGGCGCGCGAGGCGCTCGGCCACATCCGCCTGGCCGGCCGGGCGGCCCTGGACGAGCTGCGCACCACGGTCGGCCTGCTGCGCCGTCCGGGAAGCGCCGAGGAGCTGCCCACCGAGCCCGCCCCCGGCCTCGACCGCCTGCCCCAGCTGATCACGTCGTTCACGGCGGCGGGGCTGGACGTCGACTGCCATCTTGAGGGCACGCCCCGGCCGCTGCCCTCCCCGGTGGAGCTGACGGCGTTCCGCGTCGTCCAGGAGGCGCTGACCAACGTCAGCAAGCACGCGGGACCGGCCACGACCCGGGTGCGCATCGCGTACGGGCAGCGCGACCTGACCATCGAGGTCAGCGACGACGGCCGGGGCCGCGCCTCGCGCCCGGGCGGCCTCCGTGACGGGGACGGCGGGCCGGACGCGGCCCCGGCCTCCGGCGCCGGGCACGGGCTGGTGGGCATGCGCGAGCGCGCCCTGTCGGTGGGAGGGACGTTCAGCGTCGGCCCCGTCCCCGGCCGCGGGTTCCGCGTCCACGCCGTCCTGCCCGTGCCGGCGGCGAGCGCCGTATGACCGTCCGCGTCGTGCTCGCCGATGACCAGGCGCTGGTGCGGGCCGGCTTTCGCGTCCTGGTCGACTCCGCGCCGGACCTTACGGTGGTCGGGGAGGCCGACACCGGCCACGAGGCGGTGCGGCTCGCCCGGGACACCAGGGCCGACGTGGTCCTGATGGACATCCGGATGCCCGAGATGGACGGCCTGGCCGCCACCCAGGCGATCACCTCCGACGCCGGCCTCGCCGGGGTGCGGGTGCTGGTGCTGACCACCTTCGAGATCGACGAGTACGTCTTCGCGGCGCTGCGCGCGGGGGCCAGCGGGTTCCTCGGCAAGGGCGTCGAGGCCGGCGAGCTGCAGGACGCCATCCGCGTCGTGGCGCGCGGGGACGCCCTGCTCTCCCCCGGCGCCACCAAGGGCCTCATCGCCCGCTTCCTGTCGGCGCCCGGGGCGCGGATGGAACACACCCCCGAGCACCTGGCCGTGCTCACCGACCGCGAGCGCGAGGTGATGACGCTGGTCGCCGGCGGACTGACCAACGACGAGATCGCCGACCACCTCGGCATCAGCCGGATGACCGCCAAGACGCACGCCAACCGGGCGATGATCAAGCTGGGTGCTCACGACCGCGCCCAGCTCGTGGTGATCGCGTACGAGACCGGCCTGGTGCACCCTCGCGCGCGGTAGCCGTCCCGGCCGCCTACGGCGTTCGTGGTAGGACAAGACCCTCCCAGCGACGGACCTGCCGCGCCCCGGCGGCGATGAGTCTTGAAGAGTGGCCGGGCGACCGGCCTCACCGCGAGCGGCGCCCCCACCCACGGACGCCGGCCGCCCCCCACCGAATCCGACAAGAGATGGACCGATGTCGTTACTCGCCAGACTGAGCCTCGCCAACCGCGGCCTGGTCGCCCTCATCACGATCGTGGTGGCCGCCTTCGGCGTGTACACCATCCCCGCGCTCAAACAGCAGCTCCTGCCGTCGCTCTCCTTCCCCACCGTGTCGATCGTCGCGGCCTACCCGGGCGCGGCGCCGCAGATCGTCGAGGACGGCGTGACCCGCCCGCTGGAGGACGCCGTCCGCGGGCTGGCCGGCGTGACCGGGGTGAACTCGACCTCCCGCGAGTCCAGCTCGTCGATCAGTGTGACGTTCGACTACGGGACCGACATCGACGGGGCGCAGAACCGCATCCAGCAGGCCATCGGCCGCGTGGCCGCCCAGCTGCCCGACGGAGTCGACCCGCAGACCGTCTCGGGCGGCACCGACGACCTGCCGGTCATCCAGCTCGCCGCCTCCTCCACCGGCGACCAGCGGCGGCTGGCCGACCGGCTGTCCTCCGAGGTCGTCCCCGCGTTCACCGGGGTCGAGGGGGTGCGCGACGTGACGGTCTCCGGCACGCGCGGCGAAGTGATCACCATCGAGCCCGACGAGGACGAGCTGGCCGAACGCGGGCTGACCGCCTCGGCGATCGCCTCGGCGATCCAGTCGGCCGGCACGCCGTTGCCCGCGGGCACGCTGACCCGGTCGCAGAAGTCCCTCAGCGTCCAGGTGGGCACCAAGCTCGGCTCGGTGCGGGACATCAAGGACCTCTACCTCGCCCCTCCCGCCGCCGCCCAAGGCCAGGGGCAGCAGCGGCCGGGCGGCCAAGGTCTGCCCGGAGCGTCTGGAGCCACCGGTTCCGCCGGTTCCGCCGGAGCCGGCGCCTCGCGGGCGCCCGCCAAGCCCAAGCCCGTGCGGCTCGGCGACGTGGCCGACGTCAAGCTCGGGGTCGCCGACTCCACCACGCTGACCCGCACCAACGGCAGGCCCAGCCTCGGCGTCGCCGTCACCATGAAGCCCGGCGGCAACGCCGTGTCGATCTCCCACGACATCCGCGCGAAGCTGCCCGCCCTGGCCGCCTCGCTCGGGGACGACACCCGCTTCACCGTGATCTTCGACCAGGCGCCGTCGGTGGAGCAGGCGATCGAGAGTCTCACCACGGAGGGACTGCTCGGCCTGGCCATGGCCGTGCTGGTGATCCTGGTGTTCCTGTTCTCGCTGCGGTCCACGATCGTGACGGCCGTGTCCATCCCGCTGTCGGTGCTGATCGCCCTGATCGCCCTGTGGATCCAGGACTACTCGCTGAACATGCTGACCCTCGGCGCGCTCACGATCGCGATCGGCCGGGTGGTGGACGACTCCATCGTGGTCCTGGAGAACATCAAACGTCACCTGTCGTACGGCGAGGGCAAGCGCCGGGCCGTCGAGAACGGCGTGCGGGAGGTGGCGGGGGCGGTCACCGCCTCCACGCTGACGACCGTCGCGGTGTTCCTGCCCATCGCCTTCGTCGGTGGCCTGGTGGGCGAGCTGTTCAGCCCGTTCGCGATCACCGTCACGGTGGCGCTGCTCGCCTCGCTGCTGGTGGCGCTGACCGTCGTCCCCGTGCTGGCCTACTGGTTCATGAAGGCCCCGAAGGGCGGCGCCACCGAGGCCGTCCGGCAGGCGGCGGACGAGAAGGAGCGCCGCGGCCTGCTCCAGCGGGCCTACGTCCCGGTGATCCGCTTCGCCACCCGCCATCGGATCACCACGGTCGCGATCGCTCTGGTGATCTTCGTCGGCACCCTCGGCCTGGTGCCGATGCTCCGCACCAGCTTCATCGACGGCTCCGGCCAGAACACCCTCAACATCCGGCAGGGCTTCCCGGTCAGCACCTCGCTCGCGGCGGCCGACGCCATGGCCAAGAAGGTCGAGCAGGTCGTCGCCGGAACGAGCGAGGTGCAGTCCTCCCAGGTCACCGTGGGCGGCGGCACCGGCATCGGTTTCGGCTCCGGCGGCCGCGGCGGCGGTGGCGGTGGCGGCACCTCCCGGGCCAGCCACTCCCTGACGCTGCGCGAGGGCGCCGACGTGGCCGCGGTCGAGCGGCGGCTGACCGAGCGGCTCGCCGCCACCCCGGGCATCGGCGAGGTCACCGTCGGCCAGGCCGGCGGCTTCGGCGGCAACTCCCTGCAGGTCGTCGTGCGGGCCGCGGAGCTGGACACGCTGCGCACCGCCGCGCGGACCGTCCAGCAGGCCATGGCCGGGGTGCCGGACGTCGCCGAGGTGACCAGCAGCGCGGCCGACACCGCGCCGCGCATCGAAGTCACGGTCGACCGCAGGAAGGCCGCCGAAAAGGGCCTCAGCGAGGTCGTCATCGGGCAGACGGTGGCGCAGGCGTTCAGGGGCACCACCGTCACCCAGCTCGTCCTTGACGGCGGCACGGCCGACGTCGTGCTCCGCCCGGGGCCGGCGCCCGCCTCGCAGGCAGACCTGCGCGACCTCGAACTCCCCGGCAAGGTCGAACTCCGGGACGTCGCGACGGTCAAGCAGGTCAACGGGCCGGTCACGGTCACCCGCATCGACGGCGACCGCAGCGCCACGGTGTCCGGCAAGGCCACCGGCGCCGACCTCGGCGCCACCAGCGCCGAGCTGAAGAAGCGGCTGGACGGGCTGAGCCTCCCGGCGGGCGCCTCGTACACGATCGGCGGCGTAAGCGCCGACCAGGCGGAGGCGTTCGGCAACCTGGGGCTGGCGCTCGTGGCAGCCATCGCGCTGGTGTTCTTCGTCATGGTGGCGACGTTCCGCAGCCTCATGCAGCCGCTGTTGCTGCTGGTGTCGATCCCGTTCGCGGCGACCGGCGCCATCGGCCTGCTGCTGGTGACCGACACCTCGCTCGGCCTGGCCGCGATGATCGGCATGCTGATGCTCATCGGCATCGTCGTCACCAACGCCATCGTCCTGATGGACCTGGTCAACCAGTATCGCGAGCAGGGCATGCCGCTGAACGAGGCGGTCATCGAGGGTGGACGGCGGCGGCTGAGGCCGATCCTGATGACGGCGCTCGCCACGATCTTCGCGCTGCTGCCCATGGCGCTCGGCATCACCGAGGGAGGCGGGTTCATCTCGCGGCCGCTGGCCATCGTGGTGATCGGCGGCCTGATCAGCTCGACGCTGCTCACCCTGGTGCTGGTGCCGACGCTGTACACGATGGCGGAGAACCGCAAGGAGAAGGCCCGCGTCCGGCGGGAGCGCCGCCGGAGCGGGGCGGCCACGCCGCCCCCGCTGGAGGAGGTTCCCGGCGAACCGGCCGTGAGCGCGTCCGGCTCCGCCTGACCACCCGGCGAGCCGTCCGTCGAACGCGTCCGGCTCGCCCGACCGCCCGGCGAAGCGCCGGTCGTCCTCGCGGCGACCGGCGCTTCGCCAGTTCGGGACAGAACTCCCCATTGTCATTTCAAAACTGGCGTTTTAGCGTCTTTGGGTAGCAATCACCGGTTGTTACGCGGAGTGCCGACACAGGCACTGCGCTCCCCTGGAGCAGGAGGTTCCCTCCCGATGGTGAAGCCGCTGGGCGTGCAGCTTTACACCGTTCGTAACCAGATGAAGGTCGATCGAGACGACGTGTTACGGCGGATAGCGGGCATCGGGTACGGCGCCGTCGAGGCCTACGACCCCACCGACGACCCCAAGGGCTTCCGCAGGACCGCCGACGACCTCGGGCTGACCGTGCCGAGCACGCACGCCTACGCCCTGCTCTCGCAGGAGCCAGACGCCGTCCTGGACGCCGTCGCCACCATCGGCGCCGACCTGGTGATCATCCCCGGCGGGATCGCCGAAGAGGACTTCACCACCCGCGACGGCATCGCCCGCGCCGCCGACCTGCTCAACGGCCTGGCCGAGCACACCGACCGGTACGGCATGCGGCTCGGCTACCACAACCACTGGTGGGAGATCGAGCCGAAGATCGACGGCTCCCACGCCCTCGAGGTGCTGGCCGAGTCGCTCGCCCCGCGCGTATTCCTGGAGGTCGACACGTACTGGGCGGCCGTGGGCGGCGCCGACGTGCCCGCGCTGCTCCGGCGGCTCGGCGACCGCGTCCTGGCCCTGCACGTCAAGGACGGGCCCGGCGTCAAGGACCGCCCGCACACCGCCGTCGGCGACGGCGTGATGCCGGTGCCCGGCTACCTCGCCGCCTCCCCCGGCGCCCTGCGCATCGTCGAGCTCGACAACTGCGACACCGACATCTACGAGGCGCTCGACCGAAGCCACGCCTACCTCTCCCGGCTGGAGCGCGCGTGACCGGCGGGCCCGTCGGCGTCGCCCTCGTGGGCGCCGGAGCGATCAGCGACGCCTACCTGCGCAACCTCACCACCTTCCCCGACGTCCGGGTGCTCGGCGTGGCGGACCTCGACGTCGCCCGGGCGCGGGAGAAGGCGAGCGCGCACGGCGTCCCGGTGTCCGGCGACGTGGACACCGTCCTGGCCGTCCCCGAGGTCGAGATCGTCGTCAACCTCACCATCCCCGCCGCGCACGCCGCCGTGGCGACCGCCGCACTGCGCGCGGGCAAGCACGTCTACGGGGAGAAACCACTCACGCTCAGCCCCGAGGAGGGCGAGAAGCTGCTGGCCGAGGCCGCCGAGCGCGGCCTGCGGATCGGCAACGCGCCCGACACCTTCCTCGGCGCCGGCCTGCAGTCGGCCCAGCGGGCCCTGGCGTCCGGGATGATCGGCGCGCCGGTCGCCGCCAACGCCGTCATGCAGAGCCCGGGCCCCGAGTCCTGGCACCCCAACCCCGAGTTCCTGTTCCAGCACGGGGCGGGCCCGCTGTTCGACATCGGGCCGTACTACCTGACGGCACTGGTCGCCATGCTCGGACCGGTGGGCAAGGTCGCGGCCACCGCGCGCCAGGCCCGGCCGTTCCGGGTGATCGGCTCCGGCCCGAAGGGCGGCACGCGTTTCGCCGTCGAGGTGCCCACGCACGTCATGGCGCTGCTCGACTTCGCCGGCGGCGCCGGCGCGTCCGCGACGTTCAGCTTCGACTCCCCCGCCAATGTGACGACGATCGAGATCATCGGGACCGAGGGCAGCCTGTCGCTGCCCGACCCCAACACCTTCGGCGGGCCGCTGAAGGTGCGCGCCGCCGGCGACGAGGACTGGCGCGATCTGCCGGTGGAGGGCACCAGCGTCGGGCGCGGGCTGGGCGTGCTCGACATGGCACGGGCGCTGCGCGGCGACGTGCCGCACCGCGCCTCGGGGACGCTGGCGCTGCACGTGCTGGAGACGATGACCGCCATCGCCGGCTCCGCCGAGCACGGCGAGTTCCGCCACCTGTCGACGACCGTCCGCGCGCCCGAACCGCTGCCGGCCGGCTGGAGCCCCGAGGAGGCCACGCTCCACTGATCGCCGGACACCACTCCGCTTCCGGGACCACCGCGCGCCGCCCCGCGCGCGGCGGCCCGGCGGCCTGGCGGCTCAGGCGGCCCGCGCTGCGGCGGCGCAGGCGGCCGGCGCACGGGCTAACCGGCGAGATAGCGCAGCCACAGATAGGGGACCGACAGCCCCACCGTCACGAAGGTGACCACCAGGCCGTACTTGGTGAACTCCCAGAAACTGATGCGGACGCCGTTGCGGGCGGCGATGCCGAGCACGACCACGTTGGCCGAGGCGCCCACCGCCGTCGCGTTGCCGCCGAGGTCGGCGCCCAGGGCCAGCGCCCACCAGAGCACGTCGCCGGACGGCCCGCTCGCGTGCGCCAGGTCGGCGACGATCGGGCTCATGGTGGCCACATAGGGGATGTTGTCCACGATCGCCGACAGCACGGCCGACCCTCCCAGCAGGCCCATCGTGGCCGGGAGAAGCCTGCCCTCGGTGGCCGAGGCCGCCGACTGCGAGATCTGGCCGATGACCCTGGTCTCCACCAGTGCGCCCACCATGACGAACAGGCCCATGAAGAACACCAGCGTGGCCCACTCGACGTCGCGGATCGCCTCCTCCACCGTCACCCTGGTCGCGGCGACGAGCAGGCCGGCGCCCAGGAGGGCGACGACCGCGGGCTCGTAGTGCAGCACGGGGTGCAGGACGAAAGCGGCGATCACCACGGCGAGCACGGCGAGGCTCTGCGCCAGCAGGCGGTGGTCCTGGATGGCCTCCCGCTCGTTCAGCTTCATGATCTGCACCGCCCGCACCGGGTCGTACACGAACGCCGACCGGAACAGCCACCGGCACAGGCCGACGAACACCACCAGCAGCACGACGATGAACGGCGCGAGGTGGACCAGGAAGTCGTTGAAGGTGAACCCGGCGCGGCTCGCGATGATGATGTTGGGCGGGTCGCCGACCAGCGTGGCGGTGCCGCCGATGTTGGACGCCATGACCTCGGCGATCAGGTACGGCGCCACCGGCAGCGAGAGCCGCTCGCAGACCAGGAAGGTGACCGGGGCGACCAGCAGCACGGTGGTGACGTTGTCCAGCAGGGCCGACGCCAGGGCGGTGATCACGACCAGCATGGCCATCAGCCGGAACGGCCGCCCTCTCGCCCGTTTGGCCGCCCAGATCGCGACGTACTCGAACACGCCCGTCTGCTTCAGCACGCCGACGATGACCATCATGCCGAGCAGGAGGAAGATGACGTTCCAGTCGATGCCGGAGTGCTCGGAGAAGAACGCCGAACGGCCGTCCACCGCGTGGATCAGCAGCATCAGCCCGGCCCCGCCGAGGGCGGCGGCGGTGCGATGGACGCGCTCGGTGGCGATCAGGGCGTAGACGGCGACGAAGACGACGACGGCCGCGATCGCGATCACAGGCGAACCTCCCGGGAGCCGGTCTGGGCAATGCCAGCAGAACCGCCGACCAGACTTCCCGGCACACCTCACAACTTCCCGAGCACCCTACCAACCCCCGCCGCACCCGCTACGACCAGCCGGTGGACGACCTCACCCGCCCGGCGTCCCGCCCCCCCGGCCCGCGCCCTGTGGTTCCTCGTCCCGCCTCCCGCCCCCCGGCCCGCGCCCTGCGGTTCCTCGTCCCGCCTCCCGCCCCCCGGTCCGCGCCCTGTGGTTCATCGTCCCTCCTGGCGCTCCTTGGCGATCTCGGTGAGCCTGTCCCAGGCCGGCGAGGAGGGGCCGGCCGATGTCACGATCAACTGGGCCGCGGCCGGGTCGGGGACCGGCGGCTTTCCACCCTCGGGCGTGGCCGGCCTGCGGGCCGCCATCCACCGCTGGGCGCGGTCGACCAGCGCGTCGAGGCGCGGATCGTCGGGGGGCCAGTCGAAGGCCGCGTCGTAGTCGAGGTAGATGGCGCGGAACTCCGGGTCGCCGATCGCGTCGTGTTTGTCGGCGAACCAGGTCGCCGCCTGTTCCGGCGAGACCGACCGCAGCAGGATCCACCCGTCGCGCTCCATCCGCACCGCGCGCCGGCTGACGCCCATGCGCCGCAGCCGGTCGAGGTAGTCGGCGACCTCCGCGGAGACGAACAGCCGGTCGCCGGCGTTGAGCTGGGCGAGCCGCTCCCGGGTGCGGCGGAGCTCCTCGGCCCGTGCCTGCAGGTTGCGATCGATCTCGGTGATCGCCTCGCCGAACCGGTCGGGGTCGGCGGCCAGCAACTCGTTGATGCGGGCGAGCGGCACGCCGGCCTCGGCGAGCGTCTTGATCTTGACCAGGTCGATGGCGTGCTGGGCGCTGTAGCGCCGGTAGCCCGACGCGTCGCGCGGCGGCTCCGCCAGCAGTCCGCGCTCGTGGTAGTGACGCACGGTTTTGATCGTCACGCCCGCGTAAGCGGCGAGCCGGCCAATAGTGATCATTAGCGTCGGTCTCCCATCGACCAGCCCACCGTCCAGGGACGTTCGTCATGTCGTGAATACCACGGCGGAGCGCGGCGTGACCGTTCAGGCCGACGCCACCCGCTTGGACATCCGGCCGGCGAGGTCGATGCCGATGATCACGCCGTCCTCGTCGCGGGTGAAGAAGCCGCGCTGCCCCTGCAAGCCGCCCTCGGTGATGATGTACTCGTCGCCGTCGCCGGGCAGCAGGCCCATGGCGGCCGGCGCGTAGTCCGGAGGCATCTCGCTGTCCGACGCGGCCCGGATCTCCGGTTTGATCCCGACCTCGAGCGTCATCCCCGTCGGGCCCGCGGCGATGACGAGCGTCATGGCGTCGTTGTCGTACCTGCCGGCGACCTCCCGGGCCCGCGCCGGGTCGTAGGGCAGCGGCTGCGGGTCGCGGTCGACGACGCCCAGGTAGTGCTCGAGCGCCCAGCGGACGACGGCCTGGTTGAACGGGATGCCGTTCGGTCCGGCGTTCGACAGCGAGACCACGGCGAAATCGCGTTCGGGCACGGTCAGCAACTCGGCGAACTGGCCGTGCGCCGATCCGCCGTGCCCCACGGTGCGGACACCGTCCACATCGCGCAGGAACCAGCAGATGCCGAAGGCGTCGCCGAGCGTGGTGCCACGCAACTCCACGGTCGGCCGCCTCATCCGGTGCAGCACCTCGGTGGGCAGGATCCGGGCATCGCCCTCGCCGCGCCCGTCACCGAGATGGAACCGAGCCCAGCGGATCTGGTCCGCCACCGAGGACATCAGGCCACCACCGGGGTTGTTGGCACGCCAGCGGCTCCACCCCCGCGCGACGGACAGGGTTCCGTCCTCGCCGGGGTTGTGGCCCACGGCGAACCGCCGCGTCATGATCTCACTCGTGGTGTAGAGACTGTTCGACAGCCCCAGCGGCTCGAGCACCAGTGAGGCGACGGCCCGTTCGTACGTCAGGCCGGTGACCTTCTCGATGACCCGCCCGGCCAGGTTGTATCCTGCTTGACTGTAGGAGGCCCTGGTGCCGGGCGGCGCGATCAGGTTCAGCCCGGCCATATGCGCCACATGAACGGCCAGCGCGTCGTCCCCCTGACCGGTGTCGACGAGGATCGCCCAGTCCAGCCCCGAGGTGTGGTTCAGCAGCTGCGACACCGTGACCTCCGCCGCGGCGCGCTCGTCGGCGAGGACCAGTTCAGGCACGTACCGGCGAACCGGCGCCTCCAGTTCGACCCGGCCTTCGGCGACCAGGCGCATCAGCGCGGTCGCGGTATAGGTCTTCGTGACCGAGCCCAGCTCGTACAGCGTGTTCTGATCGACGGGCAACGGGTTGTCGACGCTCGTCACGCCGTGGCACGCGTAGGAGGCCTGACCGTCCGCCCACACCCCGACGGCGACGCCGGGGATGCCGAACCGCGCGGCCGTCGCCGCGACGAACTCGGACAGCTCCTCGTGTGCCATCCCATTCCCCTTCTCCCTTGTGGCACGCCCGGCCGCAAGGCCGGTCGTACGGTCGTCCCGGTGGTTCGCTGCCTCTTCGATCGCGTTCATGTCAGCCATGCTCGAACCCTGCCCCTAGGGCAAGGTCAAGCTTCGCGGCGACTTTTCCTCACACGCCGATCTGGCTCAGCCGAACCGTTGCCCTGACCCGGCTACGCCCGGCCCTGGCGACCGCGCTCATCTACCGCCGCGAACTCGTCAACGAAGCGGTCGAGACACCGTCATGGCCGAGACACCGTCGTGGCTGAGACGAAGAACCGACTCGATCGGGCGGTTTTGTTAGGGTGCCTGGATGCCTTCTCAGCGCGCCCTGCTGCCACGGTCGGCACCGGCCGCCTCGGGGATGTCGTCCCGTTCGATCGCCGCGCTGCTGGACCGGCTTGAAGCGCGATCCGTCGAGTGTCACTCCCTCATGGTCGTACGCCACGGTCACATCGTCGCCGAAGGCTGGTGGGCGCCGTACTCGGCCGAGCGCCCTCACCTTCTGTACTCGCTGACCAAGTCGTTCACCTCGATCGCCGTGGGGCTCGCGATCGCCGACGGACTGCTCTCACTGGACGATCGGGTGGTGGAGGTGTTGCCCGACCACGTTCCCGCCGGCATCTCCGAGCAGGGACGCCGCCTCACCGTTCACCACCTGCTGTCCATGACGGCCGGGCACCGCACGGACAGCCTCGCCGAGGCCTGGCGACGTGAGCCGGGCGACCTCGTGAAGGGCTTCCTGCGCGTACCGTTTTTCGCGGCCGAGGGAACACGGCACGTCTACGACAATGCGACCACCTTCGTCCTGGCCCGGATGGTGGAACGGGTCACGGGGCGTGGCCTGCCGGAACTGCTCGACGAGCGCCTCTTCACGCCGATGGGCGTCGACCACGCCGAATGGGACCGGGTGGCGAGCGGCGCCGCCTTCGGATTCCACGGACTGCACCTCACGACCGAGGCCGTCGCCGCTTTCGGTGAACTGCTGCTGCGCGGCGGCCTGTGGGGCGACCGGCGGCTCGTCCCGCGCGAATGGGTGGAGCTCGCGACCAGACGGCACATCGACACGCTGCCGTCCGAGGACGGATCGGGGGACGCCGACTACCTTCGCGGTTACGGCTACCAGTTCTGGATGTCGCGTCACGGTTACCACGGTGACGGCTCCTTCGGCCAGCAATGCGTGGTCGTCCCCTCGCACGATCTGGTGGTCGCCGTGACCGGCGGCCATACGCAGGCGCAGGCGATGCTCGACGCGATCTGGGAGTGCCTGCTGCCCGGCGTGGACCACGCGGCGAGCACCCGGGACGACGAGATCCTCGCCGATCGGCTGCGGCGGCTGTCACTCGCGCCGGTGCGGGGCTCGGCCGCCCCGCAGCATTACTCGGCCGCCCCGCAGCGTTGCTCGGCCGCCCCGCAGCGTTCCGTCAAGGCGAGACTCGACGCCTCCGCCGGGGATTCGGCTCTGCCCGACGGAACCACTGTGATCGTCGATCCCGTGGACGGTGGATGGCTCCTGCGCTTCGGGGCGTTCCTCGACGTCGAGGCCGGCCATGGCCAATGGCGGGAAAGCTCGCCGCTCGGCCGCCCGGTCGTCGCGGCCGGCGCCTGGCAGGGCGACACGTTCGTCGCCGACCTCCACGTCATCACCACCCCGCACCGGGTCCGGCTCGTACTCGACGCCGACACGGAGACGGCCATGGCGACGTGGCACACCACCCCCCTGACCAACCCCAGCCTGGCGATGCATCTACGCTCCCCCCTGATGACCCGCCCCGACGTCGCATAGACGACAACGGCCAAGCTCGCAGGACGCCTGTGGCTGAGCCGACCAGGAGTCGGCGGCCGCAGCGTCCGCAGAGAGGAGCGGCGATGCAGTTAGCGGGTTCGATGTCGTGGAGGATCGGCATCGACCGGTGGTCGGATCCGTATGACATGGCGCTGTGGTTCCGCGCCGCCGAACGCATCGAGGTGGAGACGGAGGGCGTGGTGCCTGGACCGCCGGCCGTCGAACCGCTACCGAATCGGAGTACAGACCCCTCGGACGCCGTGGAACTGGCCGAGGGCTGGTTGACCTGGTGGCGGTCGCTGGTCAACGCGGGCCCGCTGACCTTGCCGTTCGATCTCTCGAACCCTCCGGTGGCGCTGTCGTTCACACCACCGGCATTCTCCGGCCTGCACGACTGGCCCGCGCTGCGCCAGGTTGTCACTGAACGATGGATGGAAGCACATCAGTGGCACACTGCCCGCATGCGCGCCGGATTAGAGGCGGGCCCGCATCACGACATGCGGGCCAGTCAGGTCGTGACCGAGGTCGAGAGGGCGCTGGGCCGCAGGGCGCGGCCGTTCGCGCTGAACCTCGTCCTGCTGCCGGTGTGCGACGAGGAGATTCGCCTCGCCGGTCCTAACCGCTACCTGGTACCCGAACGGGTCTACGACGGCCCTCGGGGGCTCGAACTGCTGCGCTCGCTGGTGACCCCGATCGCCTGATCTCGCTTCACCCGATCGTGAGGCGCACGACGACCCGGTGGACTCCCACGCTGAACTCGACCCGACAGATCATCGCCGCGCGGCCCGTGCCACGGCGACGCGCTCCTCCCAGCCGGGGACGGCGGCCTCGATCGGCACCGTGCGGGCCGTGCCGTTCTTCACCGCCTCCAATTCCTCGTAGTAATCGGGCTGGTCGGCGGCCACCACCACCAAGGTCCAGTGTCGCAACAGGCGCTGCAACTCCCGGTAGCCGGAGGGCTCGCGGACGGCGTCGACCGCGGCCTGATACTGCCGCAGGAACTCCTCGCGCTCCCGCTGAGGCAAGTCCCGAAGGATCACTTCGGGGTCGTGCGGGTCCTCTTGATGGACAGGCTGCGCGCTCATGAGGTCAGCCTACGTACGGGTAATCAGCGCGCGGGCGTGTCGTGCGCAAGAACGGCAGGCAGGACCGCACGCCGGGCTCGACGGACCCGATTACAGCGCCGAACAACCGGCGATCCGTAATGGCGATTCGAGGTTCGCATCGCATTCACAGTCAGGTGAACCTCTTAGCCATGGTTTGCGACTCCGCAGCATGATGCCTGTGACACACCGGGCGCCGAGAGGAAAGGGATCGGTGGTGATTGTCCCCCTAGAACCGTATCCGTCCGTATCTCCATCCCTACAATTCGGTACCGAACTACGTAAATTCCGACTTTCCGTGGGGCTCACCCAACGCCAACTCTGTGGTGCCGTCCACCTGTCGATCAGCCAGCTCAGCATGATCGAAAATGGTCACCGTCCGCCCACCATGGACCTGGCGCAGCGAGTGGACGAGGCTCTCGGGATCGGAAGTACGCTCACGGGATTCCTCGACCGCCTCAACCGCGCCGCCGCCCAGCTACCCCACTGGTTCCGCCCCTGGCTCGACTACGAACGCGAAGCGGAAGCACTGCACATTTGGGAACTCTCCATGGTCCCGGGCTTGCTCCAAGTCGAAGGATACGCGAGGGGCCTGATCGCGAATGAGCCCTGTGCAACCCCGGAGCAGGTCGAGGAACGGATACACGCACGACTTGACCGGCAGAAGATCCTGCAGGGGTCAATGCCCCCCATGTTGTGGGGGGTGTTGGACGAAAGTGTCCTACATAGAGCAGTCGGTGGCCCTGATGTGATGAGTGACCAGCTACACCATCTTCTGGAGTGGGGCGAAAGCAAGCGAGTCTCTCTCCAGGTGCTCCCCTACGCCGCTTATGGCACGGTCGGCCTGTTGGGCAGCTTCATGGTCGCCGACATGCCGGGGCATCCCGCCTCCGTCGCTTATATCGACTCGCAAAGTACTGAGGACCGGGTGAGCGATCGAACCGCCGAGGTTCGCGGTCTAGCATTCAGACACGGTGTGATCCGAGCAGATGCGCTGCCCCGGCGGGAGTCGCTCGACATGATCAAGGAGTCGTTGCGGAGGTGGACCACGTGACCCAGGAACTCAGCGGCGTTCAGTGGCACAAGTCGAGCTTCTCGGGAGGGGATGGCAGCAACTGTGTCGAGGTGGCCTACCTGACCGAAGGCAGGTACGGCGTGCGGGACAGCAAGGCTCGCGCCCGCCCCGCACTGGTCGTCGGCAGGGCCGAGTGGCATGTCTTCCTTCACCATGTGAAGGCGAACGGGCAACTCAACCCCGATCCGGAAGGCCACTCGCCCCGGCGATGATCGCTGTGCGCCTTCTGGGGGACATGGTGTCCTCTTGCCAGGCGAACCCGTCGTCGGCCATGCCGAGGGCACAGGGCAGTAATGGGGTGCGGGAGGGCGCTGGAATACGGAGGAGGGCCGAGCCAGGGCTCCTCCGTCTCGTGCATGGTCGCAGCTGTCAGGCGATCATTTCCCCGTTCTTGAGCGCGCCCAGGAACGCGGACCACTCGGCCGGCGGCAGGACAAGGGCTCCGGACACCGTGCTCTTGCTGTCCCGGACCGCGATGATTTCCGGTACGTTCGACGCGACCTCGACACAGTTGCCGTTGTCTGTGCTGTAGGTGCTCTTACGCCAGTGTGCGCCCGAAAGGTCACTCACTTTAGTTCACCACTTCCCGTATGAGGCGGAGTGACTGTTTGAACGGTAGAGCCTCAGCACGCACCGCGTTATCTCTGAAACAATCTTCGAGCGTTCGCCCTGCGAGCCGGGCAGGCTGTCGCGCGGCACGGTGAGCGGGATGCAGGGCGACGATGGGGCTTCAGCGGGCTTGCTATCAAGGGCTGACATGACACAGCGAGACGCCGCGCGACGGCGGACGAGAACCGCCTCAGAAAAACGCGCCGAAGGCACCATTTGTTGGAGCAGCGGCAATACTCGACGCCGACGGATCCGCCGGCCCCCCTGACCGCGATGTGACCGGCGGGCTCAGGGGGCCGAGGGGTCAGCGGGGCATGGCGACGGTGAGGAGGATGGCGGAGTCCTCCAGGGCCTCGAGGCGGTGGCGGGCGTCGGGGACGACGAGCAGGTCGCCGGTCATGACCTCCCAGGAGTCATCGCCCGCGATGATGCGCACCCGGCCGGACAGGACGTAGACGGTGGCCTCGCCGTTGGCCTGGTGCTCGCTCTGCTCGGCCCCTTTGGTGAAGGCCATCAGCGTCTGCCGCAGCACGCGTTCGTGCCCGCCGACGATCGTGCCGGCCGCGTGCCCGCCGCTCGATTCCGTCGCCCGGTCGAGTTGCTGACGGGCCATGGCCACCAACGAGAACTTCTGCGTCACGGTGTATCCCCTCGTGTTCGGCACGGCGGCCGGTCCGGCGTGCGCGCCCGCTTCCAGGTCCGCCGCGGCTTGACCGGATGGTCTCGCGGGACGATGGAGGCTCACATCTCCATGCGTACCCGTTGCGCGTCTACCCGCGTCAGCCGTTTGACACCTTTTCCGGTCCCCTGTGTTGCGATCGGGTCAGGCCGGCCCGGTGGTCTCCGTCAGGTGGCGGCGAGGGCGACGGTGGGGGCGAGGCGGGCGGCGCGCATCGCGGGGTAGATCCCGGCGAGGGTGCCGATGAGCAGGGCCGCCAGCGCCGCGCTGCCGACCGCCCAGGGGGGCACCACCACCGGCAGCCCCTTGGCCAGGGAGTACGCCGCCGTGGCGCCCGCGCCGAGCACGGCGCCCACCACCCCGCCGAGTAGGGACAGCAGGAGCGACTCGGTGAGGAACTGAACCCTGATCTGGCCGCGGGTCGCGCCGAGCGAGCGGCGCAGGCCGATCTCCTTGCGGCGCTCCAGCACCGAGATGACCATGGTGTTGGCCACGCCGACCCCGCCGACCAGCAGTGCCACGGCGCCGAGGCCGAGCAGGAGGTTGGTGAAGGCGCCCGACGCCGCCGCCTTGGCCGTCAGGGCGTCCGACGGCCGGCTGACCTGCACCTCGTCAGGGTTCTCCGGGTTCACCGTGCGCGCCAGGACGCCGCTGACCGCCTCCACGGCCTCGTCAGGCGAGCGTTCGTAGATCGTGGTCGGGTGCCCGTCGAAGCCCAGGTAGCGCTCGGCCGCGGGCCAGCCGATCAGGGCCGAGCGCTCGATCTCCGGCGCCAGCGGCATCGCGTCGAGGATCCCGACCACCTTGAACCAGTGGCCCGCGATCCAGACGCGCGGCCCTGCCCGTTCGATGCCGAGCCGGCTCGCGGCGACCGAGCCGAGCACCACGGCCGGTCGGCGGGCGATGGCCGCGTTCAGCCAGGTGCCCTGCCGGACGGTGCCTTCCAGCGCCGCGGCCAGCCCTTCGTCCGCGGCCTGCACGGCGATGCCGCCGGTGACCTCCTTGGGGATGCGGTCGGTCCGGCGGACGCTCGCGTCCAGCCGCCCGGTCGCGCCCGCCTTGGTGACGGGGCCTATGCGGCGCACCATGTCCAGCGCTCCCTTAGGCAGCTTGGCGTCGGCTCCGAAGAGCGTCTGTCCGGGCGCGACGGTGAGCAGATTGGTGCCCAGCCGGTCCAGCTCGCGCAGCAGTTGTTCCCGCGACGAGGCGGAGATGCCGATGACCGCGACCATGGTGGCGATGCCGATCGCGATGCCCAGCGCCGACAGCACCACCCGCGCCGGCCGGGTGCGCAGCCCCGCCGCGCCCACCCTCAGCACGTCGCGCGACGTCAGCCGGGCGGGCGTCAGCCGGGCGGCGCGGCCTCCGCTCCTCACGGCGGTCGTCCCGGTCATCGGAGAGTCTCCTCGGCCTCGTGCGCGGCGTTCGTGCCGGTCATCGGGGGCTCTTCCTCGGTCTGCGCGGCGCTGGGCGGACGGGTGGGCGGCGGGCCGTCGTCGGCGGCGATCAGGCCGTCTCTGACCCGCACCCTGCGGGGCATCCGCTCGGCGATGTCGATGTCGTGGGTGATGATCGCCACCGTGGTGCCCGAGGCGCGCAGCGCGCGCAGGATCTCCAGCACCTCGGCCCCGGCCGCCGAGTCCAGGTTGCCGGTGGGCTCGTCGGCGAGCAGCAGCGGCGGGTCTCCGACGACGGCGCGGGCCACGGCGACCCGCTGCTGCTCCCCGCCGGACAGCTGGTGCGGCTTGTGCCCGAGCCGGTGGCCGAGGCCGACCCGTTCCAGGGCGGCGGCGGCCCGTTCGCGCCGCTCGCGCAGCGGCCGCCCGCTGTACAGGGAGCCGTCGGCCACGTTGTCCAGGGCGGTGGTGCCCGGCGCCAGGTGGAACTGCTGGAAGACGAACCCCAGGAACCGGGCGCGGAGCGCCGACAGCTCCCGGTCCGACAGGCCCCCGATCTCGTGGCCGGCGATGCGGACGCTTCCCGTCGTCGGCCGGTCCAGGGTGCCGATCATGTGCAGGAGCGTGGACTTGCCCGATCCGGACGGGCCGACGATGGCCAGCAGCTCGCCCTCCTCGATGACCAGGCTCACCCCTCGGAGCGCCTCCACGTGGCCGCCGTAGACCTTGCGCACGTCGGTGAGCCGGACGATGGCGGTCACTGCGCCGGCACCCCGACCTTCGTGCCGGCGGCCAGCCCGGAGCCGGTGATCTCGACGCGCCCGCCGCCGTACTTCCCGGTCTCGACCCGGACGTAGCGCGAGGAGGCGCCCTCGACGACCTCCACGCCGAAGCCGCCCTCGGCCAGGGCCAGCAGCGCCTCGACCGGCACCGACAGCACGTCCTCGGCCCGCTCGCTCTCCATGGCGACGGTGACCGGCGCCTGGTCGAACCGGCCGACCTTCTTGGGGGACTTCAACGTGATGTCGACGTCGATGGTCGCTCCCTCGTCCTCGCCGCGGTCGTCCCCGCCGCTCGACTTGGCCACCGTGCCGACGCTGCTGATCGTGCCCTTGACCTTCCGCCCTCCGGGCAGCTCGACGGTCACCGGCGCTCCTTTCCTCGCCATGGACTGGTAGTCGCTGTCGAGGTCGACGTGGACGGTGCGGCGGGTGGAGGTGACGGTGAACACACGCCGGCCCGGGGCCACGGCGTCACCGACCTCGACTTCGGCCGACGACACCCGCACGGGGCCGTTGAGGAAGACCACCTGGTCCGCGGCGACGGCGCCGGTCTCGGCGAGCCCGCGGTCCTCCTGCCACTCACGGACGGCCTGGTCGGTGGCGTAGGTGAACTCGCCGTCCACCGTCATGTCGTCCCCGTAGCCGAGCGCCTTGAGGTTGGCCTCCAGCTGCTGGACGTCCGGCCCGTCCACGACGCCGCGCCGCATCGTCCGGTAGGCCGGGATCGAGCCGTACATCAGCACGAGCGGCCTGCGGTCGACCTTGAGCAGCGCGTGGCCGCGGGTGACGGTGGCCCCCTCCCGGGCGACGGCCGTCACCGTGCCGGGCGCGCCGGCGTAGACCCGCCGCTCACCGGCGTACGTCAGCGTGCCGTCGACCGAGGTCGTGTCCACCAGGTCCCCGCGGGTGATCTCCACCGTGCTCCTGGCAGCCGACGCGGACGGCGCCGGCGCGCCGGCGCCGGAGTTCATCATCACGGCGGCGGTCGCCGCTCCGGCCAGGGTCACGGTCACCCCCAGCCCGGCCGACAGGACGGCCAGGCGCCGAACTCTCACCAACGTGTCACCTCCGTGCCGCGGGGACGCACGCCCGGCAGCATGGGTGGATTTCTAGTCAGGGGCGGATTAGCGGCGGGTAAGCGGCAGCGCGGCGCGCGCCCGAGGGCCGGGCGCCTGCCGGTGGCCGGGGCACGGACGCTCACCGTGGCGGGTCCGAGCGATCATCCGCGGGCGGGGTACGGGCGCTTACCCGCGGCCGCACGCGGACGCACGCGGACGCTCGCCCGCGGCCGCACGCCGGCGATCACCCGCGGCCGCACGCGGGCGCTTACCGGTGGCTAACGCCGGGTGGGGCACGCTGGGCAGGCGTCCGTCTCATGTCAGGCCAGCGAAGGGGGACCGCAGATGCGTGTGCTCGTCGTCGAGGACGAGGACGAACTCGCCGACGCCATAGCCCGCGGGCTGCGGCGCCGGGCGATCGCCGTCGACGTGGTCTACGACGGCGCCGAGGCGCTGGAGCGTCTGTGCCACACCGGCTACGACGTGGTCGTGCTCGACCGCGATCTCCCCGAGCTGCACGGGGACGAGGTCTGCCGCCGGATGGCCGCCACCGGAGCCGCCGGCCGGGTGCTCATGCTGACCGCCGCCGGGCGCGTGGGCGACCGGGTGGCGGGGCTCTCGCTGGGCGCGGACGACTACCTCGTCAAGCCGTTCGCGTTCACCGAGTTGGTCGCGCGGATCCGCACGCTCGCCCGCCGGACCGCGCCCGCCCGTCCCGCCGTCCTGGAACGGGCCGGTGTGCGGCTGGACACGGCGGCCCGCGCGGTCCACCGGGACGGAGAGCCGGTCGCGCTCACCCGCAAGGAGTTCGCCGTGCTGGCGGAGCTGATGCGGGCCGGCGGGGGGGCGATGACCCCCCGGCGGCTCGTGGCACGGGCATGGGACGAGAACGTGGAGTCGGGGACGGGGGCGTTGCGGGTGACCATCACCACCCTGCGCAGGAAGCTGGGCGAGCCGGACGTCATCGAGACCGTGCCGGGCCTGGGATACCGCCTGGCCGGAGGGGAGCGGTGATGGGGCGGCGGCTGCGCGCGTGGTGGAGCGGCGTCGGGCTGCGCACCCGGCTCACCATCCTCTACAGCGGCCTGTTCTTCGCGGCCGGCTCCACGCTGCTGTGGGTGACCTACCTGCTCACGGCCCGGGCGCTGGAGCGGGAGTTCTTCGTCGGGGCGGCACCGCAGCTGCCGTCCGTCGGCGGCGCCACGGGAAAGCCCATGGTGTTCGCGATGAAGGTGCAGCGCGACGTGATCGCGCAACTGGACCTGGGCCGCCAGCAGGTGCTCAGCGACCTGTTCCAGAATTCGGCGATCATCATGCTGGCGGTCGGCGCGCTGGCGATCATCCTTGGTCATCTGGTCGCCGACCGCGCCCTGCGCCCGCTGCGGCAGGTGACCGAGACGGCCGAGCGGCTCTCGGAGAGCAACCTGCACGAGCGCATCGCGCTGGCCGGCCCGGGGGACGACGTCAAGCGGCTCGCCGACACCTTCGACGCCATGCTCGACCGGCTTCAGCGCGCGTTCGACGCCCAGCGGCGGTTCGTGCTGAACGCCTCGCACGAGCTGCGCACCCCGCTCGCGATCAACCGCACGCTGCTGGAGGTGGCGCTGGAGGAACCGGACGCCTCCGAGGACCTCGTGCGCCTGGGCAAAGCGCTGCTCGGCACGAACGCCCGGCACGAGCGGCTGATCGAAGGACTGCTGCTGCTCACCCGGTCCGAGCACGAGCTGGTCGCGCGCAAGCCCGTGGCGGTGGACGAGGTCACGCTCGGGGTGCTGGAGGCGCTGGAGGCGGTCGCGCGGCGGCGGCGGGTCGCGCTGGACCGCCGCCTGTCCCCCGCGACGGCCGCGGGCGACCCGGTGCTCGTCGAGCGTTGCGTGTTCAATCTGGTGGAGAACGCGCTGAAGTACAACGTCAAGGACGGCAGGGTGCTGGTCGAGGTGTCCGACGAGTCGGGCGGCGTGGTCATCACGGTGACGAACACCGGTCCGGTGATCCCCGCGTACGAGGTCGAGGACCTGTTCCAGCCGTTCCACCGGCTGCGCGAACGCGTCGGCTCCGCGCAGGGCTCCGGTCTCGGACTGTCGATCGTCCGCGCCATCGTGACCGCGCACGACGGCCAGGTGGACGCCGCGCCCCGCCCGGACGGCGGGCTGGTCGTCACCGTGCGCCTGCCCACCGCCATCCGTCCTCCGGCCGCGGCCCGCCTCCCCGCCGCCGCGAGGTGATCCGCGGCCGGAGCCGCTCGTTCAGCCGCGGCCGATCCGTTCGTTCGGCCGCGGCCGGTCACCGGGCCGGCCGGCGCGGCCGGCCCGCCGTCCAGGCGCGACTCGCGCAGGTCATTCCCCCGGTCCGGCCGGGCCGCCCGGGCCGCCCGGGCCGCCGGCGCCGGGCAGGTACGGCTCGCACTCCTTCTGCGCGGCCTCGAGCTTCTTCTCGGCCTCCGCGCCGCCGTTCTTCGGCATCTTGAGGAACATGCCCTCGCCCGGCTTGGGGTCGGGCATGTCGATGCCGTGCTCGCGCATGCACCGGGCGTACTTGAGCATCGCGTCCCTGGCCTCGGGGTCGGCCTCCCCCATCCGCTTGCCGCCCTGCATGAAGTTGCCGCACGCCTTCTGCGCGGCCTCCATCTTTTCCTGCTGGCCCTTCTGGACCTTGATCTGGATCTTGCCGTCCACGGGGTCCTTCATGTCGATCCCGTGCTCGCGCATGCACTGCGCGAACTTCAGCGGGTCGCTGGACGTCGTGGGCGAGGCCGTCGCGGCGGCCTGGCCCGAAGGGCCGCCGTCGGCCGAGGCGACGCCCGTGCCCTTGACCTGGCCTCCGCATCCGGCCAGCGCGAGCACAGGTAGCGACGCGAACACCAAGGCCAGCCGCCGGACTGTCATCTCGTCCTCCTCCTCGTGTCTCCGGGCCCGATGCCCGGCTGACGAGACCATGTCTACGGAGCACGGGATTAGCGAGAGGTAAGCGGCGGACACGCCCACCCGGACGATCAGGCGGCGTTCCCTTCACTAAGGCCAAGTTTTGCAAGGTATGCCCCGATTGGTGCGCCATCGTGGGTAAACCACCTCGTATATGCCGCGGGTAAGCCACCTCATGTCTGTATATGCCGCGGGTAAGCCACCTCATGTCTGAGGAGTGGGGGCCGTGTGATGCCGAGCAAGCTCTCCGCCGGTGCCGCCTACCTGGTGGCCACACTGGCCGAGGCGGGCCGCCTGTCGGCCCTGGAGAGGCTGCCGGAGCTGCTCGACGAGCACGCTCCGCGAGCCGGGCTGCGCGACGTGCTCGTCTACCTGAGCGATCTTCAGCAGGAGACGCTGCGCCTGCTCCCGCTTCCCGGGCGCGAGCACGCGCAGCCCGCCGAGTTGCGTGTCGACGGCACCCTGGCCGGCAAGGCGTTCCAGCAGCTCCAGGTCGTCGCGAAGACCGGCGAGGACGACCGTCCCGAGTGGTGGTGGGTGCCCCTGCTCGACGGCATCAAGCGCCTCGGCGTGATGCGCGTCAGCGCGGACGCGATCACCGAGCGGACCCTCACGGACATCCACTGCCTGGCCTCGATCGTGGCGTTGCTGGTGGCGAGCAAGCGCGCCCACAGCGACACCTACGCCCGGCTCATACGGACCCGCCCGATGAGCGTCACGGCGGAGATGCAGTGGAACCTGATGCCGCCCCTGAGCTTCGCCAACGACCACGTGGTCGTCGCCGGGGCGCTGGAGCCGGCCTACAACATCAGGGGCGACGCCTTCGACTACGGCATGGCGAGCGACATCCTGCACCTGGCGATCTACGACGCCATGGGGCACGACGCCTCCGCCGGTCTCACCGCGACTCTCGCCGTCTCCGCCTGCAGGAGCCACCGGCACCAGGGCAAGGACCTTCCCGCCACCGCCGAGGCCATCGAGGAGGTCCTGGTGGAGGAGTTCGGCGCCGACGAGCGGTTCACCACCGCGCTGCTGGGCAACCTGGACACCCCGAGAGGGGTGCTCACCTGGGTCAACTGCGGCCACCATCCGCCGGTGCTGATCCGCGACGGGCGCTGGGTGGCGACGTTGGAGTGCGGGCCCTCCCATCCCCTGGGCCTCGACCTCGGGCTGCCCCGGGTGCCCTGCCAGGAGCAACTGCAGCCCGGCGACCGTGTGCTGCTGTACACCGACGGCATCACCGAGGCCCGCAACGTGCACGGCCAGGAGTTCGGGCTGCCCCGTTTCGTCGACTTTGTCATCCGAAGCGCGCTGGACGGACTCCATGTTCAGGAGACCCTGCGCCGGCTCGTCCGCGGTGTTCTGGACTATCACGACCAGCAACTGCAGGACGACGCCACCGTCCTGCTCGTCGAATGGCGCGGTCCCACCGACCGCCACCCGGCGCCGTCCCCCTAGGGCCCCGGGCTTCGGCCCCGGGCTTCGGCCACGCCTGCGGTCAGGCGTGGGCGGCGTCGTAGCCGATCCGCAGGCGGCCCGACTTGGCCTTGAGGGAGCGGATCGTCACGTCCGCCAGCATGCCGAGGTGCCGCACGTGCGTCCCCCCGCACAGGTCGGTGCCACATGGTCGTCTTCCTTGGTACGGGCTCATGCGAGATGCTCGCTGAGCGGCTCTGTCCCGAGCGCGGCGGCCAGGACCCCCATCGCCCGGTGACGCGGCGGGTCGCGCGGCACGAGGGCGAAGCCGGCACCCGGCGTCACCAGAACACCGGCCGCGGCAAAGTGAAGGCAATGAGTCGGGCGTCCATATGACCTCGATAATCGACGTCGCCGGTTCGGCCACGCTCGGAGCTGCGTATCGGGCAGTAGGATCCGCGCGCTTTCACCCGAATCTTCGAATACATGAGGGATCAATGTCGACAATGCGATGGTCGGCGAAAATCCGACGCGAGTGACATGGCCGCGCACCGCTATCGCCCATATCCCGTCGCGGACCCTCCTCAGGGCGCCTCGCGGTCACCGGTCGCGGGGCGCCCGTCGAGATCGGCGCGTGCCTGCTGGGCACGGCGGCGGGTCTCGTCGGCCCGGCGGGCGGCGCGGTTGCGCTCTCGCTCGGCCATGCTCAGCCGCTTGGTCGTCACGTCCTGGCGTTCCCGGGCCGCCTCCAGTTCCCTGCGCAGGCGCTCGGCCTCGTCACGGGCGGCCGCGCACGCCCGGGCCGCCTCGGCGGCCTCCGCCTCCCATTCGCCGAGAGCGCGCTCGGCCTCCTGCGCCTCGGCCGCCGCGTCCGCCGCCCTGCGGGCCAGCGCCTGGCGCCGCTCTTCCTCCTCACGGCGCCTGGCCTCCTCACGCTCTCGGCGCCGCGCCTCCTCGCGGCTCTCCCGCGGCTCCCCCGGCTCCGAGGCCCCCGAGGTCCCCGCGGTTCGCTTCCCGCCGCCCGCGCCTCCGCCGGTGCGCCCCGCGCCCGCGGGACGTTTCCCCGCCGCGGGCGGCGCGCTCTGGCCGGCCCGGGAGGCGGCCATGCCCGGCAGGGCCCCGACCGGCCCGAAGCCGACGTGGCTGCGCGGCTGGGCCAGCCGCCCGTGCCGGACCTCCTCGGCCACCGCCTCGTCCATCGTCGCCGCGTGCAGGGTGTCCTCGACCTCGCGCGCCGCCGCCTCGCGCAGCGGACGGTCCACCCGCGCGGCAAGCTCGTGCGTGGTGCGGGCCAGACGGGCGACGAGCTCAGCCCGCCGCTGGTCCAGCTCGCCGGTCTGCCCGCCCGACGCCCAGGCCGCGCGCAGGTCGTCGCCCAGGTCGAGCAACTCGCCCAGCTCGTCCGGGGCGTCGCGGGCCAGCCGGTTCACCGCCCACGCTGACACGGTCGGGCGCCGCAGCGTGCCGATGCTCTTGGCCAGGCCGGCGTCCCCGGCCTTCTTGGCGTCGGCGGCCAGCCGCTTGCGCGCCTCGACGAAGTCTTCCGGCGCGCCGCCGTACAGCTCGCTCGCCGCCTCGGACAGGTTCACATCACCCCCTTATCAGGGTCTCCCACCAGCCGTCCACCGCCGGAGCGGCATCGACGTCGACGGTCTCGCCCGGCCGGGGGGCCACGATGCGGACGTCGCGGGCCTTGGCCTCCCGCCACAGCCGGTCGACCGGCTCCGCCCAGGGGTGCAGGGCCAGCGCGAACGTCGCCCAGTGCACGGGCAGCAGCAGCCCGCCGCCGAGGTCGACGTGGGCGTTGACCGCCTCCTCCGGATCCATGTGGATGTCCGGCCAGGCCGGGCTGTAGGCGCCGATCGGCATCAGTGTCAGGTCGAACGGCCCGTGCTCGGCGCCGATGCCGGCGTACCCCTGGAAGTAGCCGGAGTCCCCCGCGAAGAAGACCTTGCGCCGCGCGCCGGCGACCACCCACGAGCCCCACAGTGTCTCGTTGCGGCTGAAGGCCCGCCCGGAGAAGTGGCGGGCCGCCGTCGCGGTGAACCGCAGCCCGGCCACCTCGGCGTCCTCGCCCCAGTCGAGCTCGATGACGCGTTCGGCCGGCACGCCCCACTTCGCGAGGTGGGCGCCGATGCCCAGCGGCACCAGGAACGGCGCGGTGCGCGTACGGGCCAGCGTGCGCACGGTCGCCAGGTCGAGGTGGTCGTAGTGGTCGTGGGAGATCGCGATCGCGTCGATGGGAGGCAGCGAGCCGAGGGAGGCCGGGACGGGGTGCAGCCGCTTGGGCCCCACGAGCTGGGAGGGAGAGACCCGCCTGCTCCACACCGGGTCGAACAGGACCCGCCGCCCTTCGATCTCGACCAGGGTCGACGCGTGGCCGTACCAGACGACCCGCAGCCCGCCGGCGGGTGGCGGCGCGGCCGACGGCGTCAGGAGCGGCACCGCCCCGGGCGGGCGGCGCCGGTCGGCGCCGGTGATCAGCTCGCGCACCATGCCGGGAGGCGGCCCGGCCGGCACCCGCGTCGCGGCCGCCATGGAGTTGTGGAAGACGCCGTCCCTGAACTGCGGAGAGTCCCGCATGCGCGCGGCCCGCCGCCCGTCCGACCGCAGGGGCCGGGCTCCGAGCTCCGCCGGGACGTCCCGCAGTGCCCATCCGGCCGCCGCCGCGACGGCGGCCGCGACCAACCTCTTCGACGCTCGGCTTCCCGCCACCCGCTCACGCTCCCGCCCTCAAGTCCTACCCAGCCGAACCTCTCGCGGGGTGCGCGGTGTTCCCGATCGCGGGCAGGGAAGCGGCCCGGCCGCCGTCGCAGCGCTCCTGTGCGGGCCGCCGCCCGGCGCGGGCCGGAGTCGCGAACCGGTCATTTCCGTAGGCCGTCACACAAAGAGCGACCAAAGACACGCGCTAGGCGACCGTCCCGGCGGTGGTGGCGACCGAGGCACGGGGTAGGGAGGCCGACGTCGCCGAATGTCCGGCCCGGGAGTTCCGCCGCCGTACGACCTGGAGAGGCAGGTGCGCCGCAATGGCTCGTCACCGCGCGAGGAGATGCCTGACCTGGCCGTCGTCTCCGGGTGAGGCGCTGACCGGACCGACCGCGTTGACCGGACCAACCGGACCGACCGCGTTGACCGGACCAACCGGACCGACCGCGTTGACCGGACCGACCGCGGCCGCTTTGACCGCATTGACCAGAGTGACCGGACTGACAGCGGCCGCGTTGACCGCGGTGACCGCATTGACGGCGCTGGCCGCGCTGACCGCCTCGCCGGCGGCCGGCGCCACGGTGACGGCGCGATCGCCGGGGCAGGTCACCCCCGTGAGCGGCGATGACCGCGGGCAGATCTACGCGCACACGGGAAACGGCCGGCGCAACAACAACTACGTGGCCTTCTACAGCCCCACGGTGCTCCACGGGCAGCAGCCGGTGGCCAACACCATCACCGGTGGATACGCCCACACCCAGACTGGCATGTGCAGGCATCACCGGGTGTGCGTCATCAGGCAGAAAAACCAGATCGGTCACCGGAAGTGAGCTGCGCACCTCATCTCACCGACTATGGCAATGATGCGGTAATGACCTGCGCGTACGCGTCGCCGAGCCGGGGATGGCCCGACCGCCCGCCGATACGCTGATCACTCCGGTCTCGATCCGGGACCCACCCGCCCGGGTTCAGGGTGACGCAGCAGGGGGCGACAGACGATGACGCGTCAGCACCGCGGCCGAGTGCTCGCCGGAAACCTCGCCATGTGCCTGCTCGCGGGCGCCTCCGCCCCCGCCGGCCTCGGCGCCGCTCCTGCCACCTCGAACGCCTCCGTCACGACCCGCCTCAGCCCCGCTTCTCCCACGACCACCTCCACCACGATCGATCTCGGCGCCGTTCCTCCCGCGACCGGCCCCGCCTCGATCGGCCTCGGCGTCCCCCTTCCCGCCGCGAGCGCCGACGCCGGCGCCGGACGCGCCTCGAAGGTCCGTCACCACGCCCGCACGTCCTCCTCCGTGCGTTCACGAGCCCGCGCACACGATCGGACGCGCCCGCATGCTCACGCGCAAAACGCCGACTGGGCACGTGGGCGAAGCCGCGGCCATGCCTCCGGTGACGACGACGGCGACGGCTCGGGAGCCGGCTCCGGCTCCAGCGACGACTACCTGAAGGTCGGGAACGGCATACGGAACCAGAGCATCGCCGAGGTGCGCAGCCCCACGAGCAACCGCGGCTTCCAGCACACCTCGTCCGAGACGCTGAGCGGTGTGACCGGCATCCAGAACGCGCTGTGCAAGCACTCCAAGGTGTGCAACATCCACCTGAAGGTCATCATCATCAACCCGGGCTCGTCGAAGAAGGCCAAGAAGGCGACGTCCGGCACCGCGGACACCGCGACGGCCGACGACTCCTCCGCCACCCCCGACGACATCACCGCCTGCCGGAACACCTCCGGTCAGGACGCCTCCGGCCAGGACGGCGACTGCTGCTGCGACTGACGGCGCGGCTGCCGGAACGGCCGCGGCACGCGAGACGTGCCGCGGCCGTTCCGCGGGTGGAGGCGGCCGTCAGCGAGGCGGCCGCGAGCGGCGGTTCAGGGGGTCGGGGTGACGGTCACCGTCTGCGTCACCGTGGGATCGGCCGTGGGGGTCTCGGACGGCAGGCTGGGCGACTCGGTGGGCCCGGCGGTCGGAGTCTCGGACGGCAGGCCGGGTGTGGGCTCGGGGGCGGTGGGAGTGGGGGTCGGCGTGGCGCAGGAGGCGGGAGTGCGCCACTTGTTCTGGCTCGGCCGCCAGTAGGTGGAGGGCCACCATCCCTTGCCCGGCCAGTACTTCTTGCTCGGGCGCGACAGGTCCACGATGTACCCGGCCGTCGCGGTCGCCTCCTGCGGCGCGGCGGTCACGGTCTCCTGAGGCGCGACGGTCGCGGCGTCCTGAGGCGCCACGCTCGCGGTGTCCGAAGGAGTGGGGGTCGCGGTGTCGGAAGGCACCGGCGTCGCGGTGTCCGAGGGCACGGGGGTGGTCGTGTCCGAAGGCAGCGGCGTCGCGGTGTCGGAAGGCACGGGAGTAGACGTGTCCGAAGGCAGCGGCGTCGCGGTGTCCGAGGGGTCGGGGGTCGGGGTCGGGGGTGCCGGCGTCGCGCTCTCCCCCTGAGGCGCGGCGGTCAGCGAAACCCAGTCGCCCTGCTTGATCACGCTGTCACCTCGACGGCCCGAGACGATACGGGTGTCCTCGGTGATCGTGTACACCCTCTCGTAGCCGTCCTGGCTGCGCACGGTGATCGAGTCGGCGGCCACGGCGGTGGCCTGGCCGGTCTGGGTGACCAGCGTGACGAAGGTGCAGCGGGTCTTCGTCGGCACGGCGAACTCGCCGTGCATCGTGCCGACGTACGCCCAGGGGGCCACCTGCGGCACGGAGACGGAGGGCGAGGGGGCCGGCGACACCGTCGGGGTGGCGGTCGGGTCGGCCGTCGGTGTCTCGGTCGTCGTGAGAGTGGGAGTGGGGGTCTCCGCGGGAGGCGACGTGGGGGATGCCGCCGAGGCCGCGGCCAGTCCGAGGCCTCCCGACGCCACGAGCATGACGGCGGCGGCGAGGACGGGCGGTCCTGAGAGACGCCAGCGGGGCCCGCCTGATCCGTTTGCGTGCGGTTTGTCAGGGTTGGTGGGCGTCACCGTGTTCCTCCATTGGCTTGTCTGGTCAGCCCGTCCCACAAGGCGACGGGATGACAGGGCCGTTCTGCCTTACCCCCTCTAGAACGGCCCTCACGCGCCTCCGGCTCGATTTCCCCGGCACAAAAGCTGCCAGAACGCCCCGCCCGTCACCCTCTTCCCCACCGCACCCCCGCCCGCCGCCCTCAGACCACCCCCGCATCCCACCAGCTCAGCACCGGATTCTCCGCGACGGTGAAATCCGCGTCGAGCGCCTCGCGGCGAGGACCGCCCCAAGCCAGAAAATTTCCAACATATTTCCCGGCGAACGAGCAATCTCACGAACCGTGCTGAATCATGCGCTTTGCGTCATGATCGAAGCCGGTGATAGGGGTGCCGGCGGGGAGGACCGCGCCGGGGCGGGGGCGAAGAGCGCGAAGGGCGGGGAGGGCGCGCCGGGTGGCCGGGTCAGGCGATGATGTGGCCGTCGTGGGGGCGGTCGATGCGGGAGCGGCGGAAGTCGCGCAGGACGAAGGTGCGCTGGAGCCAGCGGTCGGCTCCGTCGTAGCGGGGACGGAACGCGGTCCGGCCGTGCAGGGTCACCCGGTTGTCCACGATGGCGAGGTCGCCCGGGTTCAGGACCACCGTGTGCGCGACCTGCTCGCACAGGTCCCGCAGCTCGGAGAGCGCCTGCTGCGCCGCCGGGCCGAGCGCCTTGGTCGCGGCGAAGTCGACGCGGATGTCGGGGTCCTCGGGGGCGCCCGACAGGACCGCGTGGGGCGCGGTGGCCTGGCCCGTGCCGAACGAGGGGGGCGCCGCCGTTACGAAGTCGGGACTGCTCAGCGCCGTCCTGGCCGCCGGACTGAGCAGCGGCAGCATCTCGCGGACGCACGCCGTGCGCAGGCCCGCGACCCTGTCGCGGTCGGCGCGCAGGCACAGGAGCATGACGAAGTCCGGACGGTAGGGGTGGAAGGCGTTCTCGTTGTGGAAGCTGAGCAGCACCGAGCCGGCGTTGCCCTGGAAGTCCTCCTTGCCGCGCACCGGCACGACGTCCTGCACCAGGGCGCCCGACTTCTCGGCCCGGAAGGCCACCGGCTCGCCCAGCTCGGCCGCGATCAGCATGAGCAGCAGGGCCGGGACGGTGCCGAAGCGCTGCACCGAGGTGCTGGTGCCCGGCGTGCAGGGCAGGGCCGCCTCGTCGATGGGAAGGTTGCGGATCAGCGCGGCGCCGCGCTCGCCCGACTCGCGCTGGAAGCCGCGCAGCACCCCGCGCAGAGAGGCGGGCATCAGCATGGACGCCTGCCGGCAGGCGTCGATCATCTCCGGGTCGTCGATGCGGCCGCCCGGTACCCGGCGGATCACGGTGCGGGCCAGGGTCACCAATTCATCGGCGTCCGTGGCGCTCAGCCGGAGACCTCCGGTGGCGTTCTCCGCCGTTGCCAGAACTGTCAACTGACTCTCCTAAGAACAGCAGCCGACCGGCTCGTGAATCATATTGAGCCGGATTGTGCGGAACGATGTTGAACGCGTTTCACGAAAAGAAGCCGGGCACGACGGAGAGGTCGCCGGACCGGCTCGCGGCCTCGTGCACGAACCGTCCGACGGCCAGGTCCAGAACGCCCAGCCCGAAGGGCGAGAAGATCACCGGCCGGTCGCGGCGCACCGTCACCGCGCCGGTCATGACGTCGTACAGCGTCCCGTCGACGAACTCACGCCCGCCGGTCAGCTGTTGCGCGAGGTCCAGGGAGGTGCCGGCGCGCAGGCAGTGGTCGACGTCGTCCACGACGTTGGCGGCGCCGGCGATGATCTCCGGCGCGAGGTCGCGGAGCGACACGTGCAGGACGAGCGGGTGGTGGGCGAGCAGGTCCGGGTCGGTCACGTGCGGGGTGCCCGCGACGGTGGCGAACACCACCAGGTCGCAGCTCCGCAGCAGATCCTCCGGGCGTTCGTGCACCACCGCGTCCTGGCCGGAGGCGGCCAGGTCGGCGGCGAGGCCCGCGGCGCGCTCGCGGACCAGGTCGTGCACGCCGACCTGGTCGAAGCTCCAGCCGGTCGCGGCGAAGTAGGCGTGGATGGTGCGGGCGATCAGCCCGGTGCCGAAGAACCCGGCCCGGACGGGGCGTCCGCGCCCGCGCGTCAGCCGGTCGGCGGCCAGGACGGCCGAGGCCGCGGTGCGCGCGGCGCTGATCAGGGAGGCTTCCAGGCAGGCGTACGGGTAGCCGGTGCGGGGGTCGTTGAGGATGAGGACGCCGGAGGCGCGGGGGATGCCGTGCTCGACGTTCCCGGGGAAGCTGGAGATCCACTTCAGCCCGTCGACGGCGTCCCGCCCGCCCACGGAGGCGGGCAGCGCGATGATCCGCCCCGTGGGCCGGTCGGGGAAGCGCAGGAAGTACGATGGCGGGTTGACCGTGGCGCCCTCGCCGTGCCGCTGGTAGGCCTCCTCGACCAGCTCGACGACCTGCTTCTCCCGGCCGGCCAGCACGCGGCGCACGCCGGCTCCGGGCAGCACGCCGAACGGGGGGATGCCGAGCTTGTCATCCGGCATGCTGAAGGTCCTTTCGGTAGGGGGCCGTGCATGTACGGGCGAACGCGCGCAGCGCGTCGACCACGTTCGCCTCGCCGAGGACGCCGGTGAGCCCGCCGGACACCAGGTGGAACTCGGTGCAGCCGAGGATGACGCCCGAGCAGCCGTAACGGGCGCGCAGGCGGTCGACGGCCGGCGCGACGTCGCCCAGCGCGCCGTGCCGCTTCATCCGGTACACCATCCGGTGCACCAGTTCCTGGTCCGGCTCCCCGGGCAGCGCGACGCGCGCGGCGACGCGGTCCCACAGCGGCGAGCTCTGGAAGACGCGCGCCCGCCGCGTTCCCTCGGTGCACAGCAGGAGGAACCTGCCGTCGGCGCGGTCCAGTTCGTCCAGCGCGACGTCCACCAGGGACGTCACCCGTTCCCGGATCAGCGGATCGACCAGCGGCAGGAAGTGGTGGGCGGTGAAGCAGGCCATGACCAGCCGGTCCGCGCCGCGGGCCAGCAGGTCTTCCAGCCGGACGGCGAGGCGGCGCCCGATCTCCTGGGCGCCCGGGCCGCCCGCGACGGCCTCGGTGCGGTCGGGGAACCCGGGGTCGGAGTCCACGAGCACCCGGGGCATGTCCTGTTCGCGGGAGTGGAGATTGGCGTGGTAGAGCGTCTTCAGAAACTCGGCCGAGGCGAGCGGACCCATCCCACCGAGCACACCGAGAACATCCATTGGCACAAACTATGGCCACGGGTTATCAGCCCGATATCAGACGGATTCCCGATATCGGGCTGATAAGAGGGTCGTGCATATTCAGGGGGACTACAGAATGGAGTCCGCCATAATGACCGAGGTCATGATCGACGCCGTTCCGCTGGCGGACGGCGGGACCGAGCTCTTCGACTGGATGGCCCGCATGCGGGACCACAGTCCCGTATGGCGCGAAGGGGACGGCGCCTACCACGTCTTCCGCTACGCGGACGTGGAGCGCGTGCTCACCGACCACGCGGCCTTCTCCAACGACATCAGCCGGATCAACCCCGAGCTGGCCGAGATCAGCCAGGGGAACATCAACTCGATGGACCCGCCCGGGCACGCCAAGCTGCGCCGCCTGGTCAGCAAGGCCTTCACCCCGAGGACGGTCAGCGCGCTCGCGCCCCGCATCGCCTCCTTGGCCGAGGAACTGCTCGACGAGGTGAGGGACGAGGAGTTCGACCTGGTCGACGCGCTGACCTTCCCGCTGCCGGTGATCGTGATCTCCGAGCTGCTCGGCGTGCCGGCCTCCGACCGGCACCTGTTCCGCACGTGGATCAACCGCATGCTGAACGCGCAGGGCATGACCGCGCGCGAAGGCATCACCTCGGAGTCGCCCGAGTACGCCGACCTGCTCGAACAGGTCACCAAGGACATGGCCGACTACCTCCTCCAGCACTGCCGCGACCGCCGCCTGCGTCCCAGGGACGACCTGATCAGCGCGCTGTGCGCCGCCGAGGTGGACGGCGAGCGGCTCTCGGAGGACGAGGTCGTCAAGTTCGCCGACATCGTGTTCATGGCGGGCAGCGTCACCACGACGCTCCTGCTGGGCAGCGCCGTGCTGTGCCTGGACGCCTCCCCGGAGGCGATGGCCGCCGTCCGCCGCGACCCCGCGCTGATCCCCCCGGCGATCGAGGAGGTGCTGCGCTACCGCTCGCCCTTCACCACCGCCAGCAGGATCACCGCCGCCGAGGTCGAGATCGGCGGGGTGACGATCCCTGCGAACCGCGTGGTCACGCCGTGGCTCATGTCGGCCAACCACGACGAGCGCCGTTTCGCGCACCCCGGCCGTTTCGACATCGGCCGCGACCCGAACCCGCACCTGGCCTTCAGCCACGGCATCCACTTCTGCATCGGCGCGCCGCTGGCCCGCCTGGAGAGCAGGATCGCGCTGGAGGCACTGCTGCGCCGCTTCCCCTCGCTGGCGGTGGACCGCGGCATCGAGATCGGCTACCACGAGCGCGGGATGTGGGGGCCGAAGAACCTGCCCGTCATCGTCCGGCCGAACTGAAGGACGGGGCGATGTACGACGTCATCGTGGTCGGCGCCCGCTGCGCGGGGTCGCCGGCCGCCATGCTGCTGGCCCGCGCGGGCTACCGGGTGCTGCTGCTGGAGAAGGCCCGCTTCCCCAGGGACAAGCTGTCCACGCACTACCTGCACCAGCCGGGCGTGGCCAAGCTGGGCCAGTGGGGCGTGCTGGACGACGTGGTGGCGACCGGCTGCCCGCCGATCGACGGCATCGTCTACCAGGTGGACGACGTCCGCCTGGAAGGCTGCTCGTGGGCGGTCGACGGCTACCGCACGGCGTACGCGCCGCGCCGGCACCGTCTGGACCCCGTCCTCGCCGAGGCCGCCGCCGCCGCCGGGGCCGAGTTCCGGCAGGGGTGCCAGGTCGAGGAGCTGGTGTTCGACGGCGGCCGCGTCGCCGGGGTGCGCTTCAAGACCGCGGACGGCCGCTTCGAGGAGCGGGCCCGGCTGGTCATCGGTGCCGACGGGATGCGGTCCACGGTCGCGGCGCTGACCGGCGCCCGCACGACGGCCGAGGACGCCCCGAGGTCGTGCGTGTACTTCAGCTACTTCGAGGACCTGCCCGCGACCTTCGAGGTGTACGCGCGGCCCCGCCGCCTGGTCGGCACGGTGCCCACCAACGACGGGCGCACGCTGGTCGGCGCCTACTTCCCGCAGGCCGAGTTCGAGCGCATCCGCGGGGACGCCATGACGGCCTACCTGGAGAGCGTCCGCACGACCGCGCCGGAGCTGCACGAGCGGATGCGCTCGGCCCGCCGGGCGGAGCGGCTGTACGGGACCGGCGACCAGCGCAACTTCTTCCGCCAGGCGGCCGGCCCCGGCTGGGTGCTGCTGGGGGACGCGGGCTACCACAAGGACTCGATCGGCAACAGCGGCATCACCGACGCGTTCCTCCAGGTGCAGATGCTGGTCGACCGCATCGGCGGCGACCTCGCCGACCCGGCCCGGCTGGACGCCGCGCTCGCGCGGTTCGGCGAGGACCGCGACGAGCACTTCACGGGCGTCTACCACGGCACGCTGAGGGCGGCCGAGCTTTCGATCCAGCCGGAGCGGGTGACGATGCTGCGCGCGATCGCCGGCCGCCAGGACCTGGTGGACCGCTACTTCTCCACCCTGTCGGGCGCCTGCGAGATCGACGACTTCTACACCGACGAGTTGTTCGACGCTCTCGCCCTGGTCTGAGCGCGGAACATCGGAGGGGCCGGGGCGGGGTCTACGTTCTCACCCGGCCGGCCCGGGACTCCAGGTGGCGTCGCTCGGCGATGCTGGCGGTGGCCTTCGCGGCGCGCCGGTAGTGCTCGTACGCCCCGGCCGTGTCGCCGGCCTTCTCGAGCAGATGCGCTCGGACGGACAGCAGCCGGTGATGCCCGGCCATCCGCTCGTCGCCGTCCAATGTGGACAGAAGGGCCAGCCCGGCCACCGGGCCCTCGGTCTCGGCGAGCGCGATGGCCCGGTTGAGGGTGACCATCGGGTTGGGCGCGATCCGTTCCAGGATCAGGTACAGGGCGTGCACCTGCGGCCAGTCGGTCTCCTCGGCCGTGGCGGCGTCGGAATGCGTGGCGGCGATGGCGGCCTGCAGCTGGTAGGGCCCGAGCACCGGGCCGGCCAGCGACGCCTTGACCAATTCGATGCCCTCGCCGATCAGCTCGCGGTCCCATTTCGTGCGGTCCTGCTCGTCCAGCGGCACCAGGTCGCCGGCCTTCGTCGTGCGAGCCTCCCTGCGTGCGTGGGTCAGCAGCATCAGCGCGAGCAGCCCGGTCACCTCGCCGTCCTCGGGCAGCTGCGCGTGAACCATCCTGGCCAGCCGGATCGCCTCGTGCGCGAGGTCGGCGCGGTGCAACTCGCTGCCCGAGGAGGCGGTGTAGCCCTCGTTGAAGATCAGGTAGAGCACGTGCAGGACGACCCGTAGCCGCTCCTCGCGCTCCGCGCCGTCCGGCAGGCTGAAGGAGCTGCCGGCGGCCTTGATGCGCTGTTTGGCCCGGCTGATCCTGGCCGCCATCGTCGCCTCGGGCACCAGGAACGCGCGGGCGATCTCGGCGGTGGTCAGGCCGCCGACCGCCCGCAGCGTCAGGGCGGTCTGGGAGGCCGCGGTCAGCGTCGGATGGCAGCACAGGAACAGCAGGACGAGCGTGTCGTCGGTGTCCGGCACGTCCTCGGGCGCCACCTCGGCGGCCGTCGCCGACTCCCGCTCGCGGCGCGCGTGGTCACTGCGCATCTGGTCGATGAGCCGCCGGGACGCGACGGTCACCAGCCAGCCGCGCGGGTTGTCCGGCACTCCCTCGGCCGGCCACTGCACGGTGGCGGCGAGGACGGCCTCCTGCACGGCGTCCTCACACTCCTCGAACCGGCCATGCCGGCGTATCAGCACGCCGAGGACCTGCTGCGTGAGCTCACGCAGCAGGTCCTCGATGGACGGCGTCGTCATGCCTCCAATTGTCCGTCGGCGAACATCACCTGCCGCACCTCGATCCCCAGACCCTCGATCGCGGCGTCCGGGATCTGCGCCGCCAGCTCGATCGCCCGCTCCTTGTCCTCGCAGTCGATCATGTAGAAGCCGCCCAGATACTCCTTGGACTCCAGGAACGGCCCGTCGGTCACCACCGGCTGGCCGTTGCGCACGGACACCACGGCGGCCTGTGACGGGTCGACCAGCGCCTGTGTGGTGATCAGCTCGCCGGACCTCTTCAGCGCCTCCATGAACCTGCCGTGGCCGTCGCCGATCGCCGCCTTCTCCTCGTCGGTCAGCGCGTCCAGCACGGCCGGGTTGATGTGCATGCTGATCAGGAACTTCATCTCGTACTCCTTGTGGTCCGCGGGCCCCCGCCGGGCCCTTCGACCGGTTGGTCGGAGCCGCCGCGGCCGTCTTGACATCCCCTCCACAACTTTCGCATGAGTCTTCTCCGCCATCGCATCGCCCGGACCGCGAGACGTCAGCCCTGGCGCCCCCGCTGCGGCTGACACGGAGAAACCTCCGCCTGTGCCGATGTCAAGAACCTCTCGACCGCTCCGACCAACCGGCGAAACATCAAGAGATCAGGAGTTTCGGATATGCGATTCAACAGGGCATGGCTGGGACTGGTCGTCCTGGCGCTGCCGACGTTCTTCGTCGCGATCGACACGACCGCGTTGCTCCTCGCGCTCCCACGGCTGAGCGCCGACCTGGGAGCCACCGGCGTCCAGCAGCTGTGGATCAGCGACGGCTACGGGTTCATGGTGGCCGGCCTGGTCATCACGATGGGCACGCTCGGCGACCGGATCGGCCGCCGACGGCTGCTGATGATCGGCGGAACGGCGTTCGCGGTGCTGTCGGTCGTGGCCGCCTTCGCGAGCAGCCCGCTGATGCTGATCGTCGCGCGGGCGTTGCTGGGCGTCGCCGGCGCCACCCTGGCTCCGTCCGCACTCGCCTTGATCACCAACATGTTCCGCGATGAACGACAGCGCGGGAAGGCCATCGCGATCTGGGCGACCTGCCAGTTCACCGGCGGCGCGCTCGGACCCGTGCTCGCCGGGTTCCTCCTCCAGCACTTCTGGTGGGGGTCGGTGTTCCTGGTCGCCGTGCCGGCGATGCTGTTGCCGCTGCTCGCCGGGCCGGCCCTGCTGCCGGAGTTCCGCGGCGACAAGGCAGGCCGGCTGGACCCGGTCAGCGTCGGGCTGTCGATCGTGGCGGTGCTTCTGATGGTCTACGGCATCAAGCAGCTGACCATCGAGAGCGTGTCGGTCGTCCCGGCGGTGGCCCTCGTCGCCGGGGCCGCGATCGGAGTGCTGTTCGCCCGCCGGCAACTGCGGCTGCGGACGCCGCTGCTGGACCTGCGGCTGTTCCGCAGCCGCCCGTTCACGGCCGTACTCGTGGCGCTGGCCTTCGCCGGCATCGCCATGGCGGGCACGGGCCTGCTGGTGACCCAGTACCTGCAGAGCGTGCTGGGCTTCTCGCCGGTCGCGTCGGCGGTGCTGTTCGCGCCCATGGGGCTGGGCGTGGCGGTCGGCACCATGGGCGCGCCGGCGCTGGCCCGGCGGATGAAGCAGACGACCGCGATCGCCGGCGGGCTGGTGGGGTCGGCGCTGGGCAGCCTGCTGCTGGTCGGCGCCGGCGGTGCGAACGCTCTGCCGCTGGTGATGATCGGCATCGCGGTACTGGCGCTGGGCACCGGTCCGCTGTTCGCGCTCGGCACCGGGCTGGTCGTCGGATCCGTACCGCCGGAGCGTGCCGGCTCGGCGGCGTCGATGTCGGAGACCAGCAGCTACCTCGGCGGTTCGCTCGGCCTCGCGCTGCTCGGGGTGGTGGCCGCGGTGGTCTATCGCAGCAGGATGGACGGCACGTCCGACTCGCTGGCGGGCGCGGTCGCCGCCGCCCGGCGCCTTCCCGCCGACCAGGGCGCGGAACTGCTGCACGCAGCGCGGGAGGCGTTCACCGCCGGCCTGCACGTCACCGGTGTCGTCGCCACCGTCATCTTCGCCGGGCTCGCCGTACTGATCCTGATCATGCGCCCGGCGACGGGGGCCACCCCGGTCGCACTTCCCGACTACGAGGTGACCCGCGCCTAGAACCTGCCGGTGCGTCACGCGTCCGCGGGCTCCCTGGCCGGGATGCGGCCCGCGACGACGGCGGCGATCTGCCCGGCGGGGCCGGGCTCGAGCATGCGGGCGTGCTCGGCGTCGACGCCGCGGACCTCGACGGCGCCGGCGGTGTACGGCCGCCAGGACTCCGGCGGCGAGGAGGGCCGGGCGGAGGTGATGAGCAGCATGTCGCCGTCCAGGACGGGCGGCGGGCCGCTCGTGATCCGGATGCTGTTGACCATCACCTCAAGGGCGTGGCCGCGCTGCGTCTCGTCCAGGTGGCCGAGTTCGCCGGTGCTGTGACCGAGCAGCGCGATGATGTGCCGCCGCATGTCCGCGAGGCTCATCGCGCCGACGTCCACCGGCTCGGCGCCGTACGCCTCGCCGTAGTGCTCGCACATGTCCGCGAGGAGCACCGCGCGGTCGGTGTAGTCCTTCTCGTCCGGCGGCGCGGGGTAGGCGTCCAGGACGGCGAGCAGCCCGACCTCCTCGCCCTCCTCGCGCAGCCGGGCGGCCACGGCCTGGGCGAAGTTGCCGCCGAGCGACCACCCGAGCAGGTGGTAGGGGCCGCAGGGCTGCACCTTGCGCATCTGGGCGGTGTAGTCGGCGGTCAGCTCCTCGAGGTCGGCGGGCAGTTCGTCCCGCCCTTCGAGGCCGCGGGCCTGGAGGGCGTAGACGGGGTGGCCGGCGTCCAGGTGGCGCAGCAGCGCGGAGTACCGCCAGCCGAGGCCGGCCAGCGGGTGCACGCAGAACAGCGGGTAGCGCGTGCCGCCCTCCCGCAGCGGCAGGACGACGTCGAACGCGCCGGCCGCCTCGCCTCCTGAGCGCGCGGCCAGCCGGGCGGGGCTCGGCGCCTCGAAGACGTCGCCGACCCGCAACTCGACGCCGAGGACCGCGCGGACGCGGCTGACCAGCTGGGTCGCCAGCAGCGAGTGCCCGCCGAGCTCGAAGAAGTTGTCCTCCACGCCGACCTCGGCGACGCCCAGCACCTCGGCGAACAGCCCGCACATCACCTGTTCCGCCGGGCCTCGCACCGCCCTGCCGCCTCCGGCCTCGTACGCCGGGGCCGGCAGCGCCCGCCGGTCCACCTTCCTGTTAGGCGTCAGCGGCAGCCCGTCCAGCCGCACGAACGCCGCCGGCACCATGTGCGCCGGGAGCACCCTCGCGACGAACTCCCGCAGGCCGTCCGGCAGCTCGCCGGCCACCACGTACGCGACGATCCGCCGGTCTCCCGGCCGGTCCTCGCGCACCACCACCGCCACCTGGCCGACGCCCGGGTGGCGGGAGAGCACGGCCTCGATCTCGCCGAGCTCGACGCGGAAGCCGCGCACCTTGACCTGGTCGTCGGCCCGCCCGACGAAGTCCAGCTGCCCGTCCGCCCGCCACCGGACCGCGTCGCCGGTGCGGTACATGCGCCCGCCGTCGAAGGGGTCGGCCACGAACCGCTCGGCGGTCAGCGCGGGACGGCGCAGGTAGCCGCGCGCCAGCCCCACGCCGGCCACGTACAGCTCTCCGACGACGCCCGGCGCGACCGGCCGCAGGCCGTCGTCCAGGACGTGCGCCTTCGCGCCGGGGACGGGACGGCCGATGGACGGGTGCCCCGCTCCCCACAGGGGCGGGCTGACGGTCGCGGCGACGGTGACCTCGGACGGGCCGTACTCGTTGATCAGGCGGCGTTCGCGCGACCAGGACGCCCGCGCCTCGGCCGACAGCGTCTCGCCTCCGGTGACCAGGGTGCGCAGGTCGGGCACGTCGCGGGGCAGCCCTTCCAGCACCGCCGGCGGGATGAACGCGTGGGTGACCCGCTCCTCGCGCAGCAGCGTGGCCAGCTCCTCTCCGGTCAGGCCGCCTCCCGGCCCCGCCAGGCAGGCGCCGGTGAGCAGGCCGAGGCACAGCTCGGCCACCGAGACGTCGAAGCTGGGCGAGACGTACTGCAGGACCCGGTCGCCCGGCCCCGCAGGGTAGGCGCGGGCCTGGTTCTCGCGCAGGGCGGCGAAGCCGCGGTGGGTGACCAGCACGCCCTTGGGGCGCCCGGTCGAACCCGAGGTGTAGATCACGTACGCCGGGTGCGAGAGCTCCAGCGGGGCCACCCGTTCGGCGTCCACGGGGTCGTGGCAGGGGTAGGCGGCGGCGTCGGGCAGCGGCGCGGAGAGCACGAGGGCGGGGGCCGCGTCGTCGAGCATCTCGGCGATGCGCTCGGCCGGGTAGTCCGGGTCGACGGGCAGGTAGGCCGCGCCGGCCTTCAGGACGGCGAGCACCGCGACCACCAGGTCGGCCGACGGGTGCAGCTTGAGCGCCACGATCCGCTCGGGGCCGACGCCGCGTGCGATCAGCAGGTGGGCCAGGCGGCTGGCCCTGGCGTTCAGCTCGGCGTAGGTCAGGCGGTCGGCGCCGAACGCGACGGCGGGGGCGTCGGGGGTGCGGCGCACCTGCTCCTCGAACAGCTCGGTGAAGGTCGCCGTCCGCTCCCAGCGTCCGCCGTCGCCCCACTGCGCCATCTGCGCGCCCTCCCGGGGCGGGATCACCGAGAGCGCGCTGACGGGCGTGCCGGGTTCGGCCACGGCCGACTCCAGCAGGCAGGCGAGCCGGTCGGCGAGCCGCTCGGCGGTCCCCCGGTCGAACAGGTCGGCGGCGTACTCGAGGACGCCGCGCAGGTCGGCGTTCAGGCTGAACGCCAGGTCGAACTTGGCGACGTCGGTGCGGATCTCCTGCCCCGAGACGCCGAGCCCGGCCAGTTCGGGGGTGTCGCCGCCGTCGCCGATGTCGTCCTGCATGGCGAGCATCACCTGGAACAGCGGGTGGTGGCCGAGGGACCGCGCCGGGTTGACCGCCTCGACGAGGCGCTCGAACGGCACCCCGGCGTGGGCGTAGGCCGACAGGTCGGCCTCGCGCACCCGGTCGAGCAGTTCGCGGAACGCCGGGTCGCCGGAGGTGTCGGTGCGCAGCACGAGGGTGTTGACGAAGAACCCGACGAGGTCGTCGAGCGCCTCGTCGGCGCGGCCGGCCTCCGGGGTGCCGATCGGGATGTCGGTGCCGGCGCCGTGGCGGGTCAGCAGGGCGGCGAGCGCGGCCTGCAGCACCATGAACACCGTCGTGCCGGTCTGCCTTGCGAGCGCGGCGACGCCGTCGCGCAGCCCGGGGCCCCAGTCGATCGGCACCTGGCCGCCGCGGTAGGTGGCCTTCACCGGCCGGGGGCGGTCGGCGGGCAGGTCCAGCCGCTCGGGCAGGCCCTTCAGCGCCTCCAGCCAGTAGCCGAGCGGGAGGTCCGCGCTCCGCTGCCACAGGGTGTAGTCGGCGTACTGCACGGGCAGCGGGGCCCAGGCGGGCGCGCGCCCGGCCACCCGGGCCGCGTAGGCGTCGGACAGGTCCCTGGCCAGCGGCCCCATCGACCAGCCGTCGCCCGCTATGTGGTGCAGCAGGATGAGCAGGCAGTGGTCCTGCTCGCCGAGCCGGAACAGCGTCGCCTTGACGGGCAGGTCGCGGGCGAGGTCGATGGGGTGCGCGCACGCGGCGCGCAGGGCGTCGTCCAGCTCGGCGGGGGCGAGGTCCACCCGCTCCAGCGGCACCCGGGCCCGCTCGGGCGGCAGCACCCGCTGCTCGGCCTCGCCGTCGCGGTCGGGGAAGACCGTGCGGAGCGACTCGTGCCGCGCCGTCACGTCGTCCAGGGCGAGCCGCAGCGCCGCGACGTCGAGCGGGCCGCGCAGCCGCATCGCGCCGGGGATGTTGTAGGTGGCGCTCGGCCCTTCGAGGCGGGACATGAACCACAGGCGCTGCTGTGCGTACGACAGCGGGATCCGCTCCGGGCGCGGCATGGGCGCGAGCGGCGGCCCCGCCTCCTCGGCCGACTCGATCCGGCGGGCCAGCGCCGCCACGGTCGGCGACTCGAAGATCGCCCGTACCGGGAGCGCGGCGCCGAACACCGCGCGCACCCTGCTGAGCAGGCGTACGGCCGTCAGGGACTGGCCGCCGAGGGCGAAGAAGTCGTCGCCGGGGCCGACGCGCGGCACGCCGAGGATCTCGGCGAACAGCCCGCACAGGATCTCCTCCCGGGGGCCGGCGCGGTGCCGTCGCGCCCGAGCCCCATCCGCCTCGCCGTCCGCCCGCGTCCCCCCGGCCTCGCCGGCGCCGTCCGCCGGCGTCCCGTCCGTCTCACCGGAGCCGCGCGCGGCGGCCATGCCGGCGATCGGCGGGCACGCGGGGAGCCCGGCCGTGGATAGGGGCGCGTCGGGGGCGGCGGCGAGCGCGGTGAGCGTCTGGACCAGCCACTCGCCCAGGGCGCGGGCCTCGTCGCCGGTCAGCAGGTCGGTGCGGTACTCCAGCTCCATCTGCAGCCGGTCGCCCGCCATGCCCGCGATCAGGCGCAGCGGGTAGTGGGCGGAGTCGCGTCCGCCGACCTTGACGACGCGGATCTCGGCGTCGTCGCGGCCGGGCGAGCCTCCGGGGTAGTTCTCCACGGTGGTGACGGTGTCGAACAGCTCGCCGAGCCCGGTCATCCGGTGGACGCGGCCGAGCCGTATCGACTGGTGGGCCAGCAGCCTCGCCTGCTCGCCCTGCAGGCGGGCGAGCAGGCCGGTGAACGATTCTCCCTGGTCCAGGCGCACCCGCACCGGGACCGTGTTCATGAACATCCCGACCATGCTCTCGATGCCGGGGACCTCGGGCGGCCGCCCGGAGACGACCGCGCCGAACACCACGTCGTCGCGCCCGGTGAGTCGGCCGAGCAGCAGCCCCCACAGGCCCTGGACGAGCGTGTTGGGGGTGACGTCCCTGCCGCGCATCGCGGCGGTGAAACCCGCCGCCACCTCGCGCGGCAGGTCCAGGATGAGCCGGCCCGGCAGCTCGGGCACCTGCTCGGCGGCCCCGGGGAACAGCCGGGTGGGCTCGGTGAGCCCGTCGAGCGCGGTCCGCCACTCCCGTTCGGTCTCCGCGTCGTCCTGGCCCGCGAGCCAGGTCAGGTAGTCGCGGAAGGGGGTGACCCGGGGCAGCGCCGAGGCGTCGCCCCGCGAGTGGTACAGCGCCAGCAGCTCGCGCAGCAGGATCGGCAGCGACCAGCCGTCGAACAGGATGTGGTGGTTGGTCACCAGCAGGCGGTGATGCTCGTCGTCCAGCCTCACCAGCGTGAAGCGCAGTGCGGGCGGGGTCGCCAGGTCGAACCTGCGGTCCTGCTCGGCGTCGAACAGGCGGGCCAGTTCGGCCTCCTGCGCGCCGGGGGCGAGGCCGCCGAGGTCGGCCTCCTCCCAGGGCGGCTCGACGTCGCGGTGCACGACCTGCATGGGCTGCCCGGTCTTGCGCTGGCGGAAGCTCACCCGCAGGTTGGGGTGACGCTGCAGCAGCGCGCGGGCGGCCGTGCGCAGGACCGCCGCGTCGAGGCGGCCCTCGATCTCCAGCACCATGCGCACGGTGTAGGTGTCGACGCCGTCCTCTTCGGCGAGGGCGTGGAACAGCAGCCCTTCCTGCATCGGCGCCAGTGGCAGCACGTCTTCGAACGCTGAGCGTTTCACTGACCCATCAGCTCCTCTTCGAGGCTGTCGATCTCGTCCTGGGTGAGCGCCATGGACAGGTCCGAGGGCGTGTGCCCTCCGGCGTCCGGCCGGGCCGCGTGGGCGGCCAGGCCGCGCAGGGCGGCGAACCATCCGGCGGCGAGCTCGCCGATCTCGTGCTCGGTGAACAGCTCGCCCGGCCACGACCAGGTGACCGACAGCTCGGCGCCCCCCGGCCGGTCCACGGCGGTGGCGACCAGCTCGATCGCGTGCGCCGAGGGCATCTCGGGGTCGCGGGGCGCCGGGGTCGGCATGCCGTCCGCGGGCGTCCAGTACGCCTCGGCGGCGCCGGCCCTGTCCTGGCCGTCGGCGCCGCCCGCGCCGAAGCGGCCGAGGTAGTTGAAGGCGATCTGCGGGACGGGGGACACGCGCGGCTCGCCGCCGAGGTAGCGCCACAGCCCGAAGCCGACGCCGTTGTCGGGGATGGCGCGCAGGGTCTCCTTGACCCGCCTGAGCGCGTCGCCGAGCGCGGGCCCGCCGCGGGAGACGTCGTCTTCGGTGACCGGGCCCGCCTGCAGGTGGACGGGGTACATGCTGGTGAACCAGCCGACGGTCCTGGACAGGTCCAGGCCCTCGACCAGCTCCTCCCTGCCGTGGGCCTCGACGTCCACGAGCAGCCCGTCGCGGCCGCGCCACTGGCGGGTGGCGATGGCCAGTCCCGTCAGGAGCACGTCGTTGACGGAGGCGTGGTACAGGGCGGGAACCGAGGTCAGCAGCGGCCCGGTGTGCTCGGCGGGCAGCGTGAGGGTCAGCTCGCGCGCCGTCCCCGCGCCGTCCTTGACCGGGTCGAGCGGCCGCGACCCGAGCGGCGGCTCGTCGGCGGGCAGGGTGTCCCACGGCGCTCCCTTGGCGTCGCGGGCCAGCGTGGCCAGGGTGTGGGCCCAGTGGCGGAAGGAGGTGGGCACCGGGTCGAGCGCGGGCTTCGCGCCGCGCGCCAGCGCCTCCCACGCGGCCTTCAGGTCGGGGACGAGGATGCGCCAGGAGACGCCGTCCACGACCAGGTGGTGCAGCACGAGCAGCAGCAGGCCGGGGCGTCCCGGCCCGGCGTCGAACCAGACGACGCGCGCCATCGCCCCGGCCTCGGGGGACAGCGACGACCGGGCCACCTCGCCCTCCTCGGCGACGACCGACCGCACCCGGTCCTCCGGCAGGCCCGCGATGGCGACCCTGCGGACGCGCTCGGCCGCGGCGACCGCGCCCGCGGGCGGAACGTGGAGGCCGTCTCCGCTCACCCGCGCGCGCAGCGCGTCGTGGTGGTCGAACAGGGCCTGGACGGCGGCCTCCAGGTGCTCACCCAGCCCGGGCGGCACGGTGAGGATCATCGCCTGGTTGAACCCGTCGCTCGGCCCGCCGAGCTCGCGCAGCCAGTGCATGATCGGGGTGGCGGGCAGGTCGCCGGTGGCCTCGTGGTGGCCTGCGCCGGCCGCCGTGCCGGGCGTCTCCCTGGCCACGGCCGCCAGGGCCTCGACCGTCTGGTTCTGGAACACGTCGCGGGCGCTGATCGTCAGGCCGGCCTTGCGTGCCCGCGAGACGAGCTGGAGCGACATGATGCTGTCGCCGCCGAGCTGGAAGAACCCGTCGTCCAGCGACACGGCGGGCACCCCGACCACCTCGGCGAACAGGCGGCACAGGATCTCCTCGCGCGGGTTGCGCGGCGAGCGCCCGGGCGCCTGCGCGGCGAAGGACGGGTCGGGCAGCGCCTTGCGGTCGATCTTGCCGTTCGGGGTGAGCGGCAGATCGGGGAGGACGACGAGCGCCGAGGGCACCATGTAGTCGGGCAGCGTCCCTGCCAGGTGGTCGCGCAGCGCGGCGGAGGACGCGCCGGGGTCGGCGGTGACCACGTACCCGACCAGCCTCTTCGGCCCGCCCTGCGGCTCGTCGGCGATCACGACGGCGTCGGTGACGCCGGGGGCGGCCCGCAGCGCGGCCTCCACCTCGCCCAGCTCGATGCGGTTGCCGCGGATCTTGACCTGGTGGTCGACCCGGGTCAGGAAGTCGAGCTGGCCGTCGGCGCGCAGCCGCACCCGGTCACCGGTGCGGTACATCCGCGCGCCGGGCGCGTCGGTGTAGGGGTCCGGCAGGTAGCGGGTGGCGGTGCGGGACGGCTCGCCCAGGTAGCCGAGGCCGACGCCGGTCCCGGCGATGTACAGGTCGCCCGGCAGCCCCGGAGGCACCGGCCGCAGCCCGTCGTCCAGGATGTGGAGCGTGTTGTTGCGCAGGGGCCGTCCGACCGGCAGCCGCCCGTTCTCCACCTGGGCGTCGATGTCGCCGGTGATGAAGGCGTGGGTGTTGTCGTCGGAGCATTCGGTCAGCCCGTAGGCGTTGACCAGCGCGGCGTGCGGGAAGCGGGCGTACCACCGCTTGCAGATCTCGGGCGAGAGCACCTCGCCGTTGACGATGAACCATCGCAGCGTCGGCATGGACGGCGCCGGGATGCCGGAGTCGTAGGCGTCGAGCCCGGCCCGCATGAACGACGGCACGACCTCGACGATGCTCAGCCCGGCGCGTTCGACCTCGGCGAACAGCTCCAACGGGTCGCGGGCGACGTCCTTGTCCACGACGTGGGTCCTGCCGCCGGCCAGCAGCGCCGACAGCATCTGCCACACCGAGACGTCGAAGGTCAGCGGCGCGTTCAGCACGACGGCGTCGCCCGCGGTGACGCCCAGCTCCTCGATCTTGGCGAGCAGGTGGTTGATCATGCCGCGCTGGTGCACCATCGCGCCCTTCGGCCTCCCGGTGGAGCCGGAGGTGAAGATGACGTACATGAGCCCGTCGCGGCGCAGCTCGGGCCGGGCCGGCGGGTCGTCGTGCGGCTGCCGGGCGAGCGCGGCGCGGGTGCCGGCGTCGTCCAGGAGCAGCCAGGGCGCGTCGACCCCCTCGATGGGGACGGCGGACTCCGACGACCCGATCAGCAGCGTCGGCCGCGCGCTGCGCAGGACGGCGCTCACGCGGTCGGCCGGGTGCTCGGGGTCGAACGGCAGGTAGACCGCCCCCGCCTTGAAGATCGCCAGCAGGCTGACGACGGCGTCGACGCTCGGCGGCAGGCCGACCGCGACGAACTGCTGCGGGCCGCCCCGCTCCATCAGCAGGCGCGCCAGCCGGTTGGCCCGCTCGTTCAGCTCGGCGTAGCTGAGGGTCAGGTTCCCGTAGGTCAGGGCGGGCGCGCCGGGCGCGCGCGCCACCTGGGCCTCGAACAGCTCCTGGAAGGTCTGCCCGGGGATCGGCGCGAGGGTCGCGTTCCCCTCGGAGAGCCGCTCGTACTCGGTCTCCGACAGCAGGTCCACCTGGGCGATCCGCCGGTCGGGATCGGCGGCCACGGCGTCGATGAGCCGGGCCAGCCGCTCGGTGAGCGCGACGGCGGTGGCGGCGTCGAACAGGTCGGTGGCGTACTCCAGCGAGCCGCCGATGCCGGCGGGCGTGCCGTCCTCGTCGTGGTGCTCGCGCAGGCCGAACGCCAGGTCGTACTTGGCCACGCTGCCCTGGAGCGGCTCGAAGCCGGCGCGCAGCCCCGGCAGGTCCAGCCGCGGCAGCCCTTCGCTGATCAGGCTGAGCATCACCTGGAACAGCGGCGTGTGCGCCATCGAGCGCTCGGGGTTGACCGCCTCGACGACCCGCTCGAACGGGACCCCGGCGTGGGCGTAGGCGGCCAGGTCGGCCTGCCTGACCCGGGTGAGCAGCTCGCGGAAGGTGGGCTCTCCTGAGACGTCGGTGCGCAGCACCAGCGAGTTGACGAAGAAGCCGACCAGGTCGCCGAGCGCCTCGTCGTCGCGTCCGGCGACGACGGTGCCGATCGGGATGTCGGTGCCGGCGCCGAGCCGGCTGAGCAGCGCGGCGACGGCGGCCTGCAGGACCATGAACACGGTGGTCCCGGTCTCGCGGGCCAGGGCGGTGACGCCCTGGTGGGCGCTCGCGGGGATGGCCACGGGGATGGTCGTCCCCGCGTGGCCGGCGACGTCGGGGCGCGGCCGGTCGGCGGGCAGTTCGAGCACCTCGGGGGCTCCGGCGAGCGTGTCGCGCCAGAACCTGACCTGCTCCTCGTCGGTGCCGGTCTCCTGCTGCCAGAGCGCGTAGTCGGCGTACTGCACCGGCAGCGGCGTCCACTGCGGGGCCGCGCCGGCGTGCCGGGCGGTGTAGGCGGTGACGAGGTCGGCCGCCAGCGGCATCATCGACATGCCGTCGCCGGCGATGTGGTGGACCAGCAGCAGCAGCACGTGCTCGGCAGGCCCGGTGCGGTAGAGCCAGGCGCGCATCGGCGGGCGCCCGGACAGGTCCAGCGGGAAGGTGATGTCCCGCGCGAGCAGCCCGGGCAGGTCATCCTCGCTGGTCTCGACGAGTTCGACGTCGGTGTGCAGGGCGGGCAGGACGCTCTGGTGGACGACGCCGTCGGTCTCGGCGAAGACGGTGCGCAGCACCTCGTGGCGGTCGGTGAGGTCGTCGATCGCGGCGCCCAGCGCGACGGTGTCCAGCTCGCCGGACAGGCGGATCGCCAGCGGGATGTTGTAGGTCGGGCTCGGCCCCTCCAGGCGGTGCAGGAACCACAGCCGCTGCTGGGCGGCCGACAGCGGGATGCGCTCCGGGCGCGGCATGGGCCGCACGGGTGGCCGCGCGCCCGCGGCCTGGTCGAGGCTCTCACACAGCGCCGCGACGGTGGGCTTGTCGAACAGCTCGCGCAGCGGCAGCTCGACGCCGAGGACCGAGCGGACGCGGCTGACCAGCTGGGTCGCCAGCAGCGAGTGCCCGCCGAGCTCGAAAAAGTTGTCCTCGACCCCGACGTCGGCGACGCCGAGAACCTCGGCGAACAGCCCGCACACGACCTCCTCGCGAAGGCCGCGCGGCGCCTTGCCCGTGCCCGACCCGTACACCGGCACGGGCAGCGCCCGCCGGTCGATCTTGCGGTTGGGCGACAGCGGCAGCGCGTCCATCCGCACGAACGCCGAGGGCACCATGTGCGCGGGCAGGACCTTGCCCACGAACTCCCGCAGGCCGTCCGGCAGCTCGCCGGCCACCACGTAGGCGACGATGCGCCGGTCCCCCGGCCGGTCCTCGCGGACGATGACGGCGGCCTGGCCGATCTGGTGGTGGCGGGTGAGCACGGCCTCGATCTCGCCGAGCTCGATGCGGAACCCGCGCACCTTGACCTGGTCGTCCACGCGGCCGACGAACTCCAGCTGGCCGTCGGCCCGCCACCGGACCGCGTCGCCGGTGCGGTACATGCGCCCGCCGTCGAAGGGATCGGCCACGAACCGCTCGGCGGTCAGCGCCGGGCGGCCGAGGTAGCCGCGCGCGAGCCCGTCGCCCGCGATGTACAGCTCGCCGACCACGCCCGGCGCGACCAGCCGCAGGCCGGCGTCCAGGACGTAGAAGCGGGCGCCGAGCAGGGGGGAGCCGATGGGCGGCTTCTCGCCCGCGACCAGCGGCCCGCTGGCCGAGACCCACATCGAGGTCTCGGTGGGGCCGTAGCCGTTCAGCATGAGCCGGCCCTCGCCCCACCGGTCCACCAGCTCGGGGCCGAGGACGTCGGTGCCGACGAGCAGGGTCGACAGGTGCGGCAGGGGGACGACCGGCAGGCTCGCCAGCGCGGCGGGCGGCAGCACGGTGTGGGTGACGCGGCCGTCGGCGAGCACCCGCGCCAGGTCGTCGCCGCCGCGCACGTCGCGCGGCGCGATGACCAGGGCGGCTCCGGCGCCGAAGGCGTAGAGCATCTCGAAGATGGAGGTGTCGGTGCTGAGCGGGGCGAACTGCAGCACCCGCGAGCCGGGCACGGTGCGCAGCCGCTCCCGCTGGGAGGCCGCGCTCGCCGACAGGCCGCGGTGGGTGACCACCACGCCCTTGGGACGCCCGGTCGAACCCGAGGTGTAGATCACATACGCCGGGGAGGTCAGGCTCAGCGGCGCGGTGCGGTCGCCGTCGGCCAGGTCGTCCGCGCGGTGGTCGCGCAGTCCGTCCAGGCGGTCCAGGTCGTCCAGCACCAGGCGGGGGGCGTCCGCGGGCAGGTCCAGCGCCACTGCCGCACCCGTGATCACCAGGGACGGGCGGGTGTCGGCGAGCATCAGCGCGATGCGCTCGCCCGGGTAGTCCGGGTCCACCGGGACGTACGCCGCCCCCGCCTTCATCACCGCCAGCACCGCCACCGCCGCCTCCACCGACCTCGGCAGCGCGACCGCGACGTGCGACTCGGGGCCCGCGCCGTACCGGTCCACCAGCAGCCGCGCGAGGCGGTTGGCCAGCGCGTTGACCTCGGCGTAGGTGAGGGTGCGCGTCCCGGACACCAGGGCCGGCGCCTCGGGGGTGCGCGCCGCCCAGGCCTCGAACAGCGCCGGCATGGTCACCGGCGGCTCGGGCGAGGCGGTGTCGTTCCACTCCGTGAGCAGCCGCGTCCGCTCGGCCGCCGACAGCACCTCCACCACGCCGAGCCGCCGGTCGGGGTCGGCCACGACCGTGCCGAGCAGCCGGCACAGCCGCTCGGCGATGCCCTCCGCGGTCGCGCGGTCGAAGATGTCGGTCGCGAACTTGACGACGCCCTCCATGCCCGTGGGCGTGCCGTCGGCGGCGTAGGACTCGGTCAGGCCGACCCACAGGTCGAACTTGGCCGAACCGGGGTCGGGGCTGTCGACCTCGGCCGACAGGCCGGGCAGGCGGACGTTGTCGCCGATCACGTCCCTGTCCACGGTGAGCGTCACCTGGTACAGGGGCGCGTGGCTCATCGACCTGGCGGGGTTGAGCGCGTCCACGACGCGGTCGAAGGGCACGTCGGCGTTGGCGTAGGCGGCGAGGTCGACCTCGCGCACCCGGTCCAGCAGCTCGCGGAACGTCGGGTCGCCGGAGGTGTCGGCGCGCAGCACGACCATGTTGACGAAGAAGCCGACCACCTTGTCCAGGGCCTCGTCCGCGCGGCCCGCGACGCCGGTGCCGATCGTGATGTCGGTGCCCGACCCGAGCCGGGTCAGCAGCCCGGCGAGCGCGGCGTGCATCACCATGAACAGCGTGGCGCTGCTGCGGCGGGCCAGTTCGATGAGGTCCCAGTGCAGCTCGGCGCCGACCTGGAAGGTGACCCGCTCGGCCGTGCCGTGGCGGCGGGCGGGGCGTGACCGGTCGGCGGGCAGCTCCAGCGGCTCGGGGGCGCCGGCGAGGCGGCGCCGCCAGAAGTCGAGCTGCTGGGAGATCGGGCTGGCCGGATCGTCGTCACGGCCGAGCGCCTCGCCCTGCCACAGGGTGTAGTCGGCGTACTGGACCGGCAGCGGCTCCCAGTCGGGGGCGTCGCCGGCCAGGCGCGCGGCGTAGGCGGTGGACAGGTCGTGGCTGAGGGTGCCCATCGAGACGCCGTCGGTGGCGATGTGGTGCAGCAGGAGCAGCAGGCAGTGCTCCCGCTCGCCGAGCGCGAACAGCGTCGCCCTGATCGGGATGTCGCCCGCCAGGTCGAAGGTGTGCCGGAGCGCGGCGCCCATCAGCTCGGGCAGCTCGTCACGGCCGGCGGGCACGACGTCGAAGGCCGGCCGGGCCTCGCCGGCCGCGTGGACCCTCTGGTAGGGCCGGCCGCCGTCGTCGAGGTACACCGTGCGCAGGGACTCGTGCCGGTCGGTCAGGTCGGCCAGCGCCGAGGCGAGGGCGCCGGTGTGCAGCGCGCCCGACAGGCGCAGCACGAGCGGGACGTTGAACGTCGGGCTCGGCCCTTCCAGGCGGTGCAGGAACCACAGGCGCTGCTGGGCGTAGGACAGCGGGATGCGCTCCGGCCGCTCCATCGGCGCGAGCGCGGGGCGGTCGTCCTGGCCGGTCCGCAGCCGGTCGACCAGGGCGGCGACGGTGGGGGTGCGGAACAGGTCGCGCACGCGCAGTTCGGTGCCGAGGGTGGTCCTGATCCTGCTGACGAGCCGGGTGGCGAGCAGCGAGTGCCCGCCGAGCTCGAAGAAGTTGTCCTCGACGCCGACGTGCGGCACGCCGAGGATCTCCGCGAACAGCCCGCACATGATCTCCTCGCGGGCCGTGCGCGGCGCCCGGCCGCCCGATCGGGTGGCGAACTCCGGCGCGGGCAGCCGCCTGCGGTCGAGTTTGCCGTTGGGCATGACCGGCAGCGCGTCGAGGGTCACGAAGGCCGCGGGCACCATGTACTCCGGCAGCGTGGCGGCCACGTGCGCGCGCAGCCGCCCGGACTCGGGGGCCTTGGCCGAGGAGGTCACCAGGTAGGCGACGATGCGCCGGTCCCCGGGCCGGTCCTCGCGCACGGTGACGGCGGCCTGCCTGACCTGGGGGTGGCGGGTGAGCACGGCCTCGATCTCGCCGAGCTCGATGCGGAACCCGCGCACCTTGACCTGGTCGTCGACCCGGCCGACGAACTCCAGCTGGCCGTCGGACCTCCACCGCACCGCGTCGCCCGTGCGGTACATGCGCCCGCCGTCGAAGGGGTCGGCCACGAACCGCTCGGCGGTCAGCGCGGGACGGCGCAGGTAGCCGCGCGCCAGGCCCGCGCCGGCCACGTACAGCTCTCCGACGACGCCGGGGGCGACGGGCCGCAGGGCGGAGTCGAGCACGTAGACCCGCGTGTCGCGAAGGGGCGTGCCGATGGGCGGGCCGGCCCCCGGCGACAGGGCGCGGCTCGCGGTGGCCCACATCGTCGCCTCGGTGGGGCCGTAGCCGTTCAGCATGACCCGGCCCTCGCCCCACCGCTCCACCAGCTCGGGGCCGACGACGTCGCCGCCGGTCAGCAGCGTGGCCAGCTCGGGCAGCGGCGTGGCGGGGATGCTGGCCAGGGTGGTGGAGGGGATGACCGCGTGGCTGATCCGCTGGACGGACAGCAGCTCGGCCAGGTCGTCGCCGCCGCGCACGTGCGGCGGCGCGACGACCAGGGCGCCGCCGGCGCCGTAGGCCATCAGCAGCTCCATGACCGAGACGTCGAAGCTCGGCGAGGCGAGCTGGAGCACGCGGCCCTCGTCGTGCAGCAGCAGGCGCTCGCGCATCGAGGCGACGGTGGCGGCGATGCCGCGGTGGGTGACCACCACGCCCTTGGGACGCCCGGTCGAACCCGAGGTGTAGATCACGTACGCCGGGTGCGCGAGCTCCAGCGGCGCGGTGCGCTCGTCGTCGGCCAGGTCGTCCGCGGCGTAGCCGGTCAGCTCGTCCATCTCGTCGAGCGACTCCAGCACCAGCCGGGGCGCCCCGCCGCCGACCTCGGCGGCCGTGCCGGTGATGACCAGGGAGGGGCCGGTGTCGGCGAGCATCAGCGCGATGCGCTCGCCCGGGTAGTCGGGATCCACCGGGACGTACGCGGCGCCGGTCTTCAGCACGGCCAGCACGGCGGCGACGGCCTCCACCGACCGCGGCAGCGCGACCGCGACGTGCGACTCGGGGCCCGCGCCGTACCGGTCCACCAGCAGGCGCGCCAGCCGGTTGGCGCGGCCGTTCAGCTCGGCGTAGGTGAGGGTGCGATCGCCGTGGACCAGGGCGGGCGCGTCGGGGGTGCGCGCCGCCTGGGCCTCGAACAGCGCCGGCATGGTCACCGGCGCGGCGGAGGAGGCGGTGTCGTTCCACTCCACCAGCAGCCGCTCGCGCTCGGCCGCCGACAGCACCTCGACCGCGCCCAGCCGCTGCCCGGGGTCGGCCACCATCGAGCCCAGCAGCCGAAGGAACCGCTCGGCGATGCCCTCGGCGCTGGCCCGCTCGAACAGGTCGGTCGCGTACTTGAGGTCGACCTTGATCCCGCCGGGCACCCGCCCGGCCACCGGGTCCTCGGCGTGCGTCTCGGAAAGGAAGAACATCAGGTCGAACTTGGCGGCCTCCAGCTCGACGTCCGGCGGGCTGACGGTGAGCCCCGGCATCCGCGCCTGGGCTCCCGCGTAGTTCTGCAGCACGATGCTGACCTGGAACAGCGGGTGGTGCGCCAGCGAGCGGGCCGGGTTGACGACGTCCACCAGCCGCTCGAACGGGATGTCCTGGTTGGCGTAGGCCACCAGGTCGACCTCGCGCACCCGGTCGAGCAGCTCGCGGAACGTCGGGTCGCCGGAGGTGTCGGTGCGCAGCACCATCGTGTTGACGAAGAAGCCGACCAGCTCGTCGAGGTTCTCGTGGCTGCGGCCGGCGAGGCCGGTGCCGATGGGCAGGTCGGCGCCCGCGCCCATCCTGGTCAGCAGCGCGGCGAAGGCGGCGTGGGCGACCATGAAGACGGTGACCCCGGCCTGGTGGGCGAGCGCCACGAGGTCGCGGTGCAGCGCGGCGTCGATGTGCAGGGTGACCATGTCGCCCTTGTTGGAGGCGACGGCAGGGCGGGGACGGTCCAGCGGCAGCTCGATGAGCTCGGGCATGCCGGCCAGCGCGGCGCGCCAGTGCTCGACCTGCTTGGCGAGGGCGCTGCCCGGCTCGTCCTCGCGGCCGAGGATCCTGGTCTGCCAGAGCGCGTAGTCGGCGTACTGCACCGGCAGCGGGCGCCACGCCGGCGCGGCCTGGCCGAGGCGGGCGGTGTAGGCCTCGGCGAGGTCGCGCAGCAGCGCCGCCCACGACCAGCCGTCGCAGGCCACGTGGTGGATGACCAGGTTCAGGACGTGCTCGCGCTCGCTCAGTGAGAACAGGCCGACGCGGATGGGCGGCTGCTCGGCGAGGCGGAAGGAGCGGTGGCCGAACGCGGTGAGCGCCTCCTTGAGCCGCTCGGGCCCGACCTCGGTGAAGGCGACCTCGACCTCGGCGTCCTCGGGGGCCAGCACCACCTGGTACGGCTCGCCGTCCTCGCTGCGGATGAGGGTGCGCAGCACCTCGTGCCTGGCCACGACGTCGGCGACGGCGGCGCGCAGGGCGGGCTTGTCGACCGGGCCGCCGAGGCGCAGCACGGTGGGGATGTTGTACTGCGGGTTGTCCTCGTCGAGCCGGTGGATGAACCACACGCCGCGCTGGGCGTAGGACAGAGGGATGCGCTCGGGGCGCGGCTCGGGCTCGGGCTTGGAGCGGCCCTGCCCGGCGAGGTCGATGCGCTCGACCAGCGCGGCCGGGGTCGGCGCCTCGAACGCCTCGCGCACGCCGAGCTCGACGCCGAAGACCGAGCGGACGCGGCTGACCAGCCTGGTGACCAGCAACGAGTGCCCGCCGAGCTCGAAGAAGTTGGCGTCGGTGCCGACCTGCGGCAGGCCGAGCAGCTCGGCGAACAGGCCGCAGACGATCTCCTGCTGCGGGGTCCGCGGGGCGGACCCCCCGATCGGGGCGGCGGGTCCTGGCGCGGGCAGCGCGGCGCGGTCGAGCTTGCTGTTCGCGGTCAGCGGCAGCGCGTCGAGGACGACCACCGCCGAGGGCACCATGTAGGCGGGCAGCAGCGTCCTGGCGTGGTCGAGCAGGTCCACCGGCTCGCCGGGGGTGAGCGTGACGTAGGCCACGATGCGCTGGTCGCCGGGACGGTCCTCGCGCACGATCACCGCGACGTGCGCCACCCGGGGGTGCTCGCCGATCACGGCCTCGATCTCGCTGAGCTCGATGCGGAACCCGCGCACCTTCACCTGGTGGTCGACGCGGCCGGCGAACTCCATCTGCCCGTCGGGCCGCCAGCGCGCGAGGTCGCCCGAGCGGTACATGCGCGTGCCGGCCGCGAACGGGTCGGCCACGAAGCGCTCGGCGCTCAGGCCGGGACGGTTCAGGTAGCCGCGGCTGACCAGGTCGCCGGCGATGTACAGCTCGCCGATCACGCCGGGCGGCACCGGGCGCAGCGCCGCGTCAAGGACGTACAGCCGGGTGTTCCAGATCGGCCTGCCGATGGGGACGACGCCCGCGGGCACCTGGTCGCCGGGCTCGATCCGGTACTCCATGCAGCCGACGGTGGTCTCGGTGGGGCCGTACTCGTTGATCACGGTGGCGCCCGGGTGGCGGCGGCGCCACTCGTCCAGCACCTCGCCCATGAGCGACTCACCGCCCAGGACGAGCTGCGCCGAGGGCGAGAAGCGCTCCGGCAGGCCGATGAGCAGCGGAAGGTGGCTCGGGGTGGCCTTCACGAAGTCCGGACGCGCCGTCGCGGCGGCGCCGGCGCCGTCGTCCAGGTCCACCAGATGGGCGCACCCTCCGCTGGTCAGCGGCCCGAACAGGCCGGTCACGGTCAGGTCGAAGGAGACCGGCGAGTGCACCAGGGCGCGGCCGGCGACGCTGTCGTAGGTGTGCCGCGTCCAGGCCAGGTACTGGTTGAGCGAGCGGTGCTCGACCACGACGCCCTTGGGCCTGCCGGTCGAGCCGGAGGTGTAGATGACGAACGCCGGGTTGGCGGGGGTCAGGCCGCTGTCCAGCGGCCCGGCGGGCAGCGCCGCCGCCTCGGCCTCCAGGGCGGCCAGCTCGTGCGGCGCGCCCAGGGTCAGGACGGGGCCGACGTCGTCCAGCATGAAGCGCACGCGTTCGGCGGGCAGCGCGGGATCGACGGGCAGGTAGGCGCCGCCGGCCTTCATGATGGCGAGCAGGGCGACCACCAGCCCGGCCGACTTGGGCAGCGCGACGGCGACGAACCGCTCGGGCCGAACGCCCCGGCCGGCCAGCAGGCGCGCCAGGCGGGCGGCGCGGGCGTCCAGCTCGGCGTAGGTGAGGGTCTCGCCGCCGCATTCCACGGCCGCGGCGCCGGGGGTGCGGGCCGCCTGCCGCGCGAACAGCTCGGGCAGCGTGGCCTCGGGAACGGGGTGGGCGGTGGCGTTCCACTCCGAGAGCAGCGTGTCACGCTCGCCGGGGTTGAGCAGGTCCAGCTCGCCGATGGGCAGGCCGGGGTCGCGCACGGCCCCTTCCAGCAGCCGCACCAGCCGGGCGGCGAGCACCTCGGCGCTCCGCTCGTCGAACAGGTCGGTGGCGTAGTCCAGGGCGCATTCGACCTCGCCCTCGCTGCCCCACTCGGCGGGTTCCCTGACGAAGAAGCTGAGGTCGACCTTGGCCGCGCCGGTGTGCACGGTGGGTTCCACCGACAGTTCCAGCCCGGCGCCGAGCAGCGGCGCGCGCAGGGTGTGCTCGAAGGTCAGCATGACCTGGAACACCGGGTGGTAGGACAGCGACCTGACCGGGTTGACCGCCTCCACGACGCTCTCGTACGGCGCGTCGGCGTTGGCGTAGGCCGCCAGGTCGGCCTCGGTGACCCGGGCGAGCAGCTCGCGGAAGCTCGGGTCGCCCGAGGTGTCGGTGCGCAGCACCAGCGTGTTGAGGAACTTGCCGACGAGCCGGTCCACCGCCTCGTCGCCGCGGCCGGCGGTGGCCGTGCCGATGGGGATGTCGGCGCCGGCGCCGAGCCGGGTGAGCAGCGCGGCCACGGCGGCCTGGACGACCATGAAGACGGTCGAGCCCGAGCGCCTGGCCAGCGCGACCAGGTCGCGGTGCAGCTCCCGCGAGAGGCGGAAGCCGACCCTGGCGCCGCCGTTGCCGGCCACGGCCGGGCGGGGGCGGTCCAGCGGCAGCTCCAGCAGCCCGGGGCCGCCGGCCAGCGCCTCCCGCCAGTACGCCACCTGGCGGGAGACCAGGCTCGTCTCCTCCGCCGGGTCGCCGAGCAGCTCGCGCTGCCACAGGGTGTGGTCGGCGTACTGGATCGCCGGCGCCTCCTTGGGCGCGGCCCGGCCGGTCCGGTGGGCGTAGGCGGCGGCCAGGTCGGAAAGCAGCGGCTGCTCCGACAGGCCGTCGCTGGCGATGTGGTGGGTGACCAGCATGAGCACGTGCTCTCGCGCGCCGAGGCCGAACAGGGTCGCGCGGAACGGCGCCTCGCGGGTGAACGCGAACGGCAGCGCCGCCTGCGCGCGCAGCGCTTCGCCGAGTCCGTCCGGCGGGACGGGCACCACGGGGAGCCCGTCCGTGGCGGCCGCCACGCTCCCGGGGTCGAGCACGAGCTGGTACGGCTCGCCGTCGACGTCGGGGTAGACGGTGCGCAGCGGCTCGTGGCGGGCCACCACGTCGGCGACGGCCAGGCCGAGCGCCTCGGTGTCGAGCGGGCCGGTCAGCCGCAGGGCGAGGGGGAGATTGTAGGTCGCGCTCGGCCCTTCCAGGCGGTGCAGGAACCACAGCCCGCGCTGGCCGGCGGACAGCGGCATCCGCTCGGGCCGGGGACGGGCGGTGAGCTCGGGCCTGCTGCCCTTGGCCGCGGTCGCGACCCTGCCGCCGAGGGACTCGGGGGTCGGCGCCTCGAACAGGGCGCGCAGCGGCAGCTCGACGCCGAACGCCTCGCGGACCATGCCGACCAGCCGGGTGGCGAGCAGGGAGTGCCCGCCCAGCTCGAAGAAGTTGCCGTCCAGGCCGACCCCGTCCACACCGAGCGCGTCGGCGAACAGGCGGCACAGCAGTTCCTCCTCGGCGGTGCGCGGGGCGCGTCCGGCGGCGGAGCGAGCCGGCGGCGCGGGCAGCGCGCGGCGGTCGAGCTTGCCGTTGGCGGTCAGCGGCAGGGCGTCCAGCACGACGACGGCGGAGGGCACCATGTACGCGGGGAGCGCGGCCCCGGCGTGCTCCCGCAGCTCCGCGTTCACGTGCCCGGGCGCCGCGTTCGCCTGCTCGCGCAGGTCCGCGTCCGCGTGCGCCGACGCGTTCGGGTTCGCGTGCGCCGACGCGTTCGGGTTCGCGTGCGCCGACGGGTTCGGGTTCGCGTGCGCCGACGGGTTCGGGTGGGCGGCCGGGTCCGCGTCCGCGTGGGCGGCCGGGACGTCGCCGCGGAGGGTGACGTAGGCGACGATGCGCTGGTCGCCCACGCGGTCCTCGCGCACGATCACGGCGACCTGGGCGACCCTCGGGTGGCGGCCGAGCACGGCCTCGATCTCACCCGGTTCGATGCGGTGCCCGCGCACCTTGATCTGGTCGTCGACGCGGCCGGCGAACTCCAGCAGGCCGTCCTCGCTCCACCGGCCGAGGTCGCCGGTGCGGTACATCCGCTCGCCGGGGACGCCCGAGGGGTCGGGGACGAACCGCTCGGCGGTCAGCCCAGGGCGGTTGACGTACCCGCGGGCCAGGCCGGTGCCGGAGATGTACAGCTCGCCGACCTCGCCGGGGGGAAGCGGGCGCAGCTCGGCGTCCAGCACGTGGACGCGGGTGTCGTCCATGGGCCGGCCGAGCGGCAGGACGCCGTCGGGGACCGGCGCCCCCGGCTCGACGCGGTACTCGGCGACGTTGACGGTGGCCTCGGTGGGCCCGTAGACGTTGATCACGGTGACGCCGGGGTGCCGCTCGCGCCACCCGCGCAGCGCCTCCCCGCGCAGCGCCTCGCCGCCGAACATCAGCTCGCGGGTCGGGGAGAACCGCTCGGGCAGGACGTCGAGCAGCGGCAGGTGGCTCGGGGTGGCCTTGAGGAAGGCGCAGGCGGCGGCCCCGGCGGGCACGCCGTCCTCGGCCAGGGGCGAGACGCGCACGCACCCGCCGGCGACCAGGGGCGCCCACAGCGACGTCACGGTCATGTCGAAGGAGACCGACGAGTGCCACAGCGACTCCCCGGTCAGGCTCGGGTAGGCCCGCAGCGACCACCGCAGGTAGTCGGCGAGCGCGCCGTGCCCGACGACCACGCCCTTGGGCAGGCCGGTCGAGCCCGAGGTGTAGATGACGTAGGCGGGGTGGCCGGCGGGCGCCCGCTCCCGCTCGCCCGGCCAGGGCGCGGCGGCGGTCTCCTCGGCGGGATCGTCGACCAGGACGCGCGGCGTCTCGCCGGGCAGGCCGGCCGCCTCCGCCTCGCCGGTCAGCACGCACACCGGCCGCGCGTCCCGCAGCATGAACGCGACGCGGTCGCGCGGGTAGGCGACGTCGATCGGCAGGTAGGCCGCGCCGGTCTTCAGCACCGCCAGCAACGCCACGACGAGGTCCGCCGAGCGGGGCAGCGCCACGGCGACGAGGCGCTCGGGGCCGGCCCCGAGCGCGGCCAGGCGGGAGGCCAGGCGCCCCGCCCGGCGGTCGAGCTCGGCGTAGGTCAGCTCAGTGTCGGCGAACCGTACCGCGGGCGCGCCCGGGGTGCGCCGCGCCTGAGCGGCGAACAGGCCGGGAAGCCAGTCGGCCGCCCGCGCCGCGTCGTCGCCGCGCGGGCCGTTCGGCAGCAGGTCCCGGTCCATAAGCGTGCCAGCCATAACTCGACTCCTACTCACTAATTCGCGCCAAGACGAACCGAGTCTAAAAACGCGCCGTTTCGTCTTGTTATCGGGCGCGCATCACCGATCGAATTCCGCATTGTCGTCCGCGCATTTCCCGATCCCCGGCCCTCAGGCCGGGAGGAGTTTCACCTGAAGGCTGCTGATTCCGCTCAGCAGATTGGAATGGACGAGCTCGGGCTCGGCCGTGACGTGCATTTCACCGACGTATTCGCGCAGCGCCTCGAGCATCGCGCCGACCTCCGTGCGGCCGAGGTAGGCGCCCAGGCAGAAGTGCGGCCCGTAGCCGAACGTCGCGTGCCTGTTGGGAGAGCGGGCCAGGTCCAGGCGCTCGGGGCCGTCGAAGACGTCCTCGTCCCTGTTGGCGGAGGAGTTCCACAGCGTGACGATGTCGCCCGCGGCGATCTTCGTCCCCCTGACGGTGACGTCCTTGGTCGCCCTCCTGCCGAAGTGCATGGCGGGGCTGACCCAGCGCAGGATCTCCTCGACGGCGGTCTTGGTCTCGACCGTGCCGTTCTTGTACGCGGCCCACTGGTCCGGGTGGTCGACCATCGCCGGCACCGTCCCGATCATGGTGAGGCGGCTGGTCTCGTCGCCGCCGATGATCAGGCTGTAGCAGTTGAACACGATGTCGTCGTCCGACAGCGGCACCCCGTCGATGCTGCTGGCGACCATCGCGCCGATCACGTCGTCCTTGGGGGTGCGGCGGTGCTCGACGACCAGGTCGTCGAAGTACATCAGGATCTCGTTGCGCGCCATCAGGGACGCCTCGGCGGCGTCCTCGTCGTCGGCGTCCGCCTCGTCGCTGCTCAGCGCCGTCTTGGTCAGGTCGAGCAGGTGGTCGCGGTGCTCGTCGCCCTCGGGGACGCCGAGCAGGTCGCTGATGGTGTTGATCGGGATCTTCTCCGCGACGTCCCGCGCGAAGTCGCAGGCGCCGAGCTCGACGCCCGCCCGGACCCTGCTCCGGGCGTTCTCCCGCACCCGCTCGGCGACGTAGGAGAGCGCGCGGGGCGAGAACGCCTTGAGGAACACGTTGCGCAGGTCCCTGTGGCGCTTGCCGTCGGTCACCGCCAGCATGCGCCCGGCCGCGGAGTCGCCGCCCGCGAGCAGCGTGGTCAGGACGTTGCCCCGCTCGGAGGTGAAGTGGTCGTCGTCCTTGTAGACCGCCATGATGTCGTCGTACTTGGTGAGCGCCCAGAACCCGGGCCGGTCGCCGCGGGGGGCGTTCCAGAAGACCGGGGCCTCGGCGCGCAGCCGCCGCCAGATCGCGTACTGGTCGTGGGCGCGGAAGGTCCGCGGGTCGGCCAGGTCGAGCGCGTCCAGCTTGGGGGGGAGCTCATGCATCGGAGCCGCTCCCGTCCACGAGGATCAGGTCCATCTCGACGCCCTCGCGCAGCGGGGTGATCGCGGCGTACTCCGGCGAGTCGTACCAGCGGCGGGCGTGCTCGGCGCTCGGGAACTGCATGACCGACAGGTGCGTGGGGTGCCACCCGCCCTCCAGCACGTCGAACTCGCCGCCGCGGATGGCGAAGCCGCCGCCGTACGCCTGCAGCGTGGCCAGCACCTTCTCCCGGTAGACGGCCATCTTCTCCCTGTCGGGGACGGCGGCCACGTTGCCAATGACGAACGTCGTCATCGTTCCTCCCGTTCGTGTAGCTCTCCACTCATGAAGATCACCGCGCGGCCGTCCAGCCCCACGCGATCGCCCCGCGTCGTCACGCGCACGCGACCGCCGCGGGGGGAGCACTGGTAGCCGGTGAGCCGGCGCCTGCCGAGCCTGGCGCTCCAGAAGGGGCCGAGGCAGCAGTGGGCCGAGCCCGTCACCGGGTCCTCGTCCACGCCGTGCCTCGGGGCGAAGAAGCGGGAGACGAAGTCGTGCTCCCCCCGCCCCCGCGCGGTGACGATGATCCCCCGGACGGGGAAGGCGCGGAGCGCGGCGAAGTCGGGCCGCAGCTCCGCGACCTCCCGCTCGTCGGTCAGCTCGGCCAGGTAGTCGAAGCGGTTGCGGCCCATCCAGACGGGCTTGGCGCCGAGCGCCTCGGGCAGCCCATCGGGGACCTCGGCCTCCTCGGCGGGTTCGGCGGGGAAGTCCAGGCTGATGCCGTCCTCGCCCCGCTCGGCCGTCAGCACGCCGCTGCGGGTGGCGAAGCGCAGCGGGCGGCGGGCGTCCTCGCCCTCCCGCTCCCACAGCACGTGCGCGGCGGCCAGGGTCGCGTGCCCGCACAGGTCGACCTCCCCTGTGGGGGTGAACCAGCGCAGGCCCATGCCCGCGGGGGAGTCCGCCGGGGCGGACCGGTCGACGAACACGGTCTCCGACAGGTTCATCTCGGCCGCCACCGCCTGCATCCAGCGCGCGTCGCGCGGCCGGTCGAGCAGGCACACCGCGGCGGGGTTGCCCTGGAAGACCGCGTCGGCGAAGGCGTCCACCACGAAGATCTTCATGGCGCCCCGTACGGGACGTCGACGCCGAGGCCGAGCTCGCGCGCGGAGCGGGCCGCCGCGAAGCCGGAGACGATGTCCTGCGCGGCCATGCCGAGCGACTTGTACAGCGTGATCTCGCCGGGGTCGCGGCGGCCCGCGTGCCGTCCGAGCAGCACCTCGCCGAGCTCGGCCAGGACGTGGCCGGGGCCGATCAGCCCCTCGGCCAGCGGGACGCGCAGGTCGCCCGACTCGTTCGCCGCCGACTCCCTGCTGTCCACGAACACCGCGCACCGCGCGACCGCGTCGCCGGACAGCTCGCGCGCGTCGGCGACCGAGGCGCCGACCGCGTTGACGTGCGCGCCCGGCGTCAGGTCGCGCCCGGCGACGACGGGCTCCTTGGCGGAGGTGGCGGTGCAGACCAGGTCGGCGCCCGCGAGCGCGTCGCCGGCCGAGGGCATCACCTCGACGGGGACCGGCAGCCAGGACGCCGCCCAGCGCCGGTAGTCCTCGGCCCGCTCCCGCGTGGGGCTGTACACGCGGACCCTGCGCAGGTCGCGCACCAGCGCCAGGGCCGAAAGATGGGAGCGCGCCTGCACTCCCGAGCCGATGACGGCCAGGTCGCCGGCGCCGGGAAGCGCCAGCGCGCCGGTGGCGACCGCCGAGACGGCGGCGGTGCGGATCGCGGTCAGCTCGGCGCCGTCCAGCAGCGCCAGCGGGAACCCGGTCTCGGGGTCGAACACCAGGACCACGCCGATGTGGACCGGCAGGCCCTTGTCCCGGTTTCCCGGCCGCAGCATGATCGCCTTGAGCCCGTATCCCGGCAGGTCGCCGGTGACGTGGCAGGGCATGGCGGCGAAGACCCCGCCGTCGCCCGGCGGCCGCAGGATGGTGCGCAGCGGCTGGGTCACCTCTCCCCCGCTGTAGGCGCGCATGACGCCGGCCATCAGGCCGATCGCCCGCTCCATGGGCAGGGCCTTGCGCACGGCCTCGCTATCGAGGAACAACATCGGCGTTCTCCCTGGGGATGTCGGGGGCGGCGTCGTCCAGGACGAACACCGACCAGACCATGCGGATGGGCCGGGTGCGCGAGATGAACTCGAGGCCGTAGCTCTCCACCGCCGGGGCCGTGGTGAGCGCGAGGTCGCTGGACCCGCCGCGCGCGGCCAGGGCCGCGGCGCTGGTCGAATTCATGATCATCACTTTGCCCGGTGCGAAGGGCGCGGGCAGGAGCTGGGCGATCAGCGGCGCCGGCGCCGGATGCGTGGCGATCGACGGCCGCACCGGCAGGTCGTCGTTGCCCCGCGACTTGGCCAGGCCGTACAGCGGGGTGTCCATGATGAACACCGCCGCGAGGGCCAGCCGCGTGTCCATGTAGAACTCGTTGACCGCCCGGTAGGCGTTGGCCACGATGAAGTGGCTGACGTCCCGGTTGAGCAGGGCGTCGCACGCGCCCTCGTAGGTGTCGTACAGCGAGAGCTGCGGTTCGCTCGGCAGCTCCGAGAGCTTCTCCCACAGCAGTTCGGCGGCCGTCTCGCTGCTCGTTCCCGGCGGCCCGAGCGTTCCTATCTCCTTCAGCACCACCCGACTGGGCGTGTCGATCTCCATCCAACCGAGCTGTTCCATCACGCTCGCTCCTTTGATGCCGGTCGCTCCACTGGCTCGCCTCTGCTTCCGTCCGGCACACCGGGTTTCACCGGGGTCAGCCACCGGCGGGTGTCCTCGCGTTCGGCCCTGACCACCTGGCGGTAGCGCGCGACGAGCCGGGAGGTGACCGGGCCGGGCCGTCCCGCCCCGATCGGCCTGCCGTTGATCTCGATCACCGGGGTGACGCCGACGCCGGTGCCGGTGAGGAACACCTCGTCCGCCAGCAGCAGGTCGGCGGGGTGCAGCGGCTGCTCGGCGACGGCCATGCCGAGGTCGGCGGCCAGCGCGAGCACGGTGTCCCTGGTGATGCCGGGCAGAATGTCGGCGTCGGCCGGCGGCGTCAGCAGAGTGCCGCCGCGCACCGCGAAGACGTTGGCCGTGCTCGCCTCGGCGACCTGCCCCGCGTCGTTGAGCAGGATCGCGTCGTCGTACCCGGCCGCGCGCGCGTCCTCGACGGCCAGCGCGCTGTTGACGTACCCACCGGTGATCTTGGCCTGGACGGGGACAGCCGCGCGCGAGGGCCTGCGCCAGGAGCTGATCAGGCAGCGGACGCCGCCGGGCGGGGTGTAGGCGCCGAGCCGGGAGGCGACGATCGTCACCGCCTCGGAGATGCCGCCGAGGCCCACGCCGGGCGGGGTGCCCGGCAGCAGGCCGAGCTTGTAGGCGAGCGGCCTGACGTAGACGTCGCCCGTGTCGCCGTTGCGGCGCAGCAGGTCCACCGTCAGGTCCGTCAGCTCGTCGGCGCTCAGCCCCACCTCGATGCGCAGCAGCCGGCACGACCGCAGGAAGCGCAGGTAGTGGTCGCGCACCCGGAACAGATGCATCCGCCCGCCGTCCGCGCCCCCGTGCGCCCTGATCCCCTCGAACGCGCCGGTGCCGTAGTGCAGGCCCTGCGTCGTCGGCGGCAGCCGGACGTCGTCGAAGCGGACGAAGCCTCCGGCGTCCTGGACCCGGTGGTAGACCCAGCGGCCCGGCAGCGGCCGCATCACCCTCTCCTCGCGGCCAGGGCGAGGGCGGCGCGGGACTCGCGGTCGTTTCCGGCCACTTCGTCGCCGCGCCCGTCCACGACCCGGGCGGCCTTCCAGCTCACCATCGCGCCCGTGCTCGTGATGCTGCCCGGGTCGCCGAACGAGACGACCAGCTCGGTGCCGAGCACCTCGCGGCACTCCTCCTGCGCCAGGAGCAGGCCCGGGTGGGTCTTCGAGGCGCCGTGCAGCATCAGGTTCACCCGGTCGTCGCCGAGGGGCGTGCGCTCCAGCCTGATCTGGTAGTCCAGGAAGCCGCCCACGTGCCTGAGCAGCAGGTCCTCCAGGTCGTAGCCGGTGATGGAGTGGCCGTTCAGGACGATCTGGTCGCCGACCCTGCCGAGCACCTCGACCCGCTGCGCGGGAACCGTCGTGCCCGCCGCCACCGGGTGCATGCGCACCATGTCGCCGGTCCGGTAGCGGACGAGCGGCTTGGCGCCCTGGTAGAGATTGGTGATCACCAGTTCGCCCTGGCGCACGCCATTCCCGTCGGCCCGCGCGGGCAGCAGGGTGACCGGGTCGACGACCTCGTAGTGGTTGATCAGCGGCGCGGTGTACAGGCCGCCGTCGGCGCCGGCCGCGGCCAGCACGGACGCCTCCTGCGAGGCGTACAGGCAGTTGTAGGCCCGCGCGCCCCACAGGGCGCCGATGCCGGCGAGCAGGCTCGGCGACGCCAGCTCGCCGGTGAGCATGAGCACGTCCAGCGAGAAGTCGGCGGCCGGGTCCAGGCCCGCCTCCCTGGCCTTCTTGGCCAGCGAGAGCGCCATGCCGGGCGTGCAGAACAGCCCGGTGACGGGCAGCATGCGCATCACCTCGAGGGCGCGGTCGAAGCCGATCATCGGCGAGTGCGGCCACATCTTGGCCACGGCGACGCCGAGGTTGCGGCAGACGTCGCCGAAGGTGTCGCCGGTCGCGTGCAGCTCCGTCGGACCGGACACCCCGACCACCTGCCGGTCGCCGTACTGGTCGAACACGGTCTGGTAGTAGGCGGTGAGCACGCTGTTGTTGTGCAGGGTGTCGGTGTTGTCCCGCGGGCAGGGGGTGGCGCTGCCGGTGGTGCCGGTGGTCTCGTAGAAGATCCACGCCTCGTGCATCGGCCGCGAGAGCATGTCGAACTGCGCGTCGCGCAGGTCCTGCTTGGTGGTGAAGGGCAGCGAGCCGAGCTCGTCGTCCTCGGACAGGCCGGCGAGCCGCGCGCGGTAGAAGGGGGAGCGCTCCTTGACGTAGGACACGGTCTCGCGCAGCGCGCGCGCCTGGTGCGCGGCCAGGCGCTTCTCGTCCCACTCCCCCGCCAGGAACTCCTGGTGCCATTCCCGCAGGGACCTGGCCATTGCGTCCAGTTCGGGGTGGTGAATCGTGAACATCGAAAGCCTCGGTTTCTACTCTTCGAGGTCGGCGATGACCCAGTCGCTGATCTCTCGCCACCGTGCCGCCGACTTCTGGTGGAAGGGGTGGAGCAGATATCTCTCGAGCGCGGCCTCGTCCCGGACCAGGCCCATGACGGCGAAGTCGTAGGCGATGGCGCGCTCGGAGACGTTCCGGCCGGCCCGCCACTCAAGGAGGTCCTCGACCTGCGCGCCGACCTCGGCCGCCATCCGCTCCGCCTCGGTGACGCGCTCGTCCGCCCAGGTGCGTCCGGGCTTCAGCTTGAAGAGCACGATGTGCCGGATCATTCGCCCACCTCCACGCGCAGGGCCGCGGCGGCCCGGTCCAGTCGTCCGATGAGCTCGGGGACGGTCCGGCCGCGCGCGATCACGTGGCCGAACCGGTCGTAGGCGCTGCGCGGCGGTCCCACCCGCGTGCCGGGCGCGGCCGTGACGCTGACCCGCTCGACGCCGGGCAGCGCCGCCGCCCGTTCCACGCCGGACACGGCGCGGACCTCGCCGGGGCGGTCGGCGACCAGGAAGCGGATCCCCGCGTGCCCCTCTCGCCTGCGCGCGAGCGACACGGGCAGGCCGATGGCGCCGCGGATCTGCTGTTCGAGCAGGTCCAGGCCGTCCACCAGGGAGATCAGCTCGGGGATCATGCCACCGGCCAGGCGCGGGTTGATCTCCACGATGGCCACGCCGTCGGGCAGGAGCCTGACCTCGGTGTGGGTGGGGCCGTGCTGGACGCCGACCGCGGCGAGCGCGAGGCGGACGGCGTCCTCCATCGCCTCGGCGTCGGCGGGGGTGACGGGCGCGGGGTAGACGTGCCCGGACTCGACGAAGTACGGATGCCCGGTGAGCGACTTGGCGACGATCCCGACGCACCCGGCCTCGCCGTCCGTGTGCACCATCTCGACGCTGAACTCCGGGCCTTCCAGGTACTCCTCCACCAGCGCCGCCGGCTCGCACCGCTGGCCCCGGACGTTGACCCGCACCGACAGCACCCGCGCCACCTGCGCCAGCGCCTGGGCCGGCGAGGCGCACAGCCGCACGTTCTCAGAGCCCGAGCCGCTGACCGGCTTGACCACGCACGGGAGTCCCACCCGCGCGACCGCCTCCGCGGTCTCGCTCCGGTCGTGGACCACCGCGAAGCGCGGCTGCCGCAGCCCGGCCTTGGCCAGCGCGTGCCGGGTGCGGCCCTTGTCGCGGCACACGCGCACGGCCTCGGGCGGGTTGCCGGGCAGCCCGAGATGGGCGGCCAGCTCGGCGACGGTGGCGACGTAGAAGTCGCTGGTCGTGGTCACGCCGCACAGGTCCGCCGCGTACGGGGCGACGGCGTCCAGCAGCGAGCCGGGGTCGTTGGTGTCGCACCGCACCACCTGCGCGCCCGACTCGGTCAGGCCCCGGTAACGCTCGGGCTTGCCGGTCAGGAACAGCGGGGCCAGGCCGAGGGCGCCCGCGGTCCGCAGCGCGATCATGCCGGTGCCGGTGGTGTTGGCCTCTACGCAGGCAAGACGGCCTCGCATCGCACCTCCCGGCGTCTTTGTCCCGGGAAGCAGTTCGACCAGGTCGACACGGTCTGGGAGGCGTCGACCTCGACCGGCGCCGTCGCCACGGGCATGCTGTGCAGGTCCTTCTCCAGCCAGTGGCCCTCGTCGTACACCGTGGCGCAGTAGCGGTCGCCGCGGTCGGGCATGATGCCGACGATCGTGGTGCCGGGGCTCTCCCTCCTGGCGAGGTGACGCATCACGCCGTACACCGAGCCGGCGGTGTTGCCGCCGAAGATCTGCTGTTCGGCGGCGAGGTCGGCGGTCGCCTGGAAGGCCTCGCGGTCGTTGAGCCAGTGCACCTCGTCGATCACCGCGTGGTCCACGTTGGCGGGGACGAGGCTGTTGCCGAGGCCGCTCTGCAGCCGTCCCGGCAGGTCCGGCTGGCCGAAGATCACGCTTCCGACGCAGTCGACGCCCACCGTCCACAGGTCGGGCAGCTTCTCGCGCAGGGCACGCGCGGTGCCGCACAGCGAGCCGCCGCTGCCGACCGCGCCGACGAGCACGTCGATGTGCCCGAGGTCGGCCAGCAGCTCGGCGGCGAGGGTGGCGTACGCCCGCGGGTTCTCGGGGTTGCTGTACTGCCGGGGCCAGAACGACCCGGGCAGCTCGGCGCGCAGCAGCTCCAGCCGTTCCAGGCGGGCTCCCTGCCAGCCGTGCGCGGTCATCTTGTCGACGATGTGCACCGAGCAGCCCAGGAAGCGGAGCTTGGCCAGGGTGATCGGGTCGATCCTCGGGTCGGTCACGATGTGCACCGGGTGGCCGAGCGCGGTGCCGACCAGGGCGACGCCCAGCGCCATCGTCCCCGAGGAGCTCTCGACGATGGCCGCGCCCGGGGCCAGCTCGCCCGACTCGCGCGCGGCGAGGATGATCTGCCGGGCGACCCTGTCCTTCATCGCGAACAGGTTCTGCAGTTCCAGCTTGGCGTAGACCGCGGCGCCCCCAAGGTCGAGGGAGACCAGCGGGGTGTGCCCGATCGCGTCGATCACGTTGTTGTGAAGCACCGGACCTCCTCTGCTTCGGCGGTGAGCGAATGGTCGACGTGCGCGTGTCCCGCCAGCCGCGCGCACGCCCTCTCGGCGCGGCCGAGCCGGTCGCGGTAGCGCGGGTCGGCGACGTCGAGCAGCAGTCCGATGGCGGTGCCGCTGTGCGCCACCGCGACGCCGAGCCCGCCGACCTCGTCGCAGATCTGGCGCATCGACCGCATCGTGCTCTTGGGGTTGAGCCGCTGGTTGAGCACGGCGCTCTGGGTGGCGACGTAGCCGATGTCGGCCGCGTCTCCCGCGGCGACGGCCACGACGAGCATGTCGAGCAGCCGCGCGTACTCTTTCCTGTCGGCGTCGGAGAAGGGCTTGGGCCGCCGGTTGAAGGCGATGGTGTCGACGCTCCCGCCCTCGTCCACGCTGACGATCGTCAGCGGGGGCAGGTGCCCGAGCCGGGTCAGCAGGCGGACCTCGCGGTGCAGGAAGGCGACGGCGCCGTCGTACATGACCCCGTCGGTGGGTTCGATGGGCCGCAGCAGCGCCTCGATCTCCGCGGCGTCCGGCACGGCCCCGATGGCCTCGCCCACCGCGCGGGCCGTCGCCACCAGGTCGGCGGAGGAGCTGCTGAAGCCCTTGCCCTCCGGCAGGTCGCTCCGCACGGTCAGCACGCCTCCGGCCCGCACGCCGTGCGCGGCCAGCAGGGCCCTCGCGACCCTCAGCGACTTGCTCTTGTGGCCGGGCGCCACGGTCACCTGGGCGGTCTTCGGGTCCAGGCGGAAGGTCGCGCGGCTGGACCTCGGGATGGGCAGCGTGACCAGGAAGTCGAGGCCGTCGCCGGCGAGCTGGCCCTGCAGCAGCTCGCCGAAGGTCCCGTAGGCCACTCCTGAGCCGATCACGACCGGCTCGCGAGGCCGAGGAGCCCGTCGACCGAGGCCGCCGCCGCCTCGACGCGCCGGCGGCGCGCCGACCACTCCCTCGCGAGGACGGCCAGTTCCTCGCCCTGGCCGGCCAGCATCGAGCGGACCTCGTCCGGGTGCGCCGACCCCTGCGAGCGCTTGAGCCGCAGAGCGCCGTCGGGTTCGAGCGTCCCGGCCAGCAGGCCGGCCGCGTCGGTCACCGGGTGGCCGTGGGCGGCGCAGATGCTCATCAGCTCCTCCGGGTCGGCCGCGGCCCCGGCGGCGATCATGGCGACGATGTACCGGCCCGCGATGACCTGCGCCGTCCGCCACGGCACGCCGGCGTCCAGGGTGAGCCGGTTGGCCAGCGAGAAGCCGCCGAGGTGCTCACCGGCGCACAGGTCGCGTCCTCGCGCGGCGGGGAAGGCGACGTTGTCGAGCACGAGCGTGAGCAGGGCGAGGATCGAGGAGAAGGTGTCGGTCGCCGAGGCGAGCTGCGCGCCCCCTTCCTTGCCGACCTCGACGGTGTTGCTGAACGGCGTGCCGCGCTGGGCGGCGGCCACGTCGACGTACCAGGACAACAGGTGCGCCGTCCGGCCGCGGATGCGCTCAAGCAGCGGGTAGTTCTTCTTCTGCGGCATCGCCGAGGAGATCCCCGCCAGCTCGTCGGGCAGCTCGACCAGCCCGTAGTGGCTGCCGGCCCAGGTCATCAGGTCCGTCACGAACCTGTTCAGGCCGGTGGCGAAGGTCGCCGCCTCGGCCGCCAGCTCCAGCATCCACGCCCGGGAGGCGACGGCGGCGAGCGCGTGCGTGCGCGGCCCGGCGAAGCCGAGGTGCCCGGCCATCGCCGTCCTGTCCCACGGCAGCTCCTGGCCGGCCATGGCGCCCGCCCCGAGGGGAGAGCGGTCGGCGTGGTCGTAGGTCGCGAGCAGCCGGCGCAGCGTGTGCAGCAGATGGTCGGACAGCGCGCTGACGTAGAAACCCGGAGTGATCACCTGGGCCGCCTGCAGGTGGGTGTAACCGGGCATCGGGGCCTCGGCGTGCCGGGCGGCCAGCCGGTGCGCGGCGTCCACGCAGCCGAGCAGTCCTTCGGCGATCCGCAGGGCCCGCTCGCGGCCGAACATCAGCTGCGCGCACGCCTGCCCGTCGTTCCTGCTGCGGTCGACGTGCCATCGCGGCACCGGCGCGGGAAGCCGTCCGGCCACCAGGCGCTCGATGCCGAAGGAGATGTCGGACAGATTCTCCTCGGGGTCGGCGGCGAGGTCCGCGGGTGTCATCGCGTGCAGGGCGCTCGCGATTCCCGCGACCTCCTCCGGAGCCAGAATTCCCATCCGCCGGTATTCCAGCAGCAGGACCTTCTCAATGTGGAGGTAGTGCGGCAGGAGATGCCGCACTTCATAGGAGAACTGCGGCTCCAGCACCTCCTCGTGCAGGAGGTTCGCGGGAGCGCCGCCAATTCGGCCGGTCACCATAGCCATGCTGCGAACGTTAGGGCGGCGACTTATCGGCTCGTTTTCACCCGTCTATGAAAAGCAGATGATATGTGCCGGATAAACGCCGTCCATAGTCTGCGTCGCAGGAACAGAATATGGAGGTGGGCACGGTGCCCGACAGGGGAAACCAAGAATACTGGCGCGAAACACTCGCAGCGGGAGGCGGCACACGCCTGCCGCGCTGGTCACGAGGATCCGCAGGCGAAGCCTCGCGCAGTTTCCCCCTGGCACCCGCTTCCCCCGCGTCGGCCGTGCTGCTCGCCGCGCACGCCAAGGTGCTGTCGAGTCTCGCCGGCGAGACGACGGTGTCCACCGGCTACCGCGCGCCGGGAATGGCCGAGGCGCTGCCCTGCCGCATCGTCGTCGGCGACGGCTCGTGGAGCGAGCTGGTCGACGCCGCGCGCCGCGCCGAGGAGGAGCTGCTGCGCCACGCCGGCTACCCCGTGGCGGCCCTGCGCGAGGAGCTCGGCCCGGCGGCGCAGTGGTTCGAGACGGTCCTGGACCTCGGCGGCGGCGACCCCGGCGGCGAACTCGGCGAGGTGGTCCTGCGGGCCGAGGTGGACCCCTCCGGCGGGCGGCTGCTGCTGCGCCACCGCACGGACGTGGTGGACGACGAGTACGCGGCCAGGATCGCCGGCTACTACCGGACGGCCCTCGCGGCGGCCGCGGGCGACCCGGGGGCCTCCCACACGGAGCGGAGCCTGCTGTCGCCCGAAGAGGCGCGCCACCAGCTCGACGTCCTGGCCGGCCCGCCTCGCGTCCTGCCCGACCGGCGCTTCCACGAGCTGTTCGAGGAGCGGGTGCGCGAGCGTCCCGGCGAGGTGGCCGCGGAGCGCGGCGGCGAACGCCTGACCTACGCCGAGCTGAACGCCCGCGCCAACCGCATCGCGTGGGGACTGCTCGGCCGGGGCCTCGCCGCCGAGGACGTCGTCGCCGTGGCGGCCGAGCGCGACCTGGACTGGATGGCCGCCGTCATCGCCGTCATGAAGGCCGGCGGCGTCTACCTGCCCGTCGACCCGCGCTTCCCGGCCGACCGCGTCGCCGCCATGCTGGAGCGCGGCTCGTGCCGGTTCGTCCTCGGCGCCGGCCCGGTCGACGGCGCCGGTCAGGTGATCACCTACGCGGACGCCGTCGCCGGCGTCGCACGCGAGGACGACCCGGGCGTCCCCGTCGCCGCCGGTCAGGCGGCCTACATCTACTTCACCTCCGGCTCCACCGGCCTGCCCAAGGGGGCGGTGTGCGAGCACGCCGGCATGCTCAACCACCTGTACGCCAAGATCGAGGACCTGCTGATCGGGCCGGGGGACGTGGTCGCGCAGACGGCCCCCCAGTGCTTCGACATCTCGCTGTGGCAACTGCTGGCCGCCCCGATGGCGGGCGCCACCACCCTGATCGTCGAGCAGGACGTCATCCTGGACGTCCGCCGCTTCGTCACGACGCTCGCCGAGCGGCGCGTCAACGTGGCCCAGCTCGTCCCCTCCTACCTGGAGGCCGTGCTCGCCCACCTCGACGACGAGCCCCGGCCCCTTCCCGATCTGCGCTTCGTCTCGGTCACGGGCGAGGCGGTGAAGAAGGAGCTGCTGGTCCGCTGGTTCGCCCGCTTCCCCGGCGTCGGCGTGCTCAACGCCTACGGGCTCACCGAGACGCACGACGACACCAACCACGAGCTGCTCCGGCGCCCGCCGGACGGAGAGGGGGTCCCGCTGGGGGCGCCCATCCCCGGCGCCCGCGTCTACGTCCTGGACGAGAACCTGTGGCCGGCCCCGCTCGGCTCCCCCGGTGAGATCGTCTTCTCGGGGCCGTGCGTGGCCAGGGAGTACATCGGCGACGCCGAGCGCACGCGCCTGGCCTTCACCGCCGACCCGCACCGGCCGGGGCTGCGGCTTTACCGCTCGGGCGACTTCGGGTACTGGCGGCCGGACGGCAAGCTGGCCTTCCTCGGCCGCAGGGACGCCCAGGTGAAGATCCGCGGCCACCGCGTCGAGCTGGGCGAGGTGGAGGGGCGGCTGCTGCGGGTCCCCGGCGTGCGCGACGGCGCCGTCCTGGTCGCCGAGAGCGGCGGCGGCCGGCAGCTGGTGGCGTTCTACACCGCCGCCGCCGACATCCCCGAGGAGGACCTGCGCGGGCCGCTCGCGCGGGCCCTGCCCGTGTACATGCTGCCGGAGCGCTTCCACCGGCTGGACGCGCTGCCGCTGACCGGCAACGGCAAGGTCGACAAGAAGCGGCTGGCCGCCATCGCGCAGGAGGCGCGAGGGCCGGCCGCGGCGGAGCCTCCGCGCACCCCCGCCGAACGGCGCGTGGCGGCGCTGTGGGAACAGGCCCTGGCCCTCCCCGCCGGCCGCGTGGGCCGCGGCGACGACTTCTTCGCGCTCGGCGGCACCTCGCTGTCGGCGATCAGGTTCCTGGCCAGGCTCGGCCGGGTGACGACCGTGCGCGAACTGGCCGGCCACCCCGTGCTCGCGGACTTCGCCGCCTACATCGATGGAGGCAGTCATCAGATGCCGACTCCGGCGCACCACCCCGACAAGCCGCCGATCCTCGGCGTTCCCCCCGGCGCGGGCGCGGACTGGCTCCGCGACCACCGCGACGAGCTGTACGCGACGGTCGCCGAGCACGGCGCCGTGCTGCTGCGCGGCCTGGACCTGAACGACCTGCCCGGCATGCGCCGGCTCGCGGCCGAGCTCATCGCCGAGCCGGTCGTCGAGCGGGAGGGGTTCGCCCCGCGCGCCGACCACGGCCACGGCCTGTACTCCTCGGCGGAGTGGCCGCCCGACCAGCCGATGTGCATGCACCACGAGCTGAGCCACGCCCTGACCGTGCCCCGGCTGCTGCTGTTCGGCTGCCTGACCGCTCCCGCCTCCGGAGGCGTCACCGCGCTCGCCGACGGCGGAGAGGTCCTCGCCAGGCTGGACCGCGAGCTGGTCGAGCGGTTCGAGCGGCAGGGCTGGCTGCTCGCCCGCAACTACGGCGAGGACGTCGGGCTGCCCTGGCAGGCCGCCTTCGGCACCGGCGACCGCGCCGCGGTCGAGGAGTACTGCCGGGACAACGCCATCGACTTCCAGTGGGGCCAGGACGGCACGCTGTCCACCCGCCGGCGCAGGGCCGCCGTGCTCACCCACCCGCTCACCGGGCGGCGGTCCTGGTTCAACCAGGTCGCCTTCCTCAACGCCTGGACCATGGCCTCCGAGGTCAGGGAGTACCTCCTTGAGGTCTACGGCCCGCAGGGCCTGCCCTTCAACACCTTCTACGGCGACGGCGAACCGATCGGCGCCGCCGAGGTGGATCTGATCAACAAGGTCTACGAGACGTGCACGCTGCGCGAACCGTGGCGCAAGGGGGATTTGATGATCGTCGACAACCTCCGGATGGCGCACAGCCGCGAGCCCTATCAGGGGCCGCGCGAGGTGCTCGTCGCCATGGGCGACCCGGTGCGTCTGGCGCCCTCCCCGTGAACGGCGGCGACATCCGCGTCGAGGGGCTGACCAAACGGTTCGGCAAGGTCCACGCGCTGCGCGGCGTCGACCTGGAGGTACGGGCGGGCACGGTGCTCGGCCTGCTCGGCCCCAACGGCGCGGGGAAGACGACCATCGTCCGCATCCTGTCCACGCTGGAGCGTCCCGACTCCGGCAGGGCCCTCGTCGGCGGCCACGACGTCGTGCGCGAGCCGCACATGGTCCGGCAGGCCATCGCGGTCGTCGGCCAGTACGCCACCGTCGACAAGGGCGTCTCCGGCCGCGAGAACCTCTACGTGGTGGCCCGGCTGCTCGGGCTGCGCCCCCGCGCGGCGCGGGCGCGCTCCGCGGAGCTGCTGGAGCTGTTCGGGCTCGGCGCGGTGGCCGGTCGCGCGGCCGGGGGGTACTCCGGCGGCCAGCGCCGCCGCCTCGACCTGGCCGCCAGCCTCATCGGCAGGCCGGGCATCCTCTACCTCGACGAGCCGTCGACGGGGCTCGACCCGCACAGCCGCAAGGAGCTGTGGGACCTCATCCGCGGCCTGACCGACGACGGCATGACCCTGCTGCTGACCACGCAGCACATGGAGGAGGCCGAGGCCCTCGCCGGCGACGTGGTCGTCGTCGACCGCGGCCGGGTCGTCGCGGCCGGCACCCCGAAGGAGCTGCGCTCGCGCATCGGCGGGCAGATGCTGCACGTGCGCACGGCCGCCACCGCCGACCTGGAGGCGGCGCGGACCGCCCTGCGCGCCGCGGGCCTCGCCCCGGCGGGCGACGGCGAGGACGGCGTGCTGCGCATGCCGCTCACCAGGGACGGCGACCTGACGGCCGCGCTGAAGGCCCTGGCCGGCGGCGACATCGTGGTCACCGGGTTCGAGACCCGGACGCCGAGCCTCGACGAGGCGTTCCTGGCCCTGACCAGCGTTCCCGGCGACCAGGAGGACCCGTGACCCGCGTCCCGCCGCTTCCCCTCCTGCGGGACGAGACCGGTACCCGGGCCGGTCCCCATCCCGAAGAGCGATCATGACCTTGCGGCCGCACCGCCTCCCGAGGAGGACCCGTGAACCCCGACCCGTCCCGCCCGCCACCCGAGGAGGTGGACCGATGAGCCAGGCCCTGACCATGGTGGACGCCTTCCGGCACGCCGCGGTGATGACCAGGCGCAACGTCGCCCAGTTCAGGAACGACCCTGGCCTGATCCTCGACGCGACCCTGACCCCCGTCCTGATCTCGGTCATCTTCGTGTCGGTCTTCGGCGGCGCCATCGCCGGGGGCACGGCGGACTACGCGCAGTTCTTCGTCCCGGGCATCATGGCCATCAACCTCATGATCGTCTCGCGGAACACCGGCGTCGGCATGGCCGTGGACTTCGGCTCCGGGGTCGTCGACCGGTTCCGCACCCTGCCCGTCGCCCGCTCGGCCCTGCTGTCGGGCAGGGTCGCCGCGGACGCCCTGCGCATGCTGCTGAGCCTGGTGGTCATCCTCGCCTGCTCGACCCTCATCGGGTTCCGCGTCCACGGCGGGGCGGCCGGAGCCGCCGGAGCCGTGGCGCTGCTGCTGGCGTTCGGCGTCGCCCTGTCCTGGATAGCCGTCTGCATCGGCGTCTCCGTGCGCAGCATCACCACCGTCTCGACCCTCACCTCCCTGTGGGTGCTGCCCTTCCAGTTCGGCAGCTCGGCGCTGGTGCCCACCGAGGGCATGCCCGCGTGGCTGCGGGTCTTCGCCGACGTGAACCCGGTGACCCTCGTCGTCAACGCCTCCCGCGGCCTGCTGGACGGCACGCCCGCCCTCCCCTCGATCGCCGGCGCGCTCGCCTGGATCGCCGCGATCCTCGTCGTCTTCGTCCCGATCTCTGTCATGCAGTACTCCCGCCGCGGCCAGTCCTAGAAGGCACGGCACGACACTCCCGCCGCGGCCGGTCTGCGAGGCGCGGCACCACCAGCAACGCGAACGGAAGGCTTCACCATGCTCAAGAACGTTGTCATCGTCGGAGGCGGAACCGCGGGCTGGATGACGGCCTCCTACCTGAGCTCGGCGTTCGGCGACCGCGTCTCGGTCACCGTGGTCGAGTCCAAGAGGATCGCCACCATCGGCGTGGGCGAGGCCACCTTCAGCACCGTCCGGCACTTCTTCGAGTATCTGGGGCTGCGCGAGCAGGACTGGATGCCGCACTGCAACGCCAGCTACAAGCTCGGCATCAGGTTCGAGAACTGGCGCGAGAAGGGGCACTACTTCTACCACCCCTTCGAGCGGCTGAGGATCGTCGACGGTTTCCCGATGACCGACTGGTGGCTGCACAAGAAGCCCAGCGACCGCTTCGACCAGGACGTGTTCCTGATGGCGTCGATCTGCGACGCCCAGCGCTCGCCCAGGTACCTCGACGGCCGGCTCTTCGAGCAGGACTACGTGGAGGGCAGGGAACCCGCCGGCACGCCCCGCACCACGCTGCTCGACCAGGGCACCCAGTTCCCCTACGCCTACCACTTCGACGCCGCCATGCTCGCCAAGTTCCTGACCGGCTACGCCAAGGAGCGCGGCGCCACGCAGATCCTCGACGACGTCGTGGACGTGGTGCGCGACGAGCGCGGCTGGATCAGCAGCGTGCGCACGGCCGAGCACGGCGACGTCGCCGGCGACCTGTTCATCGACTGCACCGGCTTCCGCGGCCTGCTGATCAACAAGACGATGGAGGAGCCCTTCATCTCCTTCCAGGACACCCTGCCCAACGACAGCGCGGTGGCGCTGCGGGTGCCGGTGGACATGGAGGAGAGGGGCCTGCGGCCGTGCACCACGGCGACCGCGCAGGACGCGGGCTGGATCTGGACCATCCCGCTGTTCGGCAGGATCGGCACCGGATACGTCTACGCGAGCGACTACTGCTCGCCGGAGGAGGCCGAGCGCACCCTGCGGGAGTTCGTCGGCCCCGAGTCCGACGAGATGGAGGCCAACCACATCCGCATGCGCGTCGGCCGCACCCGCAACGCGTGGTCGGGCAACTGCGTGGCCATCGGCCTGGCCTGCGGGTTCGTCGAGCCGCTGGAGTCGACCGGCATCTTCTTCATCCAGCACGGCATCGAGCAGCTGGTGAAGCACTTCCCCGCCCAGGGCTTCGACCCCGCGCTGACCGACTCCTACAACAGGAGCATGGCCGACGCCATCGACGGCGTGCGCGAGTTCCTCGTCCTGCACTACAAGGCGGCGGCCCGCGACGACAACGCGTACTGGCGCGACGCGAAGACCCGCACGACGCCCGACGGGCTGCAGGAGCGCTTCGACCAGTGGCGCTCGAAGCCCCCGGCGGCCGACACCATCTTCCCGCGGTACCACGGCTTCGAGTCCTACTCCTACCTGTCGATCCTCCTCGGCATGGGCGGCGTGCCGATGAAGCCGACGCCCGCGCTGGCCCTGATGGACGGCGTCGCCGCCGACAAGGAGTTCCAGATGCTCAAGGACGAGGCGCGCGACCTGGTCAAGCGACTGCCCAGCCAGTACGAGTACCTCGCCCAGCTGCACCGCTAGGAGAGAAGATGTACGTGTTGCTGCTCCTCCCCGCGATCGCGCTGATCGTGGTCTGCGGCGGCTGGGCCGCACGGCGGCTGAGCCAGCCGGAGGTCGTGATCGAGATCGCCCTGTGCCTCGGGCTGGGCATGCTGGCGGCCTCCCTGCTCGGCCGGGACCTCACCGGCTCGGCCGCCTTCGAGATCCTCCGGTTCGCCGGGCAGCTCGGACTGGCCATGTTCCTGGTCGGGGCGGCCCACCACATGCGCGAGTCCTTCGGCGGGCACTCCCTGCGGCAGGTGGCGTGGCTCTCGGCGGGCGCGACCGTGGTCCCGCTCGCCGCGGGGGCCCTGTTCGCGGTGTGGGTGCTCGCGGACGGCGACCCGCTGCTGCGCGGCGGGGCGCCCACGCCGGCGCTGGTGCTGATGCTGTCGATCGCGCTGACCGTCACCGCCGTGCCGGTCCTGGCCGGCATCCTGCGCGACCGCGGCCTCCAGCACACAGAAGACGGACGGCTCGCCCTGATGAGCGCGGCGGGCATCGACGCGGTCACCGGCGTGCTGCTCGGGGTCACGATCGGCTTCACGACGGGCGGCGGCGGGTTCGTCACCGTCCTGGTGGTCCTGGCCGGCGGCGCGGTGGCTCTGCTGCTGCGCCGCCTGGCGGCCACCGCGAAGGTGGCGGCCCTCGCCGACCGGCACCGCGGCGTGCTGCTGGTGCTCATCGCGGCGGCCGCCACCGGCGCGGCCCTCACGACCAAGTGGCTCGGGCTGACCGAGGTGTACGGCGCGGTGATCATCGGGCTCGCCCTGCCCGGCAGGCCGGGCGCGGCCGGGCACGGCCCGTGGACGGAGGCGGCCGAGACGCTGGGCCGCCTCGGCCGGGCGCTGCTGCCGGTCACGTTCGTGGTCACCGGCACCGTCGTGGTGGCCGGCCCCGACAGGATCTTCTCCTGGGAGGCCACCGCGATCGCCACCGCGCTGGCCATCGTGGCCAAGCTCGGCGGCGCCTACGCCGGCGCGAGGGCGGGCGGCCGGTCCCGCGCCTCCAGCATGCGCCTGGCGACGCTGATGAACACCCGCGGCCTGACCGAGATCGTGGTCCTGCAGGCGGGGTTCACCGCCGGGATCCTGTCCCCCGCGATGTACCTCGCGCTGCTGGTCATGGCGCTGGTCACCACGGGGCTCAGCGGCCCGCTGCTGCTGGCCACCGACCGGTACGCGCGCTCGGCCACCGGCACGGCCATGTCCCCCTCCATCCGACTAGCCGAGCGGTGATCACATGACCATGGCGCCCAGGGCCATCCGCGACGGCACCGACCGTCCCGCGGAAGGCAACCCCGACTCCTTCCGCAGCTTCATGTCCGGCTTCCCCAGCGGCGTCGCCGTCATCACGGCGACCGACCTCCACGGCGACCCGTGGGGCATGACCTGCTCGGCGCTGTGCAGCGCGACCACCGAGCCGCCGACGCTGATCGTCGGGATCCGCGCCGAGAGCCCGACCCTGAGGGCGCTGCTGGAGACCCGCGTCTTCTCGGTCAACCTGCTGCACCAAAAGGCGAGGCGGACCGCGGAGCTGTTCGGTTCGGGCGCGCCGGACCGCTTCGACGCGGTGCGGTGGGAGACCCGCCCCGGGTACGGCGGGCCGCACCTGCTCGACGACGCGCACTCCGTGGCCGACTGCAGGGTCAGCGACAGCGTGCTGGTCGGCCGCCAGCGCATCGTGTTCGGCGAGCCGTTCCGGATCTACAGCCTGGCCGAGACCGTCCCGCTGCTGTACGGGCTGCGGCAGTACAGCAGGTGGGCCGACGATCTGTGACCGGGCGTGAGAAGGGCCGGGGTCGAGCGACCCCGGCCCTTTTCACACGCTCGTCAGGTGGAAAGGCCCTCCTTGATCACGGCGAGCATCTCGGGGCAGTCGTGCACGAAGAAATGGTCGCCCCGATAGATATGGAAATCGAATCCGGCGCCGCTGTGCGCGCTCCATTCGCGCACGTCGGCCGGTGGCGCGCTGGTGTCCTGCTCGCCGGCGAACGCGGTGACCGGAACGGGCAGCAGCGACCCCTCGGCCGCGGCGGAGGTCTCCGACAGCTCGAAATCGGCGCGAATGGTGGGGAGAAGCAGATCGACCAGGTCGCGGTCCTCGAAGAACTCCGGCGGCGTTCCGTTCATCCGGCGCAGTTGCTCGATGAACTCGTCGTCGGGCAGCAGGTGGTGGCGCCGCCCCGCGGGAGTGGGCGCGGGCCCGCACCCCGACAGGTAGAGGCGCAGCGGGACGTCGTTGCCCTTCTCGCACAGCCGCCGCGCCAGCTCGTAGGCGACGAGCCCGCCCATGCTGTGCCCGTAGAGCGCGAAAGGCTTGGTCATCGTGGGTGTGAGGCCGTCGATGAGCATCGGGAGGAGATCGTCCAGCCGTGGCACGGGATCCTCGGCGATGCGGTCCTCCCGGCCGGGCAGCAGGACGGGGCAGACCTCGACGCCCGGGCCCAGCGCGGCGGCGAAGGAGTCGAACATGCGGGTGCCGCCGCCGGCGTAGGGCAGGCAGTAAAGACGGACCCCGGCCGCCGGATTCTGGTGACGCCAGGAAATCCACCGCTGACTGGTCATGGCCATCGCGCCCTCCTCAGGTCATTTTTTCCCATCGAAATGATAGCAGCGGGCAACGGGTTTCCGCCGCCCGGTGAAAAGGCTTTGATAACCACAAGAAATCGGCGCCGTATAGCCTTTTATCGTGCCGGTGATCAGCGATCCACTCCAGTACAACGCAGAGGACGTCTACGTCGATCTGCGGCCCACGTTCGGGCAACGCCTGTATCTCAAGTACGAAGGGTTCAATTTCGGCGGTTCCATCAAGATGAAGGCGGCCGCCGAGATGGTGATGGCGGCCGAGCGCAGCGGGCGGCTCCTTCCGGGGTCGACGCTGGTGGAGTCCTCCTCGGGTAACCTCGGCCTGGCCCTCAGCATCATCGCGGCCAGCAGGGGTTACGGGTTCGTGTGCGTTACCGATGCCCGCTGCAACCCCGCCGTGCGAAGCATGATGGAGCTGTACGGCACGCGGGTGCACGTGATCACCACACCCGACCCCGTGAAAGGCCTCCTCGGCGCCCGCATCGACTACGTCCAGAGCCTCTGCGCCGAGGACGACCGTTACGTATGGCTCAACCAGTACGCCAACCCCAGCAACTGGACGGCCCACTACCGGCGGACGGCGCCGGCCATCGCCGCGGCGTTCCCCGACCTCGACGTGCTGTTCGTCGGCGCCGGGACCACCGGGACCCTCATGGGGTGCGCGCGGTACTTCCGCGAGCACTCCCCCGAGGTGACCATCGTCGCGGTCGACGCCATCGGCTCGGTGACGTTCGGCGGCCCCGCGACCCCGCGGATGATCCCGGGGGTGGGCACCAGCCTGCGCCCTCCCCTGCTCGACGAGTCCTACGTCGACGACGTCGTGCACGTCAGCGAGGCCGACACGATCCAGGCCTGCCACCGCATGGCCAGCAACGGGTTCCTGTTCGGCGGATCGACGGGCACCGTCGTCAGCGGCGCCCTGCGATGGCTGTCCGCCAACCGGCGCGGCGCGGAGACGACCGCCCTGACCATAGCCCCCGACCTGGGGGAACGCTACCTGGACTCGATCTACTCGGAGACCTGGCTGCACGACCACTACGACGGCGAGGAGTGGGGGCCGCCCTGCTGGGACCTCCGCGAGATCGCTCATGACGTCCAGGCCCCGCCCACACCCAGCACCTGAGGAGACGACATGGCCACCAACCCCTTCGAGAACAACGACGGCACGTACTTCGTCCTGGTCAACGACGAGGGCCAGCACTCGCTGTGGCCGTCCTTCATCGAGATCCCCGCCGGCTGGAACAACGTGTTCGGCGAGGACGGCAGGCAGGCGTGCCTGGACTACATCGAGGCCAACTGGACCGACATGCGGCCGAACAGCCTGATCCGCCTCATGGAGGACGCGAACGCCTGACGGGATGAAAGGAGGAGGGCCGGGCGCGGTGACCGCGCCCGGCCCTCCTCCTTCGCACGAGTCCGTGACCTGCCAGGCCTTCAGGACGCCTATCCGGCTCGGTCGCCCGGCCGGTCGGAGCCCGCGGCTCAGGCGTACTGGGCGCGGACGGCCATGCTGTCTGCGGCGTCCGCCGGCGCCTCGGACCTGCTCCTCTCGCGGGCGTACTGCGCGAACAGGCTCGGCAGCCGGTAGCGGCGGCGCCCGTCCTGCTCTCGCGCGGCCACCTCGAGGAAGCCGGTCTCGTGGAGGTGTTCCATCAGGTCCTCGGCCTCGGCGGGCCCGCAGTCCAGCAGGGTGGCCGTCATCCACGGCGTGACGTCGCGGATGCCGAGCAGCCCGAGGCGCCGCAGCGCGAGCGCCGCCCGCGGCGACAGGTCGCGGTAGCTCGCTCCTATGCGCGCCCGGACGTCCCAGATGCCGTGGCTGATCTCGGTCAGCCGCCGGTCGGGGTCCTCAAGGCGTGACAGCAGGTCCTTCAGGCTCCAGTGGGTCCTGGCCGCGAGCCGGAGCGCCGCGCTCCACAGGGCCAGCGGCATCCCGTCGCAGAGCTCGCCCAGCCGTTCCAGCGAGTCCGGATCCTCACGGGCCCGCTCCTCGCCGATGATGCCGCGCAGCAGCGCGGAGGACTCCGCGGTCCTGAACGGCCTGAGGTGCAGCCGCACGCTGCCGTGCGAGTCGGGCAGCGTGCGCCCGGTCAGCAGCACGCAGCAGGTGCCGCTGCCCGGCAGTAGCGGGCGCGCCTGGGCGGCGTCGCGCACGTTGTCGATCACGATGAGCACTTTGCGGCCGTCGACCAGGCTGTTGTACAGCGACGTCCGCTCCTCCAGCCGTGCCGGGATCTCGGCGTGCGGCACGCCGAGGGCGTGCAGGAACCCGCTGAGCACCGCCGCGGCCTCCGATGCCGGCTGATCGGGATCCCAGCCGCGCAGGTCGGCGAAGAGCTGGCCGTCGGGGAAGTGATCGGCGGCGCCGTGCGCCCAGTGCACGGCCAGCGCCGTCTTGCCGACCCCCACCTGCCCGGTGAGCACGCCCACCGGGACCGGGCCGCCCCGGGCGCGCTGGCCGAGCAGCGCGTCGAGGGCCGTCAGCTCCGCCTGCCTGCCCGTGAACAGCGGCGCCGAGGGCGGGAGCTGCGCGGGCACGACCCTGGTCCATACCGAAGGGACCGGTTTGCGCACCGAGGCGAGCTTGGGATCGTCCCGGTAGATCGCCGCCTGCATGTCGCGCAGGATCGGCCCCGGTTCGAGCCCGAGGTCGTCGACGAGGCGCCGGCGGCCGTCGTTGAAGATCTCCAGCGCCTCGCTGCGCCGGCCTCCCCGATATTGCGCCAGCATCAGCAGCGCACGCGCGCGCTCCCTGAGCGGATGCTCCCTGACTAGGGCGGCGAGCTCGGGGACGAGGTCGGTGTGCTGCCGTAGTTCCAGTTTGAGCGCCAGGGACTCCTCGTAGACGGCCAGGCGGGTCTCCTCCAGCCTGATCGCCTTCCCCTCGACGACAGCGCTCGGGACCCCGGCGAGCGCCGGGCCTCCCCACAGTTTCAGCGCCTCGTCCAGCTTCGCGCTGGCCTCGGTCGTGCGTCCCTGTTGCAGGGCGGCCTGCCCCTCGTCCACCAGCCGCGAGAACTGCTCGCCGTCGATGCGGCAGCCGTCCGACACCAGCTTGTAGCCCGGAGAGACGGTGGTGATGACGTCGTGGTAGCCGGCGGCGGCGAAAAGCTTGCGCAGGGCGGCGATGCAGATGGCGACCTGCGTGCGGCCCGTCGCGGGCGGGGAGCCGCCCCAGATGGCGTCGACGAGGCCGTCGACGGAGACCACGCAGTCGGACGACAGGAGGAGCATGGCCAGCACGACGCGCTGGCGAGGGCTGCCGATCCGCAGGCGGCGGCCGCCGGCCTGTACCTCCAGCGGACCCAGATAGCGGAACCCCAGCGATGAAGGAGCGGTTTCCGACGGCTCACTCACGAGACCACCTTCGAAGTGCAGGAATTAAACGATTCTCCAGAACTGGAACTCGGGTGTGTTCACGAGCGTGGTCTCGACCAGCCGTCTGAGCCGGATGTCGGCCTCCTGTGTCGAGGCCACCCGGTAGAAGGCGAAAATGTCGAGGCCCTGCGGCCCGGCGCGGACCTGGACGTGCTCGAGGCCGTCCCCGGCCCTGGAATTGCCCAGCACCCGTTCCCGCCACGCCTCGGCGTCACAGGACACCAGTGGCGCGATCCGCAGGGCGGACATCCGCATCAGAGGGCCGTCAGGTTGACGGGCGGCGCGGCACCCGCGCTGGTGTCCCCGTACTCGCCGCCGACCATCGGGCTGTCGCCCCAGCCGAAGCCGCCCTCCTCAGGACCGGCCTTGACCGTCTCGCCGCCGGCCGCGACGAAGCCCCAGCCGAAGCCTCCGTCAGGGGCCCACGGTATGCCGGGATGGATGCAGATTATGGCGGCTCCGGCAAGAACGAACGCAATAAATGTCATCGCTGCCATGCGCCTACGGACGATCTTCGTGATGGTGGACATGATTGTTGCACTCTCCTTCGCCTGAAATCCCTCGACATCCGCCCCGCGCATGCCCTGCTTTCCCGGGCGGCTCTCCTCAACAATGCGGCGCGGCGGACGCGATGTCATCGGTTCCAGGTTGGCGCGAGGCCGCCTGGCGGCCTTCCGCCAGCGGCCGCCGGCGGGCCCGCGACGCCCGCGGCCGCCGACGACGACGGAGCCCGCGACGCGCGCGGTCAGGGCCTCCGGCGCCCGCGGAGGGCACGTCCAAAAAGTCGCCTTCGGAGAGTGACCGGCGGACTTCAATTGGCCATGCATTTCGGGCGACCTTGCATGGAAAAGGTCCCATGATCTATATTACGGGCGAACGGGGGGATGAAAGTAGATCTGCAGGGTGAATGACATCGATTGTCAACGCCATCTCCAGCGTCACCAGCCGTCAACGGTAGTCACCCTACGCGATCCGGCCTTTCAATTTAATTTTGAATTAATCGCCACCCATCTCCCCGGGCGACAGTGGTCGGAAAGGCGCAGGAGGCGCCGGTTTCACTGCGCAGGGAGGTAACGGTGCTGAGCGCGCTGGGGCTGTCCGCACGCGACGAGGCGATCTACCGCACCATGTTGGACCATCCCGACTTCGGCGTGGCCGACATCGCCGCTCATCTGAGCCTGACGAAGGACGACGTCCGGGAGGCGCTCGACACTCTCATCGACCTGGCGCTGGTCCGCTCCACCATCGACGACGGCACGGTCAGGGCGGTGCGCCCGCAGGCCGGGCTGACGGCGCTGCTCGCGCGCGTCGAGGCCGAGCTCGGCACCCGTCAGCAGCAGCTGGAGGGGGCCCGCGCCTCCATCGCGTCCATCGCGGCCGCCTACGCCGAGCAGGAGCAGCACGACGAGGGCCGCCGGCTCAACGGGCTCGATACCGTGCGCGACCGGCTCGCCGAGCTGTCCCACAGCGCCAAGGTCGAATGCGTCTCGCTGAGCCCGGGCGGCGCGCAGAACCCCTCGACCATCGAGTCGGAGAAGCCGCTCAACCAGATCGCGCTCAGCCGCGGGGTGAAGATCCGCACCGTCTATCTGGACAGCATCCGCAACGACCCCATCACCCTCTCCCACGCCCGTTCCATGGTCGCCCTGGGCGAGCAGTGCCGCACGGTCCCGAGCCTGCCCTTGCGGCTGGTCATCGTGGACCGCTCGATCGCGCTCGTGCCCCTGGACCCCATCGACCCCACCCTCGGCGCCCTCGAACTGCACAGTCGCGGCGTCGTCACCGGCCTGTACGCCCTGTTCGACCAGGTCTGGAGCTCCGGAACCCCGATCACAGAGCCGCCCGCCCGCAACGAGCACGGCCTCACCCCTCAGGAGCACAACCTCCTCCGGCTCCTCGCCGACGGCCACACCGACGAGTCGGCCGCGCGGAGCCTCGCCATCTCGCTGCGGAGCGTCCAGCGCATGATGAACGCGCTGACCGAACGCCTGAACGCGGTCAGCCGCTTCCAGGCCGGCACCGAGGCCAGCCGGCGGGGCTGGGTCTGAGGCCGGTTCATCGCATGTAGAAGCACAACATCGGGTCGTTGCGCCCGGTGTGCACCGCCTCGCTGAGGTCCAGGGTCTCCTTCAGCTTCGCAAGCCCCCGGTTGACCTCGGGAGCGGCGGCGCGCGAGGCGGTGAAGTAGCCGATGCCGCGCTCCGCCAGCCACGACAGCACGACCCTGCCCTCGCTGAACGGCCACGGCCGCCGGGTGTGGAAGACGTCGTGCACGCTCACCGGCACGCCCGGCGGGACCGTGGGGAACAGCTCGTTGACATACCAGCGCGCGAAGCTCCTCGTGTGCGCCGCGTCCACGAACAGGTAGTCGATCGCGTGGTCGTGGTCGGCGAGCATCTCGCGGGCGTCGCCGTGCACGAACGTCCACCGGCCGGCGGCGAGGTCCTCCGGCACGTTGCGGCGCGCGTTGTCGATCAGGTCATAGGTGTGCAGGTGCCCTTCGCCGTTGTCACGCAGCGCTCGTAACAGCCAGGTGGTCGACCATCCGTCCAGCGAGCCGATCTCGACGACCACCTCGGGCCGGTGCTCCCTGACCATCAGGTAGGTGATCTCCGCCTCGAGATCGTCCAGTTTCGTGGCGACCCCCGGATTGGCGGCGCGCAAGGCGTGCTGCTCCACGCGCACGGCCCGCAGGTCGTCGGCGTATTTCCGGTACAGGTCGACGACGTAGCCGAGGTTCAATTCACCGTTCTCCGCGTAACCCGCCAGCTGTTCCACGCTATTTCCGTCCACGCCGTGCCTCCTTGTATTCCGTCCCCGCGCCGGCCGCGCGGCCGGGCCGGCGGCGAGGGCGCCCTTCGACCCGCCGCGCGGGCCCGCCATTCAAGATCTACCGGATTCAGAGAATAGCTGGGCGGCTTTTCATTTCGTTATGGGCGTTTTTTCGTCTCGGCGCGGCGCGGCGGCCCGCGGGCATATTCGTCCGAGCTCTGGACACGACGCATGATCACCGGCGAGAGCTCAGAGTGACCGAGCCGTGAGCGGAGCATGGCGGGGACGCTCACGCCGTGCCGGCCGGACCCGCGGCCCCGTCCTGCCGCGACGGCGCCCTCGGACGCCCGGACCATGTGAGCGGCGGCCCCGGAGAGGGCCCGGCCGGACGGCGGGCGATAATGGGACGACCAGAACTCGATGATCTTCGTTCGGCGTGGGACCCTCGTGTGCTCGTGGAGCCGGTGGCGGACACACCCCCGCCTGCGAGCAGCCAGGGAGCATGCGTTGAGTTTCAGCCATCTGTCCCACCTGGAATGCGGCCGGTGCGGAGCCGAGCACGACAGTGAGCGCCCGCAGAACCTGTGCGCCACGTGCGGGTCCCCGCTGCTCGCCCGCTACGACCTGGCGGCGGTCCGGTCCGCGGTGAGCCCGGCGGACATCGCGCGGCGCTCCCCCGACCTGTGGCGCTACCACGAGCTGCTGCCGGTCAGAAGCCCCGAGATGGTGACCACCCTCGGCGAGGGCATGACGCCGCTGCTGCCGATGGCCCGGTTCGGCGAGCGCATCGGCGTGCCGCGGCTGCTGATGAAGGACGAGGGCCTGATCCCCACCGGCTCGTTCAAGGCCCGCGGCGCCGCGGTCGGGGTTTCCCGCGCCGCCGAGCTGGGAGTCCAGCGGCTCGCCATGCCGACCAACGGCAACGCCGGCGCCGCCTGGGCGCTGTACGGCGCCCGGGCCGGGCTGGCCGCCACCGTGGTCATGCCGGTGGACGCGCCCGAGATCACCCGGCGCGAGTGCGTGGCGTCCGGCACGGACCTGTACCTGGTCGACGGCCTGATCAGCGACGCCGGACGCATCGTCGGCGAGCTGGTGGCGGCCTCCGGCGGCCGGGTCTTCGACGCCTCGACGCTCAAGGAGCCCTACCGCATCGAGGGCAAGAAGACCATGGGCATCGAGATCGCCGAGCAGCTCGGCTGGCGGACGCCCGACGTGATCCTCTACCCGACCGGCGGCGGAGTCGGCCTGATCGGCATCCACAAGGCCCTGCTGGAGCTGCGCGAGCTCGGCTGGATCTCCGGTCCGCTGCCGCGGCTGGTCGCGGTGCAGGCCGAGGGGTGCGCGCCCATCGTCCGCGCGTTCGAGCAGGGTGAGCCCGAGAGCCGGTTCTGGGAAGGGGCCGCCACCGTGGCGTTCGGCATCAACGTCCCGAAGCCCCTCGGCGACTTCCTCATCCTGAGAGCGCTCGCGGAGACCTCGGGCACCGCGATCACGGTCACCGACGCCGAACTGCTGGACGAACTCCGCCAGGTCGCCGCGCTCGAAGGGGCGTTCGTCTGCCCGGAGGGCGCGGCGGCGTTCGCCGCGGCCCGCAAGCTGCGCGCCTCCGGCTGGATCGGCCCCGACGACGAGGTCGTCGTCCTGAACACCGGAGCCGGCGTCAAGTACCCCCAGACGATCAAGGTCGACGCCCCGGTGCTCGCGGTCGACGCCCACCTCGCCTGAGCCGCGTACGGCGGAGCCATGCGACGCTCCGCCGTCGGCCGCGAGCCGCTCGCCGGCCGGTTCCCGTGAACACCACGCGGCCTGGTGCGCACGGTCCTGGCGCGCGGTCCTGCGTGGTCCTGGCGTCCGGGCCTGGCGTCCGGGCCTCGGGGCGCTCAGCCCCGCGTGGCCTGCGCTTCGAAGTGGTCCTTCATGGAGGGGTAGTAGTCGGCGAAGTCGGGCGCCGGCGAGCCGTCGCGCGCGGCCACGAGCAGGTCGAGGTAGTACTCCCAGCCGGGGCCGATCTCGCCGACGCCGTCCTCGCCGGCGAGGTGCTGCACGAACCGCAGCTCGGTCGAGCCGTCCGCCTCGGACAGCAGGAGTTCCAGCCGCCAGTCCCCGGAAGCGTCGCTCGTGGACAGGGCCAGCCGCCGGGGCGGGTCGCACGCGTCGATCCGCATCTCGAACCACGGCGCCTGCTCCTCGAACGCCATCTGCACCTTGATCGTCCGGCCGGGCGCGGCCTCGCCCTCCCAGGGGCCGAACCAGCGGGCCGTGCGGTCGGACTCGGTGATACTGGCCCACACGTCCTCGGCGGGCGCGCGGAACGTGCGGCTCAGCACGAGGTCGGTTCCCGTGCCGGTGGGAAACAGCCGGCCTGTGGGAATGGGGCTCATGCGGTGTTCTCCCGTCGCTCGTCGGCCATGTCCCGCGCTCGGCGGTCACGGCGGGTTCGATGGACCTCTGTCTCCAGCGCGTCGAGGCGGTGTTCCCATTCGGCGGGCCGGACGAACCGGTTCAGCCACTCGGCGAGCCCGGTCAGCCCCGCGGCGTCGAGTACGTAGAACCGCTGCCGGCCGGCGAGTTCGTCGCGGACCAGCCCGCTCTGCCGGAGCACGCGAAGGTGCCTGCTCACGGCGGGCCTGCTGATCGGGAAACGTCCGGCGATCTCTCCCGCTGAGAGCCGCCCGCCGCGCAGCATCAGCAGGATCTCCCGTCGTACGGGATCGGCGATCGCTCCGGCCACCTCGTCCACCGATGAAGCGTAACCCATAGGTTACGCGTCCGCCCCTATCCGCCGCGCCTCCGTCCGACCCCACCCCACCCCTATTCGGGTTGTGGGGCGGACGCGCCGAACGGAATCATGCGTGAAGACGAATGCCTGATCGATGACTCCGTCATCGCCGAAACGTGAGCACGGCACTCTCTGTCAGCGACGAGCGGTGGGCGCAGAAGCCGCTTCGAAGGGGTTTTCCTTATGTCCGTGAATGTGTCGATCGACACGATTTCGCACCTTCGTACCACCCTCACCGGCAGCGTGATCGAGCCCCATGACGAGGGGTACGACGAGGCGCGCAGGGTCTATGGCGGTTTCGACCGCCGGCCGGTGGCCGTCATCCGGCCGGCCGACGTCGACGACGTCGTGCGCGTCGTCATCTTCGCCCGCGAGACCGGGCTTGAGCTGGCCGTCCGAGGCGGCGGCCACAGCAACGCGGGACACAGCGTCACCGAGGGCGGCATCGTCCTCGACCTTCAGGACCTGTCCGAGATCGAGATCGACGTCGAGGGGCGCACCGCGTGGGCCCAGGGCGGCGCCACCGCCGGCGCCTACACCGCCGCGGCCGGAGCCCACGAGCTGGCGACCGGCTTCGGCGACACCGGCTCGGTGGGCATCGGCGGCATCACGCTCGGAGGCGGCATCGGGTTCCTGGTCCGCAAGCACGGCCTCAGCATCGACAACCTGCTGGCCGCCGAGATCGTGACCGCCGACGGCGAGGTGCTCGTCGCCGACGAGAGCGACCACCCGGACCTGTTCTGGGCCATCCGCGGCGGCGGCGGCAACTTCGGCGTGGTCACCCGGCTCCGTTTCAAGCTGTTCCCGCTGCCGTCCGTCCTCGGCGGGATCCTGGTGCTGCCCGCCACGTCCGAGGTCGTCGCCGGGTTCATCGCCGAGGCGGAGGCCGCGCCCGACGAGCTCTCGACGATCGCGAACGTCATGCCGGCGCCGCCGATGCCGTTCCTGCCGGAGGAACTGCACGGCTCGATGATCGTGCTGGCCTTCCTGGTCCACTCCGGCCCCGAGGAGGAGGGCGACCGGGTCCTCGCGCCGTTCCGCGCGCTGGCCACGCCGCTCGCCGACTTCATCCAGCGCATCCCCTACTCGGCCATGTTCCCGCCGGAGGAGCACGGAGAGCAGCCGTCGGCGGTGGCGTCGACGATGTTCATGGACGGCGTCGACCGCGAGATGGCCGACACGATCATCTCCTACCTCGAGTCCTCCGACGCGTCGATGCGCGCCATCCAGCTGCGGGTGCTCGGCGGGGCGGTGACCCGCGTGCCGGCCGACGCCACCGCGTTCGCGCACCGCGACAGCAAGATCATGGTGAACGTCGCGGCGTTCTACGAGGGTCCCGAGGAGAAGGTCGTCCGCGAGGCGTGGGTCGCCGACTTCATGGCGGCCATCCGGCAGAGCGACTCGGGCGCCTACGTCAACTTCCTCGGCGACGAGAGCCCCGACCGCGTCCGTGACGCCTACCCGGGCGAGACCTGGAACCGGCTGCGGGCGATCAAGGCCCAGTACGACCCGGACAACTTCTTCCACCTCAACCAGAACATCCCCCCGGCGGCCGGCTGACCGTACGCGGGCGGCTCCACTCCGGTTTCGGCCCACCCCCTGACGGGCCGGTTCAGGGTCAGTATGGCGACGGTTCAGCGTCGCCATACTGACCCTGAACCGGTTTTGACTACCGTGTGGCGCATCGTGGCCGAGAAGCGCGTCGATCGGGAGGAGGGGCCGGTGCGATGGTCCTCAACAAGATCGAAAACATCAAGCTGGACAAGCTGGAGATCGGCGCACACCAGGTCAGGAGACGCCACGTCGAAGAGGACCTCGCCGAACTGATCGACAGCATCCGCGTCCACGGTCAGCTGGAACCCATCATCGTCTCGCCCCTGGAAGGCAGAGCGGGGCATTACGAGATCCTGGCAGGTCAGAGGCGCTGGCTGGCCATGCGCAAGCTCGGGGCCGAGGAGATCGCCGCGGCGATCATCGAAGAGCGGCTGGACGGGGACGTCGCGAGCGCCCTGTCGCTGAGCGAGAACCTCATCCGCCGCGACCTCAGCACACTGGATCTCATCGACGCGTGCACCAGCCTCTACAACAAGTACGGGTCGGTCAAAGCGGTCGCCGAGCGATTCGGGCTCCCCTACGGGCGCGTGCGCCAGTATGTGAAGTTCGACCGCCTCAGGCCCGCCCTGAAGAAGCTCGTCAGGGACGGCGACATCGACCTCAGGACGGCGCTGCGCATCGAGGACCACTACGTCGCTGAGATCGTCGACGACGTGCGCATCCGGCAGCTCGCGTCCGCGATCGCCGAGATGTCGAACGCGCAGCAGTCGGACTACCTGAGGACGCGCGAATCCGAGCGCAGGCCGGCGGCCAGAGGCGCCAAGGACGAGGACACGGCCGAAGGCGACGGGCACCGGCCGGGGTCGGTCAAGCAGATCATCGTCACGCTGAGCATCCCCGATCTCGAACTGCTCAGGGCATGGGCCCGGTCGAAGAACCTCACCCAGGACCGTGCGGGAGCGCGCGTCATCTCGGCCTTCGTACGGCAGGTGGCCAAGGAACAGGGCTCACTCCCCCAGCCCCCGGCGCAGCGTGGATCTCTCCCTCAGCCCCAGGATCAGCAGGGCTCCCCGCCCAGGCCCGTGGGCCGGCAGGGCTCCCTCTCCAGGCCCTCAGATCAGGCGGAGGAGCGAGAACCCGGGTGCCAGCGCCTCGGCCAGCGACCACGCGCACAGGGTCGTCATGGGGACGTCGACCTCCGGGACGCTCCCGGCCGCCAGATACCCGAACCGTCCGTCGCCGCGCTGCTGGGCGGCGAGGAAACGAACGGCGTGCCGTAGTTCCGCCTCCGGCGGCGATCCGAGGTGGCAGGCGGCCCGGACGACGGCCGCCCCGAGTTCGAGGTCGTAGGCGCGCAGGGCGTGGACGGCGAGGACCGGCAGCACGTCCGCGAGCCGGGCCGCGCGCCGGACCGCCCGCGGCGCCGTCCCGTACCACGTGGCCGCAGACACCCGGGCGCACATCGCCAGGAGCTCGCCGCGCCCGGCACGCAGTAGGCCGACGTCGCGCGGCTCGTGGAGCGTCCGGGGCACCGGACGGCCGCGCGAATGGCCGAGACGCCGCAGGAACGGCTCGGTGCCCGCCGGAGGCTCCTTCGCGCGGGCCAGGTGACCGGCGAAATCGTCGAACACGGACGCCCGCCGGCCGTCCCGCGCGAGAAGGCACTGGCAGAGCAGGGTGAGGGTCGCTCCGTGGGCATGTCCGTCGAACCCGGGCCCGAGCCGCTCGCGCACCGCGCCGGCCACGGCCGGAAGCGGCCCTCCCTCGGCGGAGCCGGTCAGCACGGCCTGGCAGACGCCGACGCCGAACAGGGCCTGCATCGTCTCGCGCAGGCCCAGGTCGCCCTCGGCGACGGCGGCGGCCAGCCAGTCCCGCGCGGCGGTCATCGTCGTGCCGAGATCGACGGCCGTCACCGGAGCGGCCCATTCGTCGCGGCGCACAGAACGGCCGTCACCGGAGCGGCCCGTCCGTCGCGGCGCACAGAACGGCCGTCACCGGAGCGGCCCGTCCGTCGCGGCGCACAGAACGGCCGTCACCGGAGCGGCCCGTCCGTCGCGGCGCACAGAACGGCCGCCAGCGTCGTGTGGTAGCAGCGCGCGAAGGTGTAGGTGGCCCTCTTCTCCGGGGGGAGCGCGTCCCGTTCCGCGAGGTCGAAACGGGGCCCGGGCATCGCGCCCTCCCCCAGCTGCGCGAGGGCCAGGCACGACCTGCCGAGCCGGTCGAGGTCGCTCTCCGGCCTGCCGAGCGCCCGCCGGCAGACGATCAGCTCGGAGACGAGGTCCCAGTGCCCCGAGCAGATGTGGACGCCGAGCAACAGGTCGACGGCGGCCGCACCCTGGTCGCGCGCGCCGGGCGCCAGGACCGGGAACGGCCTGGCGGCGAAGTCGCTGAGGAAGAAGACGGCGTGGGTGACCTCGTACGCCGCTGCCTCGGTGACGTACACGGGGTTGACCGGAGCTCCGAACGCCGTCCGGCCGTAGAGCTCGTCCAGCGGAGGCAGCCGGTGCGAGAACCCGCAGAGGTCCAGGATGTACCGCGACTCCATCAGGCCGTACGCGGGACGGGCGGGGTTGCCGAGATCGCCGTGTCCCGCGTCGGCGAGCCTCTGCGCCGCCGCCCTCGTTCGCGGGTCCCTGAGCCGGCCGGTCTCCCAGAGGATGGCCAGAAGCCAGAGATAGTACGGGAAGCTCGTGGCCGTGCGGAGAAGCTGATCGTGGAAGGAGTCCCGGTGGAAGACCTCGGCGACCCCGTCCAGAGCCTTCTCCGCCGTGCGCCGGACGGAGGTCTTGCGGCGGCACACGAGATGACACGTGATCGCCAGGTCGAGCAGCAGGGCCATGTGCCGCTGCGGCGTGCCCGGGGGCCAGACGGCCGCGTCGGGGACGAACGCGTCGAGATTGCCCTCGACCCATGCCATGGCCCTGGACAGCACCTCGTCCATGTCGTGCGCCGCGTCGCGTCCCGGCGCCGGCCCCAGGCGCTCCGCCACCACAGGCAAGCCCCTCCCCCCGACCGTGACCTGACCCGCGACACCCCCGCCACCCCCGATGTCCCCGACACCCCCCATGTCCCCGACACCCTCGACGCCCTGGGTGCCCCCGCCATCCTCGACGCCCTCGACGCCCCCCATGTCCTCGACGCCCTCGGCGCCGCCGATGTCTCCTGTGTCCCCGGCATCCCCCACGCCCTCGGCGCCCTCGACATCGCCGATGTCCCCGGTGTCCCCGGTGTCCCCGGTGTCCTCGATGTCCTCGATGTCCTCGATGTCCTCGATGTCGTCCATTCGCTGTTCCTTCACCGAACGATGGTGGTCGGGATCCGGCCGGGGTGTCCGAGCGCGCAGCCATAGAGCACGCGGCGGTCGTGCTCGCCGAGTCCGGCGAGAAGCCCGCAGGCGATGCCGGCGCCGGCCGCCATCGAGCGGACCGCGCCCGCCGCGACGGCGGCCTTGGTCACCAGACGCGCCTCCGGCTCGCCGGTGAACAGCAGCACCGCCGCGGCGGCCGTCTCCCGGTCGCGCAGGTACTCGTCCACCCAACCGGCCGCGCCGCGGGGCCGGCACGCGCACCGGATCCGCCCGCCGGGCATGAGCTCCTCCGCCCGGGCGAGGGCGAGGCCGACGATGCCCGCGAGGCCGGCGCTGGAGGAGAGGCCACCGTCGCCGGTCAGACCGGCGCAGGAGGTCAAGTCCACGCAGGAGGAGAAGCCGGCGTCGCCGGTCAAGTCGGCGAGGTTGTTCGGGCGGCCCGCGTCGTGGTTTCGGTCGCCGGGGCGGCGGCCCGCAGGAGGCCGGCGGCGCCGGGAGGGGCGCGCGGGCGCGAGTTCGACCACGGCGGTCACGCGCTCGCGGCGCGGATCGAGCTCCAGGACTTCCGCGTGGTCGTCCATGTCGCCCGTCCGGGCGCGCCATCCCGCCGGCCGGGCGTCGGCGGCGATCCGCGCGATCAGCAGCCCCGTGTCACCGTGAACCAGCCGCTCCCTCAGCCCCAGGTCACCGTGGAGCAACCGCTCTCTCAGCCCCAGGTCACCGTGGAGCAGCCGCTCCCTCAGCCATGTGTCTCCGTGGAGCAGCCGCTCCCTCGTACCGGAGGTGGCGTCGGGCGGCCATGCGAGATCGCCGGTGAGGACCAAGGTGACGTGGTCACCGTCCGGCTTCGGCGTCCCGGGCAGCTCGACCAGGGCGCGCGCGGCCGGGTCGACGGCGTAGGCCCGGTGACCGCCGCCGGTCAGGTCGCCGAGCAGGTACGCGCGGACGGCGCCGCCAGGCCCTGCCAGGGGCTCGGAGCGCAGGCCGCGAAGGATCCGCGACATCGTGCGCACGAGCGGGTGGGGGCTCGCCCGCATGGGCAGGCGGCGTTCGGTCAGGTGACTCTTGGCCGGCGCGGGAGCGGTCACCGCGGAGGGGAAGGCGCCCGTCATGCCGAGGTCCAGGACGATCCGCCGCCCGTCCGGGCGGTGACCGCCGAGATACCTGACGGCGACGCCCGCGGCGATCCCCGCGGTGATGCCCGCCGAAGCGGCGTCCCCCACGGTGATGCCCGCCGAGGCGACGCCCCCGTCGGGAAACGGCGGCGGCATCCCGGCGGGGAATGGCAGCGACATCCCGGCGGGAAGAGGGGGGCCTTGGGCCGGTAGCGGCAGGTAGGCGCCGGTCTCGGGGGCGGGCGGCGTCCCGGGGCCGTCCAGCACCGCGACGGTCAGGTCGGCGGGCCCGCCGGCGCGGCCGACCGTCCCGACGCCGGCTTCGCGGAGCAGCCCGGCGAGCAGATCGGCCGTCGGGTGCCCTCCGGTCACGACGACGCGGGCGGCCCGCAGCCGACGCCACACGCCGTCCGCCAGCGGGGCGGGCAGGGACCGCCCGATGAACACCCGCATCGGATGGGGGCCGGGGTCGGCGTGGAAGGTCACGAGGTTCTGCCGGGCCAGCACGTCCACGGCCCTGTGGACGGGCACCCCGAGCACGTCCCCGATCTGCTCGACCGTTCTGGTGCCGTCCAGCAGCGGCAGCAGGAAGGCGAGCGCCTCGCGGGCGAACCGGCCGGTCAGGTGCTCCCTGCGAGGCCCGCCTTCGACGACGTACCCGCCCGCGACCGGGACGAACGCCAGTCCCTCTCGGATGCGCGGGAAACGGCTCATCGGCCCGCTCCCCCGTCGCAGCCGGGGCACCGGTCCGCCGGGACCGCATGCCAGCGGCGGGTCACCTCGTCGGTACGGCGCGGGAAACGGCTCATCGGCCCGCTCCCTCGTCGCAGCCGGGGCATCGCTCCGCCGGGACCACCCGCCACGGGGTCACCTCGTCGGTACGGCAGTCGACCGCCGCGACCGCCCCGTGTTCCCCGCCGTCCATCAGCGCCAGCGCCAGCCCGGCGGCGATCATGCAGTGGTGCGGCGAGAATCCCCGTACCCCGAGACGGGGGTTCACCGCGAGGCGTCCCCTGATCTCCTCCTCCACGAGGCTCTCGTGCTGCCGCACTCTGGAGCGATAGCAGGTGTGGCAGGGAGCGCGGCCGTGGACGAACACCGGCCCGACCCTGATGTACGGGGACGCCATGGCGATCGGCAGCCACGGCGCCGGTCGCGCGGCCTCGGCGAACGCCTCGAACTCGACGGGCAGGTCCCGCCAGGAGGCGCGGACGCCGAACCCGCCGCCGGCGGCGAACTCCAGGGCCGGCTCGCGCGCCACCCGCGCCGGCCGCCCGGCCATCGCGAGCAGTGAGCGCAGGTGCTCGGCGACGACCACGCCGAAGTCGCCGTCGGCCACGATCCGCACGTCCACCGCCGTTGCGTCGTCCACGCTCGTCACGCCATCGGTTGCGGGTAGGCGTTGAGCCGCCGCATTGGCAGAGGCCGGAGCCCGAGCCGCCCGGCGGCGGTCCTGAGCCGCGCGTGACGGCGGTACTGCACCAGCGGGCGCACCGACATCGGCTGCAGTTCGGGCACGATCACCCGGACCGCGACATGGTCGCTGTCACGCAGCTCCCGCGTCGTCAGGTCCACCGCGAGGACGGTCATGCCCAGCTCCGCGAGCCGCCGCAGCAGGAACGCGAGCCGCCCGCGGTCGGAGCCCAGATCGAAGCCGGGGGCGGAGTCCGGGGCAGGGCCTGGGGCGAAGGGGGAGTTGGGGGCGGCGGACGCCGGGCGGGACGCCGGGGGGGCGGTGAGCAGGAACTCGAACGCCTTGCGCCGCGATCTGGCGGCCATCACGGCCGCCTGGTCGTCCACCGACCGGTGGTCGGCGTACCGGCGGGGCAGCGCCCGCCGGCCCTCGATGCCCGGCCGCAGCCCCATGGTCTCCAGCAAGGCGTGCTCCGCGAGCGAGGCGACGTCGAACCCGCAGGCCGCGCCCACGAGCTGGCCCGTGCGCGGCGCGTTCTCGGTGGTCTGCAGGCAGAACACGACCGGCACGCCGACGTCGGTCGTGGCGTCGTACAGGAAGGACTCGACCCCGCGATCGGCGCACCAGGCGACGATCCGCCGCGCCGGGCCGGACAGGCGGCCCTCGGCCAGCCGGGGCAGCGCCCGCCGCAGCAGCCAGGTCAGCGCGAGCGCGTCGCGTTCGACCACCTCGCAGATGGCGTTGACCGCGGCCGCCTCGAAGGAGCGGTGGACGGCGCAGCCGGTGGAGATCGGTATCCAGAAGTTCTCCGCGTCGGACTCGGGGAACCGCAGGAACGCCATGACCGCCGGGACGAGCACGGTGTCGCCGGTGTGCAGGTCGGTGGCCCGCGTCCACCTGATCGGCCGGGCCGTGTCGATGTCGTGGATCGGGCAGCCGGGCCTGCTCAGCTCCCGGGCCGAGCAGCGGGGCACGCGCCCGAGGTCCAGCGCCCGGCTGCCGAGCTCGGCGGCCGGGGCCACGACCAGGCTGCGCTCGTCGACGAGGAGCCCCGCGTAACGCTCCACGGCCTCGGCCACCGCGAGGAGGCGGGCGCGGTCAGGATCGCCGTACGAACGGCCCGTTCCCTGAGCGGTGCGCGCGTCCGGCCGGAACGGCCCGGCCACGGCCGAGGGATTCCCGGTCGGCGCCGTGTACAGGAAGCATTCCTCCGGCATCCAGCCGTGGGTGTTGACCCGGACGGGACGGCCGACCGCGCCGTACGGCCCGGCCAGCGAAAGGAGCGCGGACGGCTCCGCCATGGCACCTCCTCCTCTCCGAACACGATTCGGCCGACATGGACGACGCCGCGCACCCTTCACCTGCCGCCGCGGTCTCAGGGGCCGGGCCGTCGGCCGGCGAGGACGTCGTCGGCGGCTTTCAGCAGGGTGCCCGCCAGCGTCACCGCGAGCGGGTCCGCCGTGCGCAGGTGGTCCTCGATCTGGTCGAGCAGGCGCGCCTCGTCCCCCGGGCAGGCCCCGTCGCGGACCCGGCGCCCGCGGATCAGGATCTCCAGGCCGATCGCGGCCTGGAGCGCGAGAAGGGCGAGCAGGTCCAGGTCGGCCAGTTCGCCGCGGGACGCCTGGGAGGGGTCGAGGACCTCGAGCACCCCCACGCAGTCGGTGTCGCGGATCAGAGGCGCGGCCATGAGCGTGTGCGGCACATAACCCGTCGAGGCCGCGGCGGCCCGGGCGAACACCGTGCTGTTGGACAGATCGTCCACGTACACCGGTTCACCGCTCGTCGCGACCCATCCCGCGATGCCGGTGCCCGCGGGGAACCGCGCTCCGGGAAGGTGGGCGTCGCCCTCGCCCGCCACCGCCTCGAAGACCAGCTCGCCGGTGTCCTCGTCGATCAGGAAGATCGACGAGGCGGCCGCGCCGAAGACGTGGCGGGCGATCTCCACCACCGAGTGCAGGAGCTGCCGTTCAGCGAGCGGCGCCTGCCGCTCCTTCCGGGAGCCCGGGAGGGAGTAGTTCTGCAGCGGCATGACGGGCTCCATCGATGGCGACGTTCCGGGCGGTCTGGTAGAGCACGGCCCTGAGCTGGGCGGGTGTGAGCCAGCGATGCTTGCTCAGGATCAACGCGCACAGGCCCGTGATGTGGGGGGCGGCGAAGCTGTTGCCGGAGCTGCGCGTCAGGCCGCCGCCGGACCACGCCACCGGCACGCGGACGCCGTAGGCGTAGAACTCCACGGGCGGAGAGGGGTTGTAGTAGTGCAGGAAGGGATCCGGCTGGTCGTGGCTGGCCACCGAGATCACCGAGGCGAACGGCCACGGGAAGCTGCGGATCGGCATGTTGTGGGCCGAGACCACCAGCACCGAGCGCCGGAAGTAGGCCCGGTCCGCGAGTTCGTGGAGCGCCGGCACCAGCTCCGGCTTCCTCGTCGCGAGGCTCAGGTTGATCACGTCGAACCCGGCCTCGATCGCCCATTCGAGACCGGCCAGCAACGCCCGGCCGGTCCCGTTGACCGAGTCGGTCAGCACGCGCATCGACGACAGCGACACGTTGGGCGCCATCGACCGCACGATGCCCGCGCACGCGGTGCCGTGCCCGGCCGGGTCGACCGGCTCGCACGGCGCGACGCTCGCGTTCCCGTCCTCGTCGAAGACCGCGGTCATCGCCTGGTCCACCGCCCCCACCAGCGGGTGGGCCGCGTCGATCCCGCTGTCGACGACGCACACCCGCACCCCGCCGCCGTCCGCGCCGCCCCACGCCCACTCGGGGGTGACGCCCGCCATGCGGACGACGGGAATGGGCTGCAGGGACATCTGCGAGGTCGGCGCCCCGTACGCGGGCAGGCCGGGGAACTGCGCGACGGCCGGCCGGTGCCAGGGCAGCGTCACGCGACCGTCTCCCTGGCCCGGGACCACCGCCGTCACGCGACCGTCTCCCTGGTTCCTTTGTACCGGTCGCCGTGCTCGACGTCGCGGAAGGCCGGCTGGGCGGTCGCCCACAGGATGGCCAGGGCCATCGCGCAGCCGGCGATCGGGAAGAACGCGGTCACCCCGAACCGCTCCACCCCCCACCCGGTCAGCGCCACCGAGATCGGGAACGTGCCCGACATCGCGAGAAGCATGACGCTCATCACCCGGGCCAGCAGGTGGCGCGGGGACCACAGCTGCACCATCGTCATGATGGTGATCCCCGACCAGCCGTTGGCGACGGAGAAGACGGTGATGCACGCGGTGGCTCCGATCAGCCCTCCCGCGAACGGCACCAGGGCGACGGAGACGCCCATGATGAGCACCAGGATCACCAGCAGGTAGGCCGGTCTCAGCCGCCGCACCCGCACGCGGGCCAGCAGCGCGCCGACGATCAGCCCGGCGCTGAGCCCGGCGAGCAGCGTCCCGTATCCGCCGGCGCCGAAGTCCCTGTGGGCCAGCGTGGGCAGCGCCACCTCCGAGGCTCCGATGTACACGAGGTTTCCGATGACCGCCGCGACGAGCACGATCTGCAGGAACCGCCCCTGCAGCAGCACGGTGCGGAACGTCACCGCCTGGTCCTCGCCGTCCTCCTCCGCGTTCGCGGTCGTCGGCGGCAGGTTGAGCGCCAGCAGCGTGGCCGCGGACACCAGGAAGGTGCCCGCGTCGACGAACAGCGCGGGGCCCGGCCCGACGGCGGAGATCAGGACACCGCCCAGGGCCGGTCCGAGGAGGCTGCCGAGCCGGGTGACGACCGAGGACATCGAGTTCCCCGCGGTCAGGTCCTCGCCCGGCAGGAGCGAGGGCAGCAGCGCGAAGGAGGCCGGCACGAACAGCCCGCTGCAGACGCCCAGCAGGAGGGTGATCGGGGCCAGCACCGGGAACGACGGCGTGACGGTGTAGGCCACGACGCCGAGCGCCGCGGTCAGAACGAATCGGGCGAGGTCCGCCGCCATCATGATCGGCCGCGCGCCGAAGCGGTCGGTGAGGATGCCGCCGAGGGGCGTCGCGGCCGCGCGGCTTATCCCGTAGCAGGCCAGCACCGAGCCGAGCAGGACCGGGCCGCCGTCGGACGACAGGACCAGCCACGGCAACGCGATCGCGAAGCACATGTCCCCGATGCTGGAGGTGAACTGGCCGGCGATCAGCCAGGGGAACCCCCGTACGGCCATCGGCCCGGTGGTCAGGGGCGTCTTGATCACGGAGATCAGCGTCCGGGTCACAGCGCCTCCCTGTCCGCCGCCGGGGCGCCCCGCGTCAGTGTGATGATGTGCTCGACGAGCCCGGCGACCTGGCCCGGCGAAGGTAGCCCCGGACCGGTCCGCACGGACGCGCCGGCGATCTCCCAGCACTGCGTCATCACCGGCTCGGCGACGTGGTGCCCGTCCGCCCGCAACTGGGCGACGTTGCGCTGGACGGCCGGCTTCTTCCACATCACCGCGTTCATGCTGGGGAAGAAGATCGCCGAGCCCTCGTAGGCCAGCAGCGTCGCGGTCAGCAGGCTTCCGGCGAATCCGTGCGCCGCCTGCGCGAGCGTGTGCGCGGTCGCCGGGAGCACGATGAACCGGTCGGCCCAGGCCGCGAGCCTCGCGTGCCCGGGGTCGAAGTTGCCCTCGCCCTCCCCGAACGCCGCGTCGCTCAGCAGCCGCACGGTCTCGACCGGGAGGAACCGGGCCGCCGTGGCCGTCATGACGACGTGCACCTTGAGCCCGGACAGCTTGCGCAGGGCCATCAGGTAGCCGGGGAGGTTGACGACGTTCGCCGCGCCGCAGGCGCCCACGAGCAGGTTCGTCTCGCCGCTCACCGGATCACCGCGCAGGTTCGTCTCGCCGCTCACCGGATCACCGGGCGGGTTCGTCCCGCCCTTCACCGCGTCGCCGAGCACGCCGGTCTCGCCGCTCACCGGATCATCGAGCCATCCCGGCCTGGATCGGCCGCAGGCCGAGGCGCTCGGCGACGAGGTCGAGCCGTCCCTGGACGTTGTGCTTGTAGCTCGGGCACGGCGGATTGCCCTCGTGCCACGCCTTCGGGCACGAGCCTCCGCAGGTGGGAAGGAAGACGCAGTCTCTGCACCAGGACCTGCCCTGCGCGATCTCGTCCTGCCAGTCGTCGAACTCGCCCTTCGGCCGGATGGCCGGAAGGTCCTCGCGGCCGATGTGCGCGAGCGCCGCGGTCCGCTCCGCCTCCGGCACGAGCGGGTGGTCGGTGCAGGAGAAGATGTTCCCGGTGCCGCTGATCAGTTCCGCCGTCCGCTTCACCGCCGGGCAGGTGATCTTCTTGGCCAGCGTGGGCATCCGCATGTGGGGCAGGCCGCTCCGCTGCATGGCGGCCAGCCACGCGAGCTCGCGTTCGGCGTACTCCGCCCCCGCGAGTTCGATGGCCGAGACGTCGTTCCCCCAGGGGCGGACGCGGGCGAGCGTGAAGTTCACGTTCGGCTGGTGGAACCCCAGCTCGGCCATCAGCTCGATGTAGCGAAGGATGCTGTCCTGGTTGTGCACGTCGACGTTGGTCCGGAAGTCGAACGTCACGTGCCGGTAGTCGTCGTTGTCGAGCGCCGCGCGGACGGTGCGCACGATCTTCCAGAAGGACCCGGCGCCGCTCTTCGCCGGCCGGTGGACGTCGTGCACGTCGGGCGGGCCGTCCACGGTGAGGTAGAACTTCGAGATCCGGCACTCTTTGATGAGGACCTCGAGGTTCCTCGCGTTCAGCAGGCTGCCGTTGGTCACGATCGACGAGGTGTACTCGGCGCCCGCCTCGTCCGCCGCCCGGACGAAGTCCCGGGCGAGGTGGCGCATGACCGCGTACCCCATCATCGGTTCCGCGCCGAACCAGTCCACGGCCAGCCGCCTGCTCGCCGGCAGCCGCAGGGCGCGCAGCACCCGGGCCCGGACCCGATCGCGGTGGTCGGCGGTCAGCCCTCCGCGCACGTGCTCCTGGCCGCAGTACGTGCAGCCCATGTTGCAGTACGACGTCGGCAGCAGGATGAAGCTCACCGTCGAGGGGTCGCGGGCGGCCGTCCGGTTGCGCTGGAGGATGTCGTCGAGCTCGTCCAGCCCGTCCGGCACCACGACCTGTGCCTTCCTGAACTCGGCGAGGGTGCCCGGCGAGATCTCGCCGAGCTCGCCCCTGCGAAGGGCGTCGGCGACCTGGGGGATGACGAACATCAGCTTCGCGGTTCGCGTCGCATAAAGGATTCGGACCTGAATTCCTTCGTCGTCTCCATAAGTGCGGTCACTCATGACCACATAGCGACTGACCTTCTCCCCCATGTCCTTACCTCTCAGCGCTCATGCTTCCCGGCCCACTGGAGAAGGCGGGCCGGGAATGTCGCTAGCAGAGACAGTTGTTGTTGTCGTTGACCTGGCCTTCGACCTCGGGCGCCAGCGCGTTGAGCCGTTCCTGAATGGCGCCCGCGACCCGCAGCTCCTCCGGGCTGAGGTCTTCGAACACGACCCTCATCTGTTCCGGCAGCCGCTGCAGACCTGCCGCGTTGAGCGGCGCGAGTGGGTCTTGAGACATGCTGATCCTCCTGGTGGCGTGGATCATATCCGCTACGTCAGCGAACATAGGTCGCCCCCAGATCGCCGTCCAGCCCCCACCTCCAACGGATTCTTAGGAGACACGGCGAAGTGTTCTTAAAATCACTCGGCGGTGCTCCTAAGAATGGCCCGATCGGCACGGCTTCCAAATATCGCCTGGTTATGTGAAACTCGCGATCAAGGTGGCACCCGCCCTGCCGGGCGATGCCGGCGCGATTACGGAGGAACGGGTGACCATATTCCTGACCGAAAGCCTTCCGATTCGCAGCCGAAAGCGCCGGGAAAGCGACCTTCCCTATCTGCTGATCAATCCGCCGCTGACCGACCCGACGCAGCCGTACCATTCGATCCCGTATCTCGTGGGCGCGGCGCGGCGCGCGGGGTTCTCCGGCGGCCGCTGCCTCGACGCGAACATCGACGCGCTGAACCACCTCGCCCGCCCGGAGCAGGTCGGCGACCTGCTGGACCGGGCGGCCCAGACGAGGAAACGCGTCGAGGCGGCCGACGAGGTCACCAGGGCGGACGAACTCGCCTACCGGGCCGCCCTCGCCGCGCAGGGGCTGGCGCCCGACTTCGTCGGCAGGGCCGTCGAGATCTTCAAGGACGGCCCGTCGTTCTACCACTATCCGACCTACCGGCAGGCCGTCCTCGCGATGAAACGCTGGCAGGAGCTCCTCTGCCTCGACGGCGCCCCGCAGAGCATCGCCGACTTCCAGATCAGGCTCGGCGGGGTGGTGAACCTGTCGTGCTACGAGGACCTGTGCGACGCCGCGGTGCTCGACGCCCTGACCGGCCCGTTCGATCCCTACGTCCAGGGGCCCTTCCAGGAGGTCCTGCGGGAGCGCGAGTGGCCGCTCATCGGCTTCTCGGTCAGCTTCACCGGGCAACTGCCCATGGCCCTGCGCCTCGCGAGACAGGCACGGGCGGCCTGCCCGGACGCCGTCATCGTGTTCGGCGGCACCGAGGTGTGCGACCACGTCCGGTTCGCCCGGGTTCCCGGGGACTACTGGCGGCTGTTCACGGACGTGGACCTCATCGTCCCCGGCGAGGGGGAGACGCCCTTCTGCGACATCCTGGCCGCCGTCCGTGACGGACGCGGCCTCGCCGGGATCCCCGGAGTGCTGAGCCGCGAGGACGCGCCGTCCCGCCCCTCGTCGATCAACTACGAGAACATGGCCGAACTGCCGGCCCCGGCCTACGACGTCTGGGACTGGGACTCCTACTGGTCGCCGGAGCCCGTGGTCCTGTACAGCCCCACGAGGGGCTGCTACTGGAACAAGTGCACGTTCTGCGACTACGGCCTCAACTCCGACCGGCCGACGTCGCCGTCGCGGGAACGTCCCGTCGACAGGGTCGTCGAGGACCTTCAGGAGATCACCCAGATCGGCCGCACGGTGTACTTCGCGGTGGACGCGATGTCCCCCCGGTACCTGCGCCTGCTCTGCGACGCGATGAAGGACCTGCCGGCCCCGGTGCGGTGGTCCGCCGAGCTGCGCCTGGAACGGACCTTCCCCAAGCGCGACATGTCGCGGCGGCTGCGGGACGCCGGATGCGTCGCCGTCTCCTTCGGCTACGAGTCCGCCTCCCAGAGGGTCCTGGACCTGATCGACAAGGGGGTGCGGATCGCGGAGGTGCCCGAGATCCTCGCCGAGCTCGCGAAGCACGGGATCGGCGCCCAGATGATGGGGTTCACCGGATTCCCCAGCGAGCGCGCCGACGAGGCCGCGCGCACGTACGACTTCCTGATCGAGCACGAGGAGCTCTGGTCGATCGCCGGCATCGGCACGTTCTCCCTGACGCCCGGTTCCATCGTCGCCAAGAGTCCGGACGCGTTCGGCGTCGAGATCGTGCCGCTGCCGCCGAGCGAGGACATCGTCCGCTACCTGCCCTGGCGGGATCGCGCCGAAGGGTCCGCCAGGTGGCCAGGCGAGATCGACAGGCGGCCCGGCGACGACCGCATGCGGGCGACCAGGCGTTCAGCCGACGACCGGCCGTTCGTCGGGGGCATCGACACCGCGCACACCATGCTGTACTTCTCGGCGTTCGGGCGGAGACTCACCCCCGGCGGCCCGCTCGACGCCCCTCGCGTCGACCTCGTGCCGATCACGGACTCCACCATCCCGTTCACCAACATCGAGGAGTTCGCCGCGTTCGAGGACCTGCGCGACCAGTTCTTCCTGCTCAAACGCGACGGGGGCGCGAGCAGCGCGTCGATGGGCCCCTGGCTCGGCGAACGGGGGAAGGCGCGCCGCGGCGACGGCTGGGTGGCGGTCCTGCCCTCCGGCACCGCCTTCACCCTCCCGGCGGCCGGCCGCCTGCTGGCGCCCGACCGCCTCCGGCAGGTCATCAAACTCACCGCGCAGGCTCGCGGCGACTTCTAGCCGCTTCACAAGGATCGATCACTCTCAGAGGGCCCACCCACTGCTCGACGGCGTTCGCCGCGGAGGAGGGAACATTGAATCCAAGGCCTGGTGCCGGTGAACCGGCGGACTCCGTGGCGAAGGCCAGAACGCTGCCACTGGTGTCCAAGGACCGGTCCCGGCCGGTTCTACCTCCCCCGCCGCGGCGTCTGCGGGTCGCGCTGGTCAACATGCCGTGGTCCTGGGCCGACGCGCCCTCCATCCAGTGCGGTCTGCTGCAGGCGATCGTCAAGCGGGCCGGTCACGACTGCGACGCGCTGTACCTCAACCTCGAACTGAGCGCCCTGCTCGGGAACCGGATCTACGACCGGATCTCCGAGATGAACGACGACCGGTTCCACCAGCTGGGGGAATGGCTCTTCTCGTACGCGGCGTTCGGCGACATCGAGCCGGAGGCGGACTACTTCACGGAGTACCCGGAGGTCTCCGAGAGCTGGTCGCGGATCCTTGCGGACGGCCCCGCGCGGCTGGTGGCCTTCCGCCGCGAGATCCTTCCCGCCTGGGTCGACGGCTGCGTCGACTCCGTGGACTGGGCGTCCTACGACGCCGTCGGGTTCTCCTCGACGTTCCTGCAGAACACCGCCTCCTTCGCCCTGGGCCGCCGGCTCAAGGCCCGCTTCCCGGACCTGCCGCTGATCTACGGCGGCGCGAACTTCGACGCCGGGATGGGCGTCGCCTACGCCGAGAAGCTGCCGTGGATCGACTACGTGGTGTCCGGTGAGGGCGACATCGCCCTGCCCGCCCTGCTGCACGGACTCGCCGCGGGCACCCGCGACCCGATCCCGGGCGTGCACCGCCAGGGGGCGCTCCCGGACGAGCCGGACGAGGCGGCGCGCACGTACGACCTCAACGACCTGCCCGCGCCCGACTACCACGACTATTTCCGCAGCCTCGCGCGGCATGACACCTCGCGCGTCCTGGGCGACAACGCCGTCCGCCTCCCCGTGGAGTTCTCCCGGGGCTGCTGGTGGGGCCAGCGGCACCACTGCACGTTCTGCGGGCTGAACGCCCTCGGCATGGACTACCGCTCCAAGACCGGCGACCGGGCACTGAAGGACCTCGAAGAGCTCCTCCTCGCCTACCCGACGCGCCGCATCGACGCGGTGGACAACATCCTCGACATGAAGTACCTGACCTCCTTCTGCGCGGAGCTGGTGGAGCGGCGCTGGGACATCGACCTGTTCTTCGAGGTCAAGGCCAACCTGACGCGCGAGCAACTGGGGCTGCTGAGGCGCGCCGGCATCCGGCGGGTCCAGCCCGGCATCGAGAGCCTGAACACCCACGTGCTCGAACTGATGCGCAAGGGCTCGACCAAGCTGATCAACATACGCCTGCTGAAGTGGGCGGCCTACTTCGGCATCTCCGTGGAATGGCACATCCTCTTCGGCTTCCCCGGCGAGACCGACACCGACTACACCGAGCAGGCGGAGCTCGTCCCGCTCATCCAGCACCTGCAGCCGCCCGCGAGCCAGATAGGCATCTGGCTCGAGCGCTTCAGCCCCTACTTCATGGACCCCTCGTTCGCGATCGAGGACATCCGCCCCCAGGCCAGCTACAAGTACGTGTACCCCCCTGAGCTCGACCATTCGCGGATCGCCTACTTCTTCGACTTCGGGGCCTCGGACGTCGCCTCCCGGGAGAGCCACGACCTGCTCGCCTCCGCGGTGGCGGGCTGGCGCGAACGATGGGCGAGCGGCGGCCGGCCGGTCCTGTTCTACCAGCGCCTGCCCGGCAAGGTGAGCATCATCGACACCCGCTCGGGCAGCCCCCGCAAGGCCGTGCTCCACGGCTGGCACGGCGAGGCGTACGAGGCGTGCGGGGACACCGCCCGCGGCCGGAAGCGCGTCCACCAGACACTCCTGGACCGCGGGTTCGACGTGTCGCTGAGCGAGGTCACGGCGTTCCTGGACGAGTGCTGCCGCTCGGGCGTGATGGTCTCCGAGGACGAGAAGTACCTGTCGCTGGCCCTTCCCGAGAACCAGGGCTGGTAACGGGAGACCACGTCCGGCCGCGGCCCGGAGACGACCTGGGCCCCCTCCACCGCACGGAGGGGGCCCAGGTCGTTCGCCCGGCTGCTCGGCGAGCCGACCACCGCGCATCCGACCGTCCCCTCGCTCGACGAGAACGCGCACATCCTCGACCTGGACTACCGGCACGGCCAGAAGGTCGACCGGTGGCACACCGACGTCACCTTCGTGGACCGGCCGCCGCTCGCCTCGGTGCTGCGCGCGGTCACGGTGCCGCCCGTGGGCGGCGACACGCTGTGGGCCAACACGGTGGCCGCCACCCGGCCGCGACGCCCCGGCCGCGCTTCGCGGCCGGGGCCGTGCGTCCGTCGCGGCGCGCACGGCAGAGCCCTTCCACAGGCGCGGGGTGGAAGGGCTCTGGGTCAGGGCGTCAGCCCGGGGGGAGATTGCCGTTCTTGGCGACCGGCAGAGCCAGCTGCGAGGCGCCGGAGAGGATGGCCTGCTCGGCCGGGAGGCCGGCGAGGACGGGGTTGATGTGCCGCAGGGTCAGCGAGACCGTGGGCAGGGCCGGGGTGACCAGGTCGAACTTCTCCAGGTCGATCCACCGGACGATGTTGAACACCTCGGTCGGGATGTTGTCGCCGGCCTTCTGCACCGGGACGCACAGCTGGCGGGCGTAGAGGACCTGCGCGCCGTGCGTGGGGATCACCGGGGTCAGGACCGGGTTGAGCTGGCGCAGGGACAGCTGCTGGTTCAACGGGGTGTTCGGGGTTATGGCGTAGCACTTGAGGTCGATGTGGCGGACGAGTGACAGCACCTCGGTGGGCGGGACCACGTTGTTCTTGATGACCGGCACACACAGCTGCTGCGGGGTGTTCAGGGAGATCTGCGTGCGCGGCAGGTTCTGGAACAGCGGGTTGAGGTGGCTGAGCACAAGGCCCGTGCTCACCGTGGTGCCGGAGATCCGGTAGCAGGCCAGGTCGATGTACTTGATGAAGTCGAGCGCGGGCGACGGCGGCACCTGGGTGTTCTTGGCGACCGGGACGCACAGCTGCTCACGCTGGCCGAGGGTGACGGTCTCGATCGGCAGGTTGCCGAGCACGGGGTTGATGTGCCGCAGCGTCAGCGTGGTGGCCGGCGGCTGGTAGGGATTGGTCTTGAAGCACTCGAGGTCCAGGAAGGCGGTCAGGCTCTTCGGCGTCGGCAGCGCGAGGGCGGCGGCGGGCGGCACGCAGAGGAATGCCACGGCGAGCACCGCGACGGCGGCGGAGAACACCCTCCTGAGAATCGGGTTCCCTGTCCTATGAACTTTGATCAGCGGTCTGTTCACGGCACCTCCGTCAGGTAAAGGCCGGGCCTCTTTCCCCAGAGTGTGTACCGCCGCCGCCGTCCCGACAATATCGATGACCGCTTTCTGACACCACCTGCTATTCGCTCGCCACCGAGCCCGCGGCCGGACCGGCAATATCCCTGACACTCTTCGCCTTACTCGAAATTCGGCCTGACGGTCCGAGACGTTATCGACAGGCAGGAGGCATTGCCGGCCTGTTTTAAATCGGAACACGGCCGGCTCTATTGATGCGTGAGCGTCCGTTCGCCCGGTCATCCACCCACAAGGAGCAGGGTGCCGGAATTCAGAAGCGTGATACCCAGCGTGGCGGTCAGCAGCGCCGTGGCGGCGACCGCCGCCCACCGGACGGACGGCCGGTGGGACGGCGTGCGCGACGGGAGGAACGCCGCGAGAGGCGCGAGGGTGAGAACCACGACAAGAGTCATGCTCAGCGCGTCGGCGCCCAGTACATGCATCGCCCGCAAGGGGTGGGACCAGGTCGCGAGACGGTGGAACCACACCGTTGCCGCCGATGATGCGGTCGCGACCGTGGCCGCGGCGATCCCCGGCACCAATCCGGCCTTACCCTCCAAGATCAACAGCACGCTCAGGCAGGCCACACCCGCGCAGACCGGCACCAGAACATGGAACTGGAACGTGTAGAACTGGACGCCCTTCTCCACAGGAGAGCCGGCCATCCAGCGCACGGCGGAGGCGGCGACCGCCGCGGCGCAACTCATGGATGCGATGAATCCGGCATACAGCCATGACGAGGAGGCGTGCGCCGCGTCACCCTCGACCGGAGGGGAAGGGGAGAGCTCGCGCGATCGGGTGATCCACCACCACCCCACCAGGGCCATGGCCGCCAGAACCACCGTGTTGAGAACCTCCTGGTTGGAGAAGACGCCCGTGGCCACATACGCGCGCACCCAGGCGCCGGAATCAGGTTGACGGGCGGAGAACTGCTCGCGTATGGACATGAAGGTCGCGATATCCGTGCCGACCCAGAATCCGCCGACGAACACCATGACATTGACCACCATGGCGGCCGCGTAGCCCTGCCGGGTGAGGCGGCCGGCGTGGTCGAGCAGGGCCCACCTCCGGGCGAACACAATGCTGCACGCACCCGCGCCGGCCAGCACCACAGGCAAGATCAAGAACATCAAGGCGTTCGATGTCCAGAAAAGGGCCTGCGTGATCGCGGCGGTGTTCCGGATGGAGACCATCTGCCCGAGAAGCGCACCGCCGCAAATCGCGAGGGTCACCCGCCGTGTGCGAACGGCCTCGCTTTCGATTCGCGCGGCCGCGGTTGTCCGCCACAGCGCCGTACCCCAGCCCAGCGCCAGGACCGATCCGGCGATCAGCCCGGCCGCACGCTTCTCGTCGACTGTCATCCCGAGAGATTCTCCGAAACCGTACGGCGCCATGGAGGACAGATCGCGTGCCACCACGGTCGCCAGCATCGCCACGACGAAGGCGTCGATGGCGGGACTGCCCAGCGCCTCGACCGGGCGTTCCAGGGCGGCCAGGCGACGGGAGGGAACGGGATGGATCGCCCTCAGGCGCCGCCACCAAGAGTGGTGCGTCTCCGGTCGCCCGCGCAGGAGATCGGCGAGTGGCCCACCGGCCGGGCCTTGAGCGGCTCGCATGTCGGCCTCGTGCTCACGGGAGCGCAGCACCGCCAGGGCGACCGCCGCCGACAGGGCGAGCAACAGGACCGCCCGCGGACCGTAGTCGGCCACGATGGGATGGCGCGCCATTCCCAGGCTCACCGATCCGACCAGGCCCAGCTTCGCCGTCATGGTGTCACCGCCGGTGAACACCGCGACGGCGAGCGTTCTGAGAAACGGCCAGAAAGTCACGGCCGGGGGGATCAGCAAGATCGGAGGCAGCGCCCACCACACCCCCCGCGTGAGCCAGACCAGCGTGACATCACCGGCTCGCACATGCGCGAGTTCGTGGCGGATGACAGCGTCGGCCTGCTCGGACGGCAGGGTCACGATGCCGGGAGGCAGGACGATGCGCGCCCGGCCGGGCCGGTCCACGGTGAACGGCTCGCGCGACCGCAGCGATCCGAAGACCACCTCAGGCGCGCGCCGTAGCCCCATGGCCCTGGCCTCCGTCTCCACGCGGGCGGCCCAGGAAGCGGGCGGAGTGCGAAGCGGGCCGGCGCGGCGCAGCAACCGGTGGGGCAGCAGGAGCATCAACGCGACACCGAGTATCAGCACCGCGGACGCTCCGCCCAGATTCGCGACCATCCGCCGCCGCTCGGCCGAAGCGGCGCAGTCCACTTGCCGCCGATAATCGCCGGTGATCGTCTCGGCACGATCGACGATGCTCTTGTCGTCACCGGCGAGCCCCGTCCCGGCTTGTGCCCAGATCTCCTCTTTTGTGCATCGTTCCATCGTGAGCTGCCACGACTTTCCCCAGATCTGGTCGTGGAGGTTCTGGCCGACGAACGCTCCGGCCAGCACCATGACGATCACCAGGAGCAGGTAGCGGCCACGGGCCGGCGACGGCATGGCGAGCGGATCCGGACGAGGAGAGCGAGGGGCGAGGCCGTCGGGACGCCGACGCAGGCGGATGATCACGCCTCCGGATCCGTTTCACCCCGCCGACGCAGCCAGTCGATCATCACTTCGGCCAGTTGGCGCGTCTCATCCTCGGTCAGGCTGGAAACCAGAATATGGGCCACCAATGCCTTGCGGAGCTCGTCTTCCTCCGCCGGAGTGAACCTCGCCGAGGCGATGCGATCACCGTGCGCTCCCGCGTTCGTCTCCGCGACCGCGACATCGTCGCCACCTGGCCGGTCGGTGCGCCGCCGGAGCAGAATGGCGAGCTTGTCGCGAGCGGCGCGCCCGATCTTGTCGATCGCCGCGTCCGCGCCCCGGTCGACGACGCGAGCGGTCACCGCCGCGAACAGAAACGTCACGGCCGACAAGACATACGGGGTCAGCAGGCTCAGATCGACGCCCGCGCCTATCGGGGCTCGCAGCCGTTTCCCACCGAGAACACGGCCGGGATCATTACGGAACTCGGCCGCCACCCAATCGAACAGTTCAAGCTCGCCCGGACAGGAGGAGGCGACCACTTCACGGGCCACGTCCAGTTGATCCTGCCACGAGGGTCCGGCGCGATCGCTTTCCTCGGCGAAGCGGGCCGCCGCCCGTTCCTTCTTCGATCTTCCGCGCCCGAACATGCGGCCCCTTCTTTCCGGAGGCATCTCGCCGGTCCAGAGATACCGGCATATCGAAGGCCTGGACACTTTATCGCAGCATCCACCACTGCAACGGTTTCCCGATCCAAAAAGTGTCCGGCACCGCGAAAAGCAGGCACTCTAATAGGATGTCGCCCAAAAAGGAGGCCGAAAAGCGTATTCACGATCGCCCGGATACAGCCCTCAACCAGGCGGACCATTCGGTGGTCCGCGGATCACCTCTACGGCGAATACGCTTCCGGCCTTAATGCGTGTCCGGGCGGTCGGCGGCGACCGCCGAGCGCAGGGTGCCGATCACGATGGCGAGCTCGGCCAGCAGGCCTGACACCGTGGTCCGGTCACCGCCGTTGATCGTCACCGTGCGCAGTTCCTCAGGCTTGGGCAGCTTCGCCATGATCTCGGGCAGCAGGCCGATCAGCTTGGCCTGCAGGCTGGCCGCGCTCTGCCGGTTGTCGATCTCGGCCCGCATCCCCACGCGCTCCAGCTCGAGCACCGCCCGCTCGTGGTCGGACCGCGCCCTGGAGCGGGCCAGATCCAGCTCGCCGTCGAGTTCCAGGCGCTTGAGCTGCTGTTCCCGGTCGATCCGGAGCCTGCCGGTCTCGGCCTCCTCCGCGTGCCGTTCGCGTTCCATCCGCAGCGCGTGCCGGGTCGACTCGGTCTCCAGCTCCACCACCGCCCTGGCGTCGTCGTGCTCCCGCTGAGTGCGCCGTAGCCGCTCGGCGGCCTCGGTGTCGAACTGCGACGCCTCGTTGCGAGCCCGCAGCTCGGCGAGCTCCCGCTCGTACTCCAGGCGCTGGGTCTCCTTGAGCCGCTCGGTCGCCATCTCGCGTTGTGCGATGGCCTCCTCGGCCTGCAGCTCGGCCAGCCGGGCGATCTGCCCCTGCTCGGCCCGGTACGGCTTCTGCAGGTTCTCCCACAGCCGCGACGAGCTGACGACGGCCTCTTTGATCTGGACGGTGACGATGCGCAGGCCGAGCCCCTGGTCGCTGTCGTCCGCACCCTCGGCCACCGCGCGCAGCCGAGCGGTCAGCTCCTCGATGATGGGTTGCTTGTCGCTGAGCACGTCGCCTACGCCCATGGTCGCGACCTTGTCCTTGATCGCCGCCTCCGCCTGCTCCCGCAGTTGCAGGTTCACCAGCCGCATCGGGTCCTCCGGGTCACCGAAGTCCAGTTTGCGGTAGGCGATGCCGAAGTCCTGGATGATCCACTGGACGTAGCCCTGCACCAGCACACCCTGCAGTTCCCGGCAGATGCAGTACGCGTTGATCAGGATCGTCTGGGTGGCTCCGGGCACCACCAGGAAGGAATCGATGGCGGGGTTGAAGCGGAACGACACGCCGAGCCCGATGTGCAGCGGCTTCTCCCTGCCACGCCGGGTGTGCACCACGAACGCGTTGGGCGGCACCAGGACGTTCTTCCACCGCCAGAAGCCGGTGATCCGCACATCCACCGGCCCCGGCGTCGACCTGCGGGAGTCGGCTCCGCCCGAAGCCCGCTCGCGCCTGGCCGGCGGACTCACGGCGAGCGCCACGGCGGCGGGCGCGGCGGCGCCACGGCGCGCCTTGAGATCATCTTCGAGCACCGCCTGCTGTGCGACGACCTGCTCCAGGTAGGCATTGCCCTTGCCGGCGGCGCTCATCGTCTCCTCCGCCCCTTTTATGCGATCGCCGACGAGTCTCGCCCACACCGCCGAACCACCGCAAGCAATATGTCGACCGGGCGAAGGGCCCGCCACGAAGCCGCACATGGGGACGGAAATGACCCTGGGCATCCTCCGTGGAGGATGCCCAGGTCATCGGCGAATGCCGTGAGTCACACCCGTCCGGTTTCGCCTCCCAGATCCGGCGGAAGCAGTGGTCAGGACCGCTCGCGCCGGGTGTGGGTCATCGGGTCCAGGTCCACTTCTGGTTGTTGCCGCCGTGGCAGGTGTAGAGCTGGATCTTCGTGGCGTTGGCGGTGCCCGCGCCGGCCGCGTCCAGGCACAGTCCGGACTGCACGCCGGCGATGCTGCCGTCGGAGTTCACCCGCCACTTCTGGTTGGCGCCCCCGTGGCAGGAGTAGATCTGCACCTTCACACCGTTGCCGGTGCCGGCCGCGTCCAGGCACTTGTTGCCGTACACCCGGACCTCACCGGCCGAGGTGGAGCTCCAGCTCTGGTTGGTCTGGCCGTTGCAGTCCCACAACTGCACCTGGGTGCCGTCGGTGGTGGTGGCGTTCGGCACGTCGATGCAACGACCGGAGGCCACACCCCTGATCGGACCGCTGCCACCAGGCGTAGGAGTCGGCGTAGGAGTCGGCGTGGGCGTGGGCGTGGGCGTGGGCGTCGGAGTGGGGGTCGGCGTCGGGGTGGGCGTGGGGGTCGGGGTCGTGGTGCCGTCGAGGCCGAGGAAGGCGATGGCGTAGGCCAGCTGACCGCTCATGGGCAGCTGGTGGCCGACGCCGCTGATGCTGATTCCTTCGATGGTGGCCTGCGTGCCGGTGTTGCCGTACCGGGTGCGCGTCCAGTTCGACTGCGGACGGTCGGTGAACGCCGGGGTCTGGGAGAGCCCGTGCAGGTTGGTCCACTGCTTGATCTCCTCGCCGAAGTTCGGGTAGGCGAGGGTGGTGTCGGTGGTGCCGTGCCACAGCTGTATCCGGGGGTAGCCGCCGGTGTATCCGGGATACATGGCGCGGGCCTGGTCGCCCCACTGCTGGGCGGTCTTGATGAGGTTCCCACCCGAGCACTGGCTGTTCCACAACGACCCGTCGGTGGTGGCGAAGCACCCGGCGGGCACGCCGGAGAACGCCGAGGCGGCCGAGAACACATCCGGGTACTGGGCTGCCAGGACGTTGGTCATCATCGCGCCGGAGGAGAACCCGCTGACCACGATCCGTCCGGGGTCGACGTTGTAGCGCTGCCGGGCGTAGGAGACCATCGACATGATGCCGGTGGAGTCGCTGCCGCCGTTGCGCTTGAGCGCGTTCGCCGTGGAGACGTCGAAGCACGATCCGCTGCGCGTGGCCTCGGGGAGCACGATGACGTACCCGTACCGGTCGGCCGCGGTCACGTAGTCGTGCCCGTTGCCGTTGAAGATGCCGCTGGCCGAGCCGCTGCAATAGTGCACCAGGAGCAGCAGCGCCGGTCGTGCCGCGACCCGGTCCGGCACGTAGATGTACATGTTCAGGTTCGTCGGGTTGGTACCGAAGCCGGTGACCCGGGTGAGCGACGCGGCCGCGGCGGGCCGGACCGCCAGGAGCGTGCCTGCGGCCACCAGGAGCAACGCGGCGGCGGCCAACAGGGCCCTGATCCTACGTTTCACGCTTGGTCCTTTCGCCGTGCGGGAGATGTTCGCGGAGACGCGCACCCCCACGCGACAGCGCGGGTTCGGCACGCCGGCTTCGGGCCGCGAAGGCCGGCTCCCGTCGAGACGGCCGGCTCGGGCCGCCCCGGCGGGGGCTCGTCGGTCAGACGCGTGTCCAGCGCTGGTTAGCGGCGGTGCCGCAGGACCAGATCTGCAGTTTCACGCCGTTGGCGGTGGAGTAGTTCGGCACGTCCAGGCACTTGTTCGCGCCGACCGCCGTGATCGTGCCGTCGCTGTTAAAGCGCCACTTCTGGTTGTTCTGGCCGTTGCAGTCCCAGATCTGCACCTTGGCGCCGTCGGCGGTGCTCGCGCCGTCCACGTCCAGGCACTTGCCGCCGTACACCCGCAGCTCGCTCGCGGCGGTCAGCGTCCACTGCTGGTTGGTCTGACCGTTGCAGTCGTAGATCTGCACCTGCGTGCCGTTGGTCTGCGAGACGCCGGTGACGTCCAGGCACCGGCCCGAGCCCACCCCACGGATCGCGCTGGTGGACGAGGACGTCGGCGTCGGGCTCGGGGTGGGAGTGGGGGTGGGAGTGCCGCCGCCTGGCTGGCCGATGGTGCCGGGGACCGACAGCAGGGCGTTGTACCAGGTGGCGGCCATCTTGTCGTAGCCGCCGGAGGTGGGGTGGATGCCGTCGATCAGGTCGGCGGTGGTCAGCGCGGCGTGCATGTCGACCAGATGGACGTGTTTGCCGGCGTTGACCTTGCTC